>CASEFZ010000001.1 GCA_949287395.1 uncultured Verrucomicrobiota bacterium
CGCGCGCGCAAGAAACGTGGGGTGGAGAATAGACTACTTTTTGGCCTCTCCGGACATTCTTGGAAAAATAAAAGAATGTTCAATTTGCGACACGGTGGGCGGTTCCGACCATTGCCCGGTTTTGCTGGAATTGTCGGACAAGTAAGAGGCGCGAAAAGTGCGCAGCCGAAAAAAGCGCGCCGGATTGGAAAAATTATTTGGAGAGGCACCTTACAAAGAGGTCGCGCATGACGGCTTCGTCGTCTCCGCCGCGGTCTATGAGGGCGCGGAAAGCGTCTATGAAATAGAGCTGAAAATCCAATAGGCGCTTGAGGGAAAACTTTTCGGCTTCGGGAATCAGCTTATTTGAAAGGTACCACGGATTCTGGGAAAACACATTGAAGCTGTTTTTGTCGTTTAAGCTGAAAGAATAACTATCGGAAAATTTTTCGCGGGCGTCGTCAACGCCGCCGCGCGCGCGCAGGGGCAGCTTTGAGTCGAGCATGGAGCGAATTTGTATAAGGAGGGAGTTCTTCTTTTGAAGCGTGGATATAATGGGCCTGGCAGAGGCGTTTTTATTGGCGAAAAAGTACCGCCTCAGAGAGGAGAGACAAGCCTGCAGGTCGCCGGACGAAAAGGCGTTGGATATGTCAAAAAAGTCTCCTGCGCCGAATATGGGAACCATGCAGAAAACGTCTTCTTCGGTTAATGGGCGGGCGTAATTTACGTAGTTTGCAAGCTTTAAAAGCTCGCTTAGGGCCATTCTGGAGTCGGCGGCAACCATCGCAACAAGGGCTTCCGCAGCGCCGTCCCCAAGCGAAATTCCAATTTCTTTTGCCTTCGCCTTTACAAAGGCTAAGCATCCGCCTGCGGGGTCCTTAAAGGAGAGGTCCTCGACTTCGGCAGCGCTTTGTATCTGCTTGAAAAATTTCTTTCGCTTGTCGACCGGAGATGCATTTATGACAAAGGCAACTTCGTCGGCGCGCAAACCCGAAAGAAACTCCACAAGCTCTTCAAGCTTTTTTTCCAAGCTCTCGGATTTCCCCAATGCGCCGTCGGACAAAAAATTTACATTTCTTAACCATACGGCTTTTTTGCCCCCGAAAAGCGAAAAAGTTCTGGCGGCGGACATAGAGGAGTCTATGGCGCTTATGGCGTCGTCGGCTTTTGACGACGAGGCGTCAATGATCTCTTTCGAAGTTTCGTCGGCGACGTCCGCTGAAAGGGCGGAAAAGAGTTCGGAGGCGCGGGTGGCGGCTATAAAGGCGTCGTTGGAAATGATGAGGTGTGCGGCAAACTCGTCCATTGGGCAAAGCTTTTAGTTAGTCTTGCAAAAGTCAACAACTTTTGCCCTGTAAAATGTTGGTTATATTGGGTTATTTTTGAATTATATTGACACTAAGGGGCCTTTTGAGGAAAATGAGGATTTATGAGAGGGGAGTTATTGAAAAGGCTTGCGGCGGCAGGCGCGGTGTTCGTTTTTTGCGGATCAATATTTGCGGGAGAATTTGTTCCGAATAAGGAAAAGTACAAATCCGTTCCCGATGCGATAAAAAAGGCTGGGTGGATATGGCCGGCGGTGAGGAATGATCCGCGAAACAACCACAGCATGCCTGGCGAAGACATAGCAAACTCTTTTGCGCTGTTCAGAAAAACTTTTACTCTCGACAGCGTTCCCGAGAGCGCCCGACTCTACATAACGGCAGACCAGGCTTACAGACTGTATATAAACGGCGAATACGTAAATGCCGGCCCCGCGCGCGGGTACCAGCGTTCTTGGCCCTATGATGAAATAGACGTGGCAAAGTATTTGAAGAAGGGCAAAAATGTCCTGGCGGTGCGCGCATACAACGCGGGCAGGGGAACTTTTCAGTATCTTTCACAGGGGTGGGCTGGCGTGCTCTTCGCTTTGGATTTGGGAGGCGGCAAAATTGTCACTTCGCGGGACGGAGTAAGAACTATGCGGCAGAAGAGCTGTTCCAGAGACACCGCGCAGCAGTCCTTCCAGATGAACAACCAGGAACACATCGATTTTAGGGAAGGCCCCTACGGCTGGGAAAAGCCGGATTTTGACGATTCAAACTGGGGGAGGGCCGGCGGCGGCAAACCCTTTAATTGCATGCCGATGGATATGCTTGAGCCGAGGGGCATTCCGCTGATGGAGCATTTTGTAATCGATGCGAAAAAGGTCGTTTCCAGAAGTGTCGGCAAAAGCGAAAATTCTTCGGAAAGATACAGAAATTTGAATGAGCTTTACGAAATTGAAAAGAAGTCGGAAAAAATAGAGGCAAAAGAGGAATCTGCGAAGGAAATAGTTTTTGAAAAAACTCCCGCCGGCATGACAAGGTCGGCGATGGTCGATTTCGGCAGGGTGAATGTGGGCTTTCCCATACTTGAAATAGAGGGCGCAAAGGGCGGGGAAATAGTGGATATTCTCATGGAAGAAACTCTGCTTCCCGACGGGACGCTGAGGAATAACTACGACAACAACTCCTCGATTCCGGCCGTCTCAAACAGGCTTATTTGCAGGCCTGGGGCTCAGCAACACCAATTCTTCCAACTTTCGGGGTTCCGCTATATGCTCATACGCGTGAGGGGAAACGCGGATTCGGAACTCAAGATAACCGCCAAGCTCAGAAATTCGTACTGCTTCATGCGGGAAAGGGGCAGTTTTAAATCTTCCAACGCGTTGGCTAATTCGATATGGGACGCCTCAAGGCACACGCAAAGAATTTGCACGCTTGACGCCTACGTTGACACCCCTTGGAGAGAACAGGCCCAGTGGTGGGGCGACGCGCGCGTCCAAGCAAAAAACACGTTTTTTATATGTGCGGATCCAAGCGTGCTCAGGCGCGGAATTAAAATAATAGCCGGGCAGAGAATCCCCGAGGGCTTGACCTACGGACACGCCCCTACAATAGCGCACAATTGCATATTGCCGGATTTCTCACTAATATGGATATGCACAATTTGGGATTACTACTGGCAGACGGGCTCGGCAGACGCCTATGTCCAGCACAAGGATGTGGTCAATTCAATACTGTCGTATTTTGACAATTTCACAAATCCGGAAACCGGCTTAGTGGTCTTTGACCCGCGCTATTGGCTTTTTTTGGATTGGACAAACATACAAAAGAACGGGGAGCCGGGCCTGCTAAACATGTGGCTTCTCTACGCGTTGGAACGTATGCATGCTCTTTGCCAGGCTGAGGGATTCGCGGAGGACGCCTCTAATTTCAAGCTTAAGGCGGATAAGATAAGGGCGGCAATAAAGAAAAACCTGCTTGACAGGGAGGGCCTTTTGCACGACGGCATTTTGCCGGACGGCTCGCTGAACCCAAATACGTCCATACAGATGCAGATTTTGGGCAGAATGTGCGCCTTGGACGGCCTGAATTTTGAAAAAGCTAAAAAGGAGATGATACTTCCATATTTGGCGGGCGGAAAAATAAATGCTGAACCATCCTCTTACTGGGTAGCCTACGTTTTGGAACAGATGATTGACGAGGGACACGCAAAAGAGGTTTATAATTTCATTTTGAGGCGCTGGGCCCCCATGGCGGAATACGGCAGCACCTTCGAAAATTACAATCCGGCAGGCGCCTCCCACAGCCATGCGTGGTCGGCCCATCCGGTATACATTCTCCCGAAAATATTTTCGGGCGTAAAGCAAACGGCGCCCGCTTGGAAAAAAGTGTCAATAAAGCCAAATCTCTTTGAAAAAGAGATGTCCATAGTTTGGCCGACGCCTCAGGGAGACATAAGGGTTAAATGGGAAAACGGGAAGGACCCAATACTTTCCGTTCCTGAAACTATTGAAATTCAAGAGTAGTCTTCAATTTTTTCGCCGGCGGGCAAGGACGTTTAAATAAGCTTGAAAGTCCGCCGAATATATTGAAAATGTCCGAAACAAAGTTCAGTTCGGCGGGTGTCCCGGACTGTGTTTGAGTGCATGGCGATGAAATCCAAATATACCCCCATATTGATAGCTTTGGCGATACCGCTTGCCGCAATAGCAATAGCGCTTTCCTTGGTCTACGCAAAAAAACGCTCCGTTTCGGGATTGGAAGATTTTTCCTATGCGGCCTATATAAGCGCGCCGAAAAATCTTTCCGGGAACACATACATGCTGAAAGCCCAGCCGGACAGGCAGCTTGCCGATTTGGGCGAAACCGGGCGCTTGATTGTGGTAAAGACGGCGGACGGGATGTCGCGTTTGGCGGTGCTGGTCCCAAGGACTATAAAAGAAAATATTTCAACCAACAGGCGCTATAACATGGTTGTCAAAATCGACAGAGACGGCAGGGTTATAGTGGAATCGATGGAAAAATACTAGTAGGCTATGAAAATTTGGCTAACAACACTTTTTGGCTTTGCGGCTCTTGCGGCGCTTGCGCAGCCTGCCGGACTTTTTGAGGGAATGGGAATGCCGGGAACTTCCCAGGCTGCTCCGGTGCAGCAGGCAGCTTCGGGGAAGGCGGCTCCGGCTCAGCCGAGGGGCCTTTTGGAAAGCAGCCTTATCGATAAAAACATAGATAAGGTTTTTGACGTAAAAACGGATTCTTTCGACATCGACAGCGGGACGCTCACGTGGAAAGGCAAAAATTTTAATATAGGCGACAGCAAACTTGTGAGGTCGCGTTTCGAGCGCTACCTTGCAATGGATACAGATGTGAAGGATTTTAACTCTTACCAGGCAATCTTGGCTGAAATATCCTCGCTCTTATCGGCTTCGAACGACGACATTTCCGACGACACATTGCGCCACGCTTGGAACAGGCTATTCGATGCGGCGGAATATCCGTTTGACAGCGACATGTGTGTTCAGATAGCCAATTGCGTCTATACATCGTGGAGAATGAAAGATGAATACGACGCGGCAAAGAGAAACGAGCTTGACGATATTTTAAAGGTTCAGGCGGATAAGTTCTACGCGAAGGCGCACTCGATTTATGCGGAAAACGCAAAGCGTTCCAATTTGTCGGGCCTTACCGTAAAGCAGCGCGCGGTTAGAAAGAACGAGTCGGAGCACGCGGCGGAGATAGCGGCGCGGTTGGTTGAGCTGCAGGAGAGCAAGGCGAAGCTTGCGCTGTCCACGGCCGAGAGAGAGGCTGTGGCGTTGAAAGCTGTGCTGTTTTATCAGTCACAGATAGTGATGTTTCTGACAGAGCGCAAATTCCAGGCGGCGCAGCTGGCTTCAATGTTCTACCGGCACATATACCGCGGCAAAGTGCAGAACATGCAGGTTGGTGAAAAGGAACTGGCCCAGATGGTTCCGCTTTCGCAGTTTACCCCAAATATCGACATGGTCGAGGGATTGGCAAACGAGGCGCGCCACGACATCAAAAACGGTATGAATGCGGTAAATTCGCTGTACGATTCGGGGGATCGCTTCGGGGCGTTGGAGCGTCTTCAGGAAACTTTCGTTTTGGGCGAATTCGACCCTGTTCTGCAGGTTTTCGACTCCTCGAAAAGGAGGGTGTTGCACAAGATTTACAAAAATGTTGTGACGATGAAAAAGTTGTCCGAATCGAGGGATTGGGACGGCATAGAAAAAATTCTAACAGAGATGCAGACCGACGCCCCCGACTTTCCGGCGACGGAAGTTTTGTCGAAAGTGCGCACCGCAAAGCGCGCCAGCGACATGCATTTGCTTGCGGCAAAGCAGGCGGCCGCCTCAAACGACACCGAGCAGGTCAAGGCTTCGATATCCGAGGCAATGAAGGCTTGGCCGCTGAATCCTAAGATAGAGGTTTTAAACAACGAATTGGTAGGGCTCTCGACCGGGTCCATAATCTACGAGAGAAAATTCGACGAATTGTGGCAGAGGAAAAACTATCGGGACATAGCCGCGGAGGCTCCGGAGTTTGGTCTGGCGCTCCGCAACGACAAAGAGCGGCTTGCGAACCTGCGCAAGGCCGTTTCGGATGTTGGGAGAATAGATGCAATGCTTGCGCAGGCAAAAGAAATGGCGAAACAGAAAAACCCGTATTTTGCCTGGGACATACTTGAGAACGCAAAAAACATAGATGCCAAAGACGTGGAGTTGGCGCGCTTCCAGGCGGAACTGGCCCCGGAAGTTTCGGATTACGTGAAAGCCTTAAACGACGCCCAAAAGGCGGAGGCAGCGGGCGACAATGCGTGTGCGCTAAACTTTTATTTGGCGGCCCAACAGATCTTCCCGGCTTCGCAAACTTGCAGATTGGGCATTGAACGCACGTCGCTAAAGTATGCGAAATAGTCCGAATAGGCTCCTATTGGCTGTTTTGGCCGCGTTTAAGGTAGGGGTGTCATACGCGTTGTTCGCGCTCTTTGGGGGGCTTTGCGCGTTTGTGTTTTTCGGCTTTTTTGGAAAGCCGCCATACGGGCTGAAGTTGGAAGATGACTCTGCCTTTGACTTGGCGAATTTTTTTGAATCGGCGCAGTCCCGGGACATTGCCATTGACGGCGGGGACATCTCCAAAAATATAAACGGCTTGACGGCGCGGTATGGAACGGGGGGAAGTTTTGCGGCGGTTCCGTCTTTCTCAATTATTGGGGAAGACGCGCTGGCGTTCACAGTTCCGGTCTGTTTGGGCGGTTTCGGCGAAAACAGAGTATTCTTTTTGAGTTTTTGCGTTGATAGTTCCTTAAATCTAAAAGAGGCGTATTTTGGGGCGGGAAGGGTTCCGGTAGCGCTTGCAAAAGCCTGGGCAAGGAAACTTCTGTCGCATTACGAGGCCTCTGCGTTCCTAAAAAAACGCATAGACGCGTTTTTCTCGGGAGCTTTGGAGTTGAAGGTGGGAAGTAAATGTGTTTTCCTAAAGAAATGCGATTAGCCTTAAGTGCAGTTTTTGCGTTGATTTTCTGCGCGCTGCCATTTTTTGCCGGTGCAAAAGAGATGTCTCTAAGCGAGAAAATTGCCTTGGCCAAAAAGGTGGCCGACGATGCCGCTGCGGGAAAAATTGCCTCCGGCACGGTTGTGGATGCAAGTGTGGATATGGGTAAAACGATTGCCCGCTATAGGGAGCAAATGTCGGGGCGCGAAAAAATGCACGGAAGTGTTGTCTCTGCCATAGACGAGGCGGTGCAATCGGAAGAGGAACTTATAAAAAAATCCCTCAAAGCAGAGGCAAAAGTTGAAAAAATAGAGCCTATCCCCGGGGACCGGGGTGAGCCCGAAAAAGTTTTAGAAAGGCGTGCCGAGCTTAAGCCGTCCGTCATGAAAGAGCCGGAAATTCTCCCCATAGAGGGGCGTCCATCGGCGCCGGGAAAGGAGAGTTTGCCGCGCGCGGGACAGAGCGGGGATTTTGGCGTAGGCAAAGAGCAGGGGCAAATTTCAAAGCCAAAAGTACCAACGAAAGATCTACCCTCTGTTGCGCGCGGAACAAGTGGGGAAGAGACGGCCGCTAAAAGCGGAGCATCTGTTAAAGGCGAGGCATCCGATAAAAAAGATGTTGGCGGAGAAGTTAACCCTATTGAGAAGGCTTCGCCTGGAATTGCGCGGAAACGGCAAAAATTTATTCCCGTGGACACTTCGAAAAATTTTATAAATGGCCACTATGTTCCCGAGCCGCTCATCGGGCCCGACGGCAAGGAGATAGACATAAAGAGTCTAAGCAAGCAGCAAGTGTACGAATACAGGGATTCGTTCTTTAAGGTGTTTTCGGACGATTCGCAGGCCCTTTCAAGAGTGGTACCGGTGCTTAAGGAATGCGGAAATCTGGTTAAGGGCTATTTTTTCGAGGATGCAAAATTGCCGGCTTTACAGCAGGTTGAGCTTAGAATTTTAACTTCAGACTTGGCCGGCGGCGGCAAGGTGGGGGCGCAAATTTTCGATAATGGGGCCGTTGTGTTGTCGGCAAAATGGGACGAAAATTTGGATCTTACAAGTTTTTGCAGGCTTGTCAGCGGAGGGGCGCTGCGCGCGGTGGCCCAGTATTTTGGTGGGGCGCAGGGGATGAAAAATCTTCCGTATTGGCTTGAGCTGGCCTTTGAATCGGCGTTGGAGCAGCGCTTGCGTTTTGGTGTGGTAAACGATATGGCGCGCTTGGCCGAGCGTTCGCAACCGGAAAGCGCAAAGAAAATTTTTGGACTTGAGAGGGGAAATGTTGCAGATATTGAGCTCTCCAAGGCGCATGCATACTGGAATTTGGAAGCACTAAAAGAGCTTACCGGGGTTAAGTTCCCGCGCTTTTTTAAGAATTTGATAGCCAAAAACGCTTCGGCGGAGGACGAATATTTAATTTTGTGCGACACCTTGGGGCTTTCTCCCGAAGATGTTGACATGCGGTGGCAGACTGTTGTTACGGCAATGATATATTCCAAACTGGGGGGAATCCAATCTATGGAGACAACGCGGGATGAAATAAAGCGCCTGGCCATTCTTCCCTTTATCAAAGAAAACGGGGAGGTGGAGGGTCTTTCGGGTATGCAGCTTTTTGAAAGGCGCGACGAAGAAGGCCTGGAGGAGTTGACGGCAAATAGGATATTTGAGTTAAAGGTGGCTTTGTCGAAGTCCAACCCGGTGTACCACAACGCATTAGTGGCGCTTGGCAGAATATACGAGGCGCTCTATGACGGCGACGAGGAACTTTACCGTTCAAGCTTGACAGATTTTGCCAAAGAGCTTAAAACGTCGGACATAATTGCCGATAAGGCAAGGCAGCTAATGAACAGCGCTCCGTCTCTGGAGGATGACCAATCTAAGGAAGAAAGCGTGGGTTCTGGGCGGCGGCGCGCGGACACGCGGGCCAGCTCTTCATTAAACCACAAATAAAAAACATAGACTAAAAGAAATATGAATAGTGTTTTGGCATTCGGAATAGGTTATCAGGAGCTGATCTTGATATTGATAGTGTTTTTGCTTCTTTTTGGGGCAAAGAGGCTTCCCGAGTTGGCAAGGGGATTGGGAAAATCGATAAGGGAGTTTAAGAAGGCGACCTCTGAAATAGAGGATAACATACGCGACGCCATGAACGAAGAGGAAAAAAAGGTGTCGCAGCCTTCTTCCGTGCAGGCCAGCAAGTCTGAGGAGGCTCCAAAATCCGAAGACAAGCCTGCGGAGTA
>CASEFZ010000002.1 GCA_949287395.1 uncultured Verrucomicrobiota bacterium
CTCGGCGGACATTCGCATATTGACAATCGACGCAACTCTGGATTCGGCAACTGACGCAATTCCGGACGCCGCAAAGAAGGGAATGAATGTGCAAAACACCGTGGTAGCGCTCAATAAATGCGATCTTCCCGAAGCCAATCCAGAAAGTTTTGAATCTTTTTTTAATGGCTATGTCTGCGTAAGAATATCGTGCACCGAGAACCGCGGCATAGGAAAGCTAAAGGGGGCCCTTTGCGAACTCATAGGGCGCTGCCACATAAAGAATTCCCCCGACGATATTGTAGTTAGCGCGCGCCATGCGGATTGGTTGGTAAAGGCTACGGAATTCATCAAGCAAGCTTCGCGGAAAATTGCCATGGACGCGCCATCGGAGCTTGCGGCCTCGGACATGCGCTGCGCACTTGACGCCCTTGGCGAAATTGTGGGTAAGACAGACAACGAGGCAGTCCTTGACAAAATATTTTCCGAGTTTTGCATCGGCAAATAACTCTACCCGCCGCCTGTTTTAATTTGACTTTGCCAATGTCATCTCTTGTAGTTTGCGGATTATTTTGCGGAATGTGGTACTATGTTAAAGACAACAAGAGGAAAGGACCGGTTTCAAAATCGGCCCTTAGAGTTTTGTACCAAAACGGCGAGATAGACAAAGACACCCTTGTATGGCGCAGTGGCCAAAAAACTTGGGAGCCTTTGGCAAACACATCGGTGCGCTCCATCCTTCTAAAATCCAGCGTGCGCGACAACATGTACCACATGCAGAGGCCCACAGTTTATTTCAGGGTCTGCATATTTGCGGTCATGGCGCTGTTGGGAATAAAGATATACCTATCGGCGGATTATATAAATTTGCTTTTAAGCATCATATCCGACACTCCCCCAACGGACATTCAGGCAGAAATTGCCTATAGCGAACTCAACAGCTTAAACCGCATTCTTAAATTAATTGCTATCCTATCCGTATTGCCGCTTCTGAGGATTGGCTATAAGTGGATAAAGACTGCCTCGGTAAACGCCCTTGCGGTTGACAAAAGTTTCATGTACGCATCTCCGATTTCGGCCTACGGCTTTCTGTTGCCAATAATAAACTTGGTTTTGCCGCTGAAAGTTATGGTGGCAATTGTAGAATCAACGCTCAAGGCCCACGGCAAAAGAATCGGCAGCTTCGATTTGTGCATAATATCGGTATGGTATGCAATAAGCTTAATGGCACTGTTGGCATTTCTAATTTACATATTGCTGTCCGCTACAAGAGACAGCGAAGACGGCCTTTTTGCATTTGAGTTATTTTCCGTGTGCACATGTGCGCTCGGAATATTTGCCGGACTTATGTGGATTATCCTGATTTCCAGAATAGAGATGTTGCAAAACAGCGTCGACAAAGACTAATTTGAAGTTTTCGGCATACTGGAAAAATCCAAATCTACGAAAACGGGCCTGTGGTCGCTGGCGGAATTCTTTTCAGACTCTAAAACGCGCGCCGGGCCTTTTAGGCGGGAAAGCATTTTTGAATTCGCATAGAACCTGTCGTAGTCGAACCACAACTCTTTTTTCGCCCAGAAATAGGAATAAGGGCGCCCGGAATTGTCCCGCTGCTCGATATAGCTTAAGCCCAATTCTGCCGCAATTTTTCCCAAGGCTGACACGCTGTCGTTAAAGTCTCCGCAGAGAAGAATTGGTTCAGTTTTGTCAATTGAAGCCATTACTGCGGAAAGTTCCGCCTCGCGGAAGGGGGCAAAGTTTCTATCGGCCTTTCTTGCTCCAAACTTACTTTTCAAATGGACGCCGTAAACCGCCCAAGGTACCCCGCCGCAGACAAACCGCGCCCCCAAGGTGCCGCGCGGCGAAGCGCGCACTTTGCCGTCGAAGGCGAAAGTCACAAGCGATTTGTCCACAAATTCAACCGGCTCGATTTTTGAGAGCACCGCCACCCGCATTGGGGCCTCGTTTGCGCCTATTCCCCAATACTTGTAGGAAAGCCCTTCCGCATGCAGCGCGCCGCGCAAATCCATAAGGAAAGATTCGTCCTGGACCTCCTCCAGCACAAGAATGTCAGCGTCTATCTGCCTGAGGATTTTTCTTATTTCAGCGCGCTCCGATTCAGGTTTTGGATGTTCCCTCCACCTCCCGCCGGCGAAATGCCGCGCAACGCCGTAGTTGCGAAGATTCCACGTGCACACTCTAACTTTTTCACAGACCTTCGGCTCTATCTGTGAGAGCTTGTCGCCGCTTTGCCGCGAAAACTCTACTTCGCCGCCCCAATAAAACGCGGCAAGCGCCACCGCCAGCCACAGGACGAGCGCAAACAACTTTAGGTGGGCGCGCCTCATCAAAAACTGCTAAACATCGCGCGGCTGGTACGGGGAATCATCGCGGCGGCCGGAAGCTATCTTTTCAACATACTTTGCCAGTATGTCAAACTCCAAGTCCACAAGTTTTCCCACATTGCAATCTTTCAGATTGGTCACCTCAAGCGTATGCGGAATCAGCCAAACAGCCAAAGAGTTTCCATCCGCCTCAGCCACAGTCAGGGAAATTCCGTCTATGGCTATGCTGCCCTTATAGACTACATACCGGGAAAACTCTTCAGGATAAACAACCTTCAAGTAATAATTTTTCCCCTTTTGCTCAAAAACTTCAACCCTTCCGCGCGCGTCAACATGCCCGCTTACAAAATGCCCCCCAAGCCTTGCGTCAGCCTTCAGAGGCCTCTCCAAATTTATCAGGCTTCCCTTCCCCACGCCCTCAAAGCAGGTGAGGCGAATTGTCTCTTCCAAAAGCTCAAAGCTCAAAAGATCGCCCTCTTTATGCACCGCCGTAAGACAGCATCCGTTGCAGGCGAGAGAGTCGCCTATGCCCATAGAATCTGCTATGTCTCGCGGCACCCTCAACTTGAGAAGCCATGCCGCCGGCCTCTCTTCAAACGACTCAACGCACCCCGTGCCTTCCACAATTCCCGTAAACATAATTCGTATTCCTTTCACTATTTACCCGCAACCCTACATGCAAAAATCCCCCAGTCAAGACAATGCTCCCCTCCGCGCCGCCAAGCTCCAATTTTGGGCCCTAAAAGATCCTCCGCGCCGCGGACGGTGTCAGTTTTTAACACGCTTGCTTTTGTAGGAATACATTACAAAGTCGTTCTCTTTATCTATGCAAAACTCAACCCCTCCAAAGCCGTCGGACACAGCATTAAAGGCTTTGCCCCTGCCAGAAAATACCGGCTTAAACTCGAAGATGCAGTTTTCGCCGCCGTAGAGGTTTATGCGCTTTTTTGCGTTTGCGTTGCGCTCCCTGAATATCAAGACAAAGCCGTTTTCGCCGTCAACAAGGCTCTGGAAGCCCGTCCACGAGAATCCCGACGGTTCGTCGCCTATGGGAAGAATCACCCCGCCGTGGAATTGCCGGCTTATTTTTTTATACTCTCCAATAAGCCCCGACAACGCAAAGGCCTCCTCTGGAAGTCCGGTGGCCTCGAACCACGCCAAAGGCTGTCCCGCCATCGCCACCGCAAAGAGATATTCAAATGAATAATTCGACGGTGCCAAGACTGACCCGCCGTATTTGCCGGCGTTTCTCCACTTGTTCAGAAATTCAACCTGTATCTTTTCCGGCGGCACATATTTCGACAGCATCCACACATTGCGAAGCGTCGAAAACGGGAAATAATTTCCCCAGTCCGTATATCTGTTTTCCAAAAAGATGTTTCCGTATTCCTGCAAATAAAAATATCCCCCGCGGCGCCCTGCAGTGACATCGAGGTTGAAAATCGCCTCGGAATTGGTTGCGCTCACCACTTTGTCGAACATCATGCGCAGGCGCTTCTCGCCGGTTTTGCTGGACACCGACACCCCGTCTATTTTAAATACCTTCACGCCGTAAAGCCTGTACATCTCAATCATGGCTTCGGCGTCTTTTTGCCAATCCTCAAAATCGTTTTGGACGCTTGGATTAAACCACAGGCAAAGCTCCACTCCAGCCTTCTTTGCCGCGTCCACGACGGACTTCAGCCCGGACGGATACTTCGCCGGATTCGGTTTCCAATAATTTGGGTTAGCCCAGATATTTTTAAACGAACCTCCCTTAAACGCGCTGTTTGCGCTTCTCCCTGTCTGCCATCCGTCGTCTATCTGAAAGTGCGTTATTCCCAGCCGCGCTCCGCTTTCTATTTCCGAAATGCAGAATTTTTCGTCAACTTTTTTATCCTGTCCCCTGTCGCCCCAGGTGTTCATCATAACCATCTCGTCGGATTGCGCCCGTCCCGCCCTTGCGTTTTTCTGAAACACCCTAAGCGCGCTAAGAGCCTCTAAATCGCCCCCCGAAAACACACCTAAGGAACATCCGTAAACGCGCGTCCAATCGTTTTCAGACACGTCTGCATCCGCGGCTCCCAAGCCTATCACCCCGAAAGACCCGCCTTCCGCGGTGAAGTCCGCCCCGGGATACGCAAGCTGCACTTCGCTTACCGGAGAATGTTTTACAAATATAAGCCCCGCGTTTGAATCGGCCTCCCTGGCAAAAAGCAGGTTTCCCCTGTATGAATTTGCGCGCACCGGGAAATCTGAAAACTCCCGCACAAGGGTATAGTTGCGGTCGGTTACGTCAAAAAATTCCACCGCCCTCACGGTCCACACGCCTCGTTTCAGTGACAGTCTGTCGAGAGTAGGCATTTTTCTCCCGTCCGAGGCAATCTCAAGCCTCTCCATATTTTTCATATCCGCCTTGCTGCCTCCGCGCCCGGCGAACAGCCCGCGCGCCTTCCCCCTCAGATATACTTGCGAGCTTACAAACTGCGAATTGTCCGCAATCTCCAAAACTCTTTTTACCTCAAGTTCCCCCTTCTTGAAGCTAACGCTTGCCTCAAGAAAATCTACATCTCCGCGCCTAAAAGAACGCTTTGAAAATTCAGCTCCGGAGGCCGCCTCGGAGCCCGGAATATTAAAATCCGGAACACTTCCCTTACTTTCCCATTTTATGCCCGAAGTCTTATCCAAAACATAGCTCGTCAGCAAGTCTCCGCCGTTGAACTTGTACGCCCTTTCTATTTTGGAATTGCCCAATTTTAAAAGGCCGTCTTTAAGCTCGCAGTAAGGCTCGCCAAAGACTGCAAGCGACAAAGTCAAAAAAAGCGATAACGCAAAATTTTTCACACAAACCTCTCTTTTTCAAAGGCGGACACTAAGGCGCAAGCCGCTCTATATTCCATTTTTTTCCGGATGGATCAGATTCATCCAGATTGTACTCAAACCTGTCGTGAAGCCTGTTCGCCCTTCCCTGCCAAAATTCAAAACGCTCGGGCTTAACCCTGTATCCGCCCCAAAAATCCGGCAGCGGAATTTTTCCGTCGGCAAATTTCCGCTTCATTTTGTCGAACTGCATCTCCAGCAGCGAGCGCGATGTAATTATGCTGCTTTGGTGCGAAACCCACGCACCAAGCCTGCTGCCGAACGGCCTGCTTAAAAAATACCTCAATGACTCCGCCGTAGAAACCTTCTCCACTTTTCCGCTTATGCGAAGCTGCCTTTCCAAATCCAGCCATAAAAACACTATTGACGCCCTCGGATTCGCGTCCAAATCTTTGGCCTTGGCGCTGTGGTAATTTGTATAAAACACAAACCCGCGCTCGTCCCACGATTTCAGCAGTACAACCCTCGCGCTCGGCATGCCGTCTGGGGACGCCGTTGCCACAACCATCGCGTTCGGCTCTTTCAACCCGCAATCGCACGCGTGCCCAAACCACTTCCCAAACTGCGCAAACGGATTCTCGTCGAGATCCGCGCGCTCAAGCCCCCCTTTTATGTACTCCTCCCTGAATTCAAACAGGTCCATTTACAATATCTCCCTCATTGTTTTTGCACATTCGCCCGAACGGTAAAATTCCTCCGCCGCCTTCGCGATTTTTTCCACCGCCGGAGACTCTTTTACCAATACCGCACACAATACGTCGTCGCCCTTTGCCGCTCCCACCTTTTTCAAAAACTCGCCAACGGTAATCTTATCGGGGGAGAATTCCGGTTTGTATGTTAGTTCGGACAAATCCTGCCCCCTGTCCACCCGGCAAACCATTCCCTTCTCGACAAGGCTGTCCAACGCGGATTTCGCCAGCGCTTCAGAAACTCTCAGCCGCCTGCTTATCATCCACAAAGTGGAATTGTCCGCGTCATTGTAAAACGCTCCAGCCACCTGCGAATAAACCGCCAGCTCAAGCATTGGCTGCGTGTTGCAGCCTATGTTGTTCCAATCGTCGTCGTCGGATATGAAGTCGAGGTGCTGCACAACATAGCTAATCTGGCCGCCCGCCAATATCACAAACCAAAATATGTACAAGCTGAACATCGCCACCGCCACTATCGCAAAATATCCGTAGAAATTTTGCTGCCTGACAAAATAGCTTATGTACAAAAACGACAGCTTATTGTTCAAGACCAAAAGCCCCATAACAACCGCCGCCCCCACAAACGACGGCGCCCAGCGCACTTTCGCGCACGGTATAAACTTGTAAAACGAAGCCAGCACGCACGTCATGGCGCCCATTCCCAAAACATACGTAACCCACGATGCATATTTCGATATTAGGGGAATTTCGCCCAGCATCGACGACAGCTGCGACGTTGCCAAAAAAGTCATCCCGAACATCGTTCCCACCGACCCAAAAAATATCATCGCAAAATAGAACACTATTCTATTGACCCAATTTCTTCCCCTTCTTGCATTCCATATAAAATTCAGCGAGCTCTCCATATTTATGCACAGCAAAAGGCACGTAAAAAGCATTGCCACCACACCGAACGATCCCGCAGCCGAGCCCCCGCGCGAAATCTTATTTATAAACTCCATAACCTTCGGGTTTATTTTCGCCCTTGCTGTATCTTCTTGTTTGGATAGCTGGTCAGCGGTTGCGGAACCGCCTATTGCCTGCTTTATCGCCCTCTCTACAGAACCTTTTACGCCCGAATCCTCACTCTTATTGCCTCCTTCGCTTTCCAAAGCCTGCCGGCGCGGATCTTTCAGTTCTTTTCCAACCCTTGCGCCGCTTTCTTGAGGCGCTATAACGGAAGCATTGCCGCCCTCTAACAGCACGTCGCTGTTCTGCATAACCTCGCCTATCGCGGGCATCACAAACACCGCAGCGTCCATGATCTTTTCGTAAATAAACGCCCTTCCCTTGTCGCGGAAGAACATGCTTGAGAACAATATCATTATCGCGAGTATCGGACCCGTCGAGAGAAGCGTCGCATACGAGAGCGACGATGCCTGCACCGCAATCCTGTTTTTCACTATTCCCCGCACTGTCGAAACCGCACCTCTCAAGAGAACGGTGCACACCTTTTCGGCCCCGTGGAGATCCGTTATCGAATCCTTCCATATACGCTCGCAAAAAAACTTCTTCAATTTTTTCATAGCCTTATATCCCAATCTCCTTGAACGCGCAATACGCCGACGCCGCAAACATCGCCGCCGACCCTATCCCCGCAAGAATTCCCATAAAAAAATTCACCCTAAAGGTTGCAATGCCCGCCAGCGCCCATGCGCAGGCGCATAAAAGCGCGCAAAGCCTTCCTTCCCCCCCGCAATATGCCCCGTATAAAAACACCCCCGAGAGCCAAAATGCCGCCAGCCTCACAAAGCCCGCGCGCCCAAGCCCAAACATCAACATCGCCAGCAATGCTATTGCCGAAAATCCCGAAAAGGCATAAAGGCCCATGCTTCCTGTTAGGCCGGCCTTCCAATAGCTTTCATAGGCAAAAAAATATCCGGTAACATTTGCAATTAGCCCGCAATACAGCATCAGGAGGCACCACATTTTCAAAGTTTCCCCGCCGGACTCTTCAACATTTCCCGCAGTCTCTCCAACCGCCGGCTTCGCCTCCGGAGCTTCGGCCCTACTCATTTAACATGCCTCCTCGGATCCTCCGCCCAGCCAAGTTTGTTTCTCAGTATCCCGAAATTTGAATGGCCCTTCAGGCATACAAATTTCATTGTCTGAGGCGGCATTCGTATTTCAAACTCGTCACCCGCCTCGAGCCCTGTAATTTCCATGCCGTCAGCCAAGAGAGTGCTTCTTCCCCCAAGGCATTTTATCCTCACGCTGGAGGCGTCGTTGAAAATCAAACTCCTGTTCGTCAGCGTGTGCGGGCAAACCGGAGTCATTACAAAAGCGCGCATGTCCGGGTGGATCAGCGGCCCTCCCGCCGAAAGATTGTAGGCCGTTGCCCCAGTGGGCGTCGAAAATATCAACCCGTCCCCTACATAGTCGGCCACAAATTCCGAATCGGAAAATATCCTGAATGAAGATATCCCGGCCGCCCTTGAATCTTTCATCACAAAGTCGTTCAGCGCAAGGTGTTCCGAACCGTTTATATCGGCCCTCAGCAGGGCCCTCTCATGCATGATTCCGCCGCCTGATATCAGCTCCAAAAAATTCTCCCGCGAAATTCCGTCGGTATAGTTGGCCAAAAAGCCCAACTTTCCAAGGTTTATCCCGAATATGGGAAGCGAGTTTTTCACCAAAGACGGCACACATGAAAGTATCGTTCCATCTCCGCCTATGACACAGCAGATGTCCCTGCCCTCAAAAGCCTCCCGCTCCACAGGAAAGCCGGAAAACACCTCGCAACTAAACCCCGCAGACTCCGCATATCCCACAAGTCTTTCGGCTATGGACAGCGCGGACGCCTTCGTCTTATTGGCTATAAACACGACGTTTTTCATCTAATGGGCAAATGAATCCAATGGCGCTTTTTTATCAACCATTTTTTAATTTGCCGCCTTCGTCCCGCACTGTAAATTCCCCCATGGAATCCTCCATGTCCAAAAATGCGCGCGGTTCACTTTTCCAGTATGGGCAGCATACATTTAAAAAACGCAAGCCCCGCCGCAAAGAGCGCGCTTGAAAGCGCCGCAAGTTTTACACCCTCTCTTTTGGACACCTTAAAATAGAAAACCGCCGCCAAAAACATGGACGCCGCATAAAGATAGGCGCTTAAAAAAGCCCCGCCGCAAAGAGCATAGACAAAAGGCGCCAAAACCGACATAAAAGAACCGCCGTCTCCATGGCGCCTCCTAATTAGAGGCTCCCCAACATTTACGCGCCTTCCCGACAAATCTTCATCAGGGAAGCTCCCGCAAGGAACCGTGGAAACATTCTCAGTCTCCCACCCGTTATCGCGCAAAACTTCCCCGTCTGAAAGAAAGTCGCGAACAAACACCCACTTGCCAGGACCGACCTCCACCATATACAGAAGCCCTATCCTTCCAAGTTCACTCATCGTTTTTATCTCTTCAAAGGAGTATCTTCCGACAACCCTTCCCTTCCAGCTGACGTCGTATTTATTCATTTGACGCTTTCAAGATGTCCTCCGGCGAAATTTGCTCCTCGAATACGGGCGAATACGGCAATAGCGCACCCGCGGCTTCGCCGCTCTTAAAGCGCCTGAGAACGCCATCCTGCCCAAATGCTATAAGCGCCTTGTCGCTCTCAATTTTCAACTTTCCGTCCGCTCCCGCAACTCCGGCAAATTTTGGCGGATTCTCCCTCAACTTGGCCAGCGCGGCTCTCACGGACGACGCCTCCGCTTCGTAATCCACCGGTTTAGAATCTTGCGAATACAACTGCGCTTGTATTAGCTGTTTTTTCGGGTGCCCCTCAAATATCCAAGAATACGGGAAAAATTTTGCCGCAGCATTCTCCACCTCAATCTTGCGCTTGGCAGCCGAAGGTGAATAGGCCAAACCGCTTGAAATTGGGTCCTCTCCAAGCTTTTTAAATATGGCATTCTCAACCAAGAGCTTGTATATTGGGTCAACCTTTGCCGCCTGAATTTTTGCAAGCGCAGCAAGAGTGCTCTTTTCCGACGCCGCCTGCAGCGCCTCCCTGCCCGCGCGCGACTCCGCCGTAAGCGCCCCACCCACGAGAGTTTCGCCCCTCGATACGCCCCCGGTAAAATTCTGCAGCCTAAACAAACTCTTTGTCACCGTTCCTCCAAGGCCTATTTCCGCGACCTGCTGCATAACTTCCGACCCTCCCGTCCACTTGTTCGACTGTTCGCTTACGGGCCCTTGCGTAAACACTTCCTTCGCCCCGCGTTCCGAGCTGGAAGTCCTCATATATTTATAGACGTCGGTAAGCATCTTGTCCTGGGTGAATACCGATTTCGAAAAAGGTTCGTCGTTAATTACGTCAATGGGGAGCTCCCCATTCTTAATTCCAAAAGCAAATAAATTTTGAAGCGTCTGCCTGTTCTTCAACACGTTCGATATCCCAGACGTATATTTTTGGGGAACACTTCCGGAAAGCGCG
Organism: uncultured Verrucomicrobiota bacterium; assembly: GCA_949287395.1. Taxonomy (GTDB): domain Bacteria; phylum Verrucomicrobiota; class Verrucomicrobiia; order Opitutales; family Intestinicryptomonadaceae; genus Merdousia. The sequence continues at coordinate 10,298 of CASEFZ010000002.1, forward strand.
CTCAAGCTTTCCGCAGCCGCAATGTATTCGCTCAGATTTTTCGACGCCAAAATATCCCTTACCGCAACGGCATATTTTTCCCGCGCCTGCCTGAGCGTCTTCAATTTTGCCGATAACTCCGCATATCTGGAAGCGTCCATTTCGGAAGGCTTGAAAAATTCTGTTGAATCAGACATCAGCGGCGCCAATTCCGCAAGCACTTCATCAATCTTGGCTTCCGCACCAGAATTACCCATATCGGAAATCTCGTAGCTTGCCGCCAATTCCTCCAAAGAATCCAGAAGCCGCCCGCGCTTGGAAGCAACAGCCCTCTTGCGCTTGTCTACCGACGCCGTAAAGTCCGAAGACAACTTTTCAAACCGCGAAGACAGCTCCACCGAATCAGAACGGTTCATCATCGACATCGCCGAAGATGCCCTCGACAACTCCTCCGAGGCCGCAACAACCGTCCCCGAATCCGCCGCAGATACGTCCACCGCGCCGATCTTGTCCAAAATTTGCCTCACCTTGGAAATTTCCGATTCCCTCACCTTCATGTCGTCGCGGACCACCGCCAAACGCCCGGAAAACTGCGAATCGTTCAAAAGTTCCGGAAAATCTTTTTCAAACTCCGCGATGGCCTCCTTTATGCCCTCGTAATCCTTTAGGCTCTCCAAAGCGTATAACCTGTCGCGCGCCTCAGAACGCTCCGAAATGCTCTCCCAAAGAGACCATCCCATAAAGACCGCCCAGCAAGCCGCCGCCGCAATAGCACACGTGCCCAAAACCCTGCACGCCTTAGAGACAAACGCGCGCCTTCTCAAGACCGACAGCTCCGCATTCACGCGCTCCTCCAAAGCCGCGTCCAAAAGCGTGCCGCTTTCGCCCTTCAATTTCAAAATCAGCCTGAGCCTCTTAGACGCCGATTTTATGGAAGGCGATTCTATCTCTTCCGACAATTTCGCCCGCGCCTCCGCCTGATGCTGCATCTGCACCCGCGCCTCCTGTATCTCCGACGCCCGGTGCCAAAGGCTCTCCATACGCTCGATATCCGCCTGAGCAAAATTTTCCTCTCCCCTAAGCGAATTGAAATCCGCAACCAATTCTATTATGCGCTCCCAGTTTCGCTCGGCGTCCAGCGTCTTCAGCTCCGAAAGTATTTTTGCGCACTCCATCGCATTCCTGCGCCTGATTCTCTCGCCGCAATAATTCTTTACGTTTTCCCACGCCGGCAAATCCGCCACAAAATCGGCGTTCTGCTCTATAAAGTCGTAGTCTTTGAAAAATTCCTCGTCGTTGCCGGCCTCCATGGCCTCGAGAAGTTTGGCCAGCTTCTTTTTGACTACCAGCCGGGTAAGCCTGTTAATCTCCCCCTTCACCTCGGCGTCGTGGGAGTTTATCTTGCCTATCGTCTTTATGACCGAAAGCGCGTCCTCGTATTTTCGCATGCGCATCGCGCGCCTGTAATCCCTGTAAAGAGGATGCGTCTGCGTGACCCCCCGCGAGTATAGCGAATTCAATATTCTTATCTGGTCGTCGTCAAAGCTCGCCGGATAGGGCAAATTTTCCGATAGGCAGTAGTCGCGCCATTGCCCGCTCTCGCTAAAGCACAGAGAATTTATCGTCTCAAGAAGATTCGCCGATTCGGCAACCTGAAGCGCGGGATATTCCCTGCCCGCCCTTATGAGCGCTATGCAATGCTCAAGCGAAGCCTCCGCATCGGAGCAAAGCCTGCAATATTCAAGTGCCAACGCCCGTTTTTGCATGGGCGACATTTCAACACGTCCGCTCAATAGAGCCTGTATTTTGACTATCAGATGCTGCGTTGTCATACCAAAAACCTACTTTAACCGTTCCGCAAAAATCTCCCGTTCTCCGCCAGGCGTTCCAGCTTTTACCGCGCCCTGGGCACCCGCATCAAGCATGCCCCCAATTTCTGAAGAATCCGCATACGCAAAATTGACAAACAGCAGAGCCGCCACTATTATCAGCAACCCCACAACAAGTCCCGTCAACACCGGAACCGCATACGCATTTTTCCCAGAATCCACATTTACAACCTCAAATCGCCTCTGCCCAAATTTTGGGCCCTCCACCGTCAGGTTGTACTTTTCCCTGTTGTTCATCTCCCCGCTGCGGGCGTATTCGGCGCCCCTGCCGGCCGGCGCCGGCAAGCTTTTGCGGCGGGTCAAATCCGCAACAGCCGAGGCCGACGGCTGTCGCACGCCCCTCCACATAAAGTCGGAAACGCTACCGCCGGGAAAATCGCACGTGGTAAAAGTTATGCCCCAAGAATCAGCGCGGTTTATAAACAGGGCCATACTCTCGGCAAACAGCGCCAGCAGAAGCCCACCGTCTCCGCGCCCCGCCACAATTTCAGCCGAAAACATTCCAAGCAAAGCCGCACACCCGCAATCTCCAAAAAGCTTTCCCCACTCGCCCGCAGGAAGGCGTTTCGGAGGATTTAGCCCAGACAAGTCCACATCGTCAACAAAACGCGGCTCACCCTGCCACGAATCCAGCCAGCCGTCCCAACATAGCGCAACATCCGCAGGCGACGGCAACAATCCAACCTCGTCTTCAGAAATAACCAGATGGTGCGCAATATAATTGTTTCTGTTTGTATAGTCGGTTCCGCAATCCCTCGCCCGCGTCAACACGTGCCAAGTTGACGCCCCCAACTTCACAACGCTGTGCGCCAATACGGGCTCCCCTGCAATGGTCGAATCGTAGCGCACGCACCTCTCCACCAAGTTAGCCAAAGCATCGCCAATTCCGCGGCTTCTGGCCACGGTGGAAAACCCGCTTCTGCCATGGGTTAAAGAGGTCGGATGACTCGTATATATCAGCTGGTACGCCATTGCCGACTATTTAGACCGCACAGTGGGAATTATGTCAGTTGTCTGGGAAAGCGCCCAAATAGTGGGTATCTCCACATTGTGCGGCTCCAATTTGCTTGGGACAGGCGCTATCATTCCGGCACACCTGCCATCGAAAAGCATCTGCGGCGAATGCCCAAGCGCGCTAAGCTCAAAATATTTCACATTCGTAGATATTGTATCGGCCTGTGCCACTATTGCCGGCGCTATCCTCAACATCAGATCCCTCAACACCTGGCTGTTAGAGTCCACGGCGTCCAAATCCAACGCACCTTCCCGGAGAGTCTCCTTAAGTTCCCTGTCCAAAAGGTGGCGCCACATGTCAGACTTGCCCAATATTATTGCCAGCGGAGTGTCTACACGCTCCGACGCGTCTATGGCAAGAATGCGCTTTATGCGCACCTCCATCTCCGCAAGTATCGTGTCTTGCTGGTCAACCCTGCCGGATATGCTTAGCTGCGGATCAGGATAACCCTTCAAAAGACTCTTAAAACCATAGTTTGAAGCCGGGTCAAAGAGGAAAAATATCGCCGAAGAACTGGCAACATGCATCGCCCCCGGAGACTCTTCTATGTCCAGCCCCGGCTCGAAGTGTTCCCCGGCGTTGTCGTAAAAAATCATTGAAGTTGTTGCCGCGCCGTTCTTTGAAAGCGAATATGTCATCGGCTTTGGCAGGGCCACCATCTTGCCAAACCTCGGATACCTCTCGTACATGGCGCCCTCAAGCGCGGTCTTGGCGAGTATTGCATCCTCCGGGCTCACCGCCGAAAACAGCCTGTTTTTCATCTGAGTCAGCAATACGTTTCCGGACGGATCCAAATCTTTCATCACTATTGCAAAATTGCGGAACAGCGAATCTTGCAACTGGCGTATCAGCACGCTCAAATAGTACGACTTCCCCGAACTGGGAGCCCCCACTATGGACATTATCTTCTGGTCCAAATTAAGATAGTTCGGCGGAAGCTTTCGCCTGCAGTGCGGGCACGCTATGTCTGGAGAGGGCATTCCCGCGGCATCCAAGGCAACGCCGTCGTCATTGAATGTGGTCGGCAAAAATCTCAGCATCTGGTCCGGACCCAAAATCGGGTCTCCTCTCAGAGACTCGTGGGAGGCAATGCTCATCGCGTCTCCGACATCGAACTTTATCCAACACATTGGGCAAGTCACCGCGAATTCCGACGACGCCGCAAGCACGGGAACAGGCTCTGCTGTATCGGAACCGTCTTGTCCCTGAAACCCGAACACCCTGGAAAACTGGAAGCCAATTTCAAAATTCGACGGGCATATACCCAGCCCTGTACCGTCAAGTCCTCTTCGCAAAACCGAGTCGCGCAAGCGCCCGAAGGGGACCTCGTCCTCTATCCTTCCATCGCATACATGGAAGACAAGCCATTTCGACACGTCCATATTTTTTGCGCGCTCCGCCAGCGGACCGTCGACAATCAGATAAAACAGACGCCCGTCGAACTGTATTGTGCAAACGTCGTCAAAAGCCACTTTTCCCTCGGCGCGCGCCCCGTTTATGTACAGGCTCTCAACATCGCGCGCCTCTATCCAAAACAACCCCTTCTCTTCGGTGACTTCGAAAAGTTCTCCTGATCCGCTTATATTTAGTCCGCAATCCGGGTTAGATCCACATTTTACAGGAGCCGCAGCAAATGAATAGCTGCCGGCGCGCGAGCAATCAAATAGGTATACGCAAGCCCCGTCCACATTTTTGTTAGAGTGTACCGACATACTCAGATGAAGTTCTTCTATAATATACGCACCGTTACCCCTCTTTAGCAAACCTTTTTTAATTTCCCATTCCACAAATTTATTCTTCGTCCGTATAGAAACGCGGCGCCCTATTTTTCCGAATATTTCCGGCCATAAAAAAATAAATTTTTTTCTTTAAAAAAAAACTAAATGTGCCAATTTATATTTGTAGCGTCCGCGCGAGAAAGTGATTTTTTTAATTTATTTTCCACCAAGGAAGGCGCGTCACAATTAATATCGGACAGCAATATGGACACATCGGCCACGGCCTCCTCGAAGGGGAAAGATTCTGACAAAAGCTTTCTTTTAAGGCTAAAAAGCGGGGACGAAAGCGCCTTTGGTGAAATGGTAAGAACCAACTGGGACAGAATATACGGGCGCGCGAACAGCCTTTTGTCGAACCATCAAGATGCCGAGGAGGTAGCGCAAGACACTTTTGTGCGCGCTCGCAACAGCATATTGAAATTCAGGGGAGAATGCTCCATATCCACATGGCTTTACCACATAGCCACAAATCTGGCGAGGAACAAGCACTGGTACTGGTGGCGCAGGAAACGCGGGTGCTCCGTGTCTTTTGAAGCGCCGGTTTCGGAAGATTCGTCCATGTCACTCTCCGAGGTGATAAGCAATTCCGATCCCATCCCGTGCGATCAAATAGCCAGCGAAGAATTCATGAGCCTTCGGCCAAAGGCGATGGAAATGCTTCCCCAAAAGTATTCCGAAGTCATACGCCTTAGGAACGAGCTTAATTTAAGCTATGAAGAGATAGCCCAGCATATGGGAATAAGCGTAGGCACCGTTAAGAGCCGTCTTTCAAGAGCGCGCGATTATTTGCGTTTAGAGCTTGAAAAGATGATGTAATTTTAGGAAATTTCCGCCTGGGCAAGTTTCCCGCGGCATGTCAAATATCCGCGGGCATTGATAAATTGTTGAAACAAGAAGGGCTATCCCTTTACTAAGATACCGTATGCGAATTTCTCGCGACAGATTTTCCGAGTTGGTTTCTTTGTACCTTGACGGCGAGGCTTCCGAAGAGGAGCTTGCCCTATTGGCCAAGTGCGTGCGTTCAAACCGGAGCATGAGAACGGAATTTATAAATTTCTGCCGCATACACGAGGCAACTTGCGCTTTTTACGGCACGCGCGCCGAATTTGGGAACGCCCACGGTCTGGATTCGATTCTGCGCGAAGGCAAAGGGGAATCTAATTTGAAGGCCGCATTTGAGTGGTCGGGGATAGGGGCGTTTGCGGTGTTGGCATTTGTTCTTTCGCCCATTGGCTGGATTTTTGAAGAATCCAAGCTGGAGGAACCCGCATCTTCAAATTCGGAGGCCGGTAACATTTGCGTGGAATTTGCCAGTAAAAACGAAAACGAGCATAGCGGAGATGTCTTTATGGCTTTTAAGATTATACATTCCGCTGGTTCCCGAGAAAACGGGCGTTAAAGTTTTTAATTTTAGGGCTTCTCTGCCGCGCATGCAGGCAAAGCTTGCTGAAGGCCGGGAATTGCGGCTTAACGGCGCAATTTTTCTAAAAAAAGTCCTTCAGTTGGAAAAATGTATTTTTTTGGGATGCGACAGAAGCGGCTATGGCCGGTTTTTTTCGGAAAAAAACAGCAGAACTTTCAATATTTAAGGGTGTTATTAAAAAAAAAATTCATTCTCATAAAAAATCCGAAAAAAAAGCTTGCCCTTGGCGACGGCGGACGTTTATTTGATCGCTTTTATAAATTTTGAGACAAATGAAAAAGGCAACCATAAAAATACAGGGGAAACAGCTTACTGTCGCCGAGGGTGACGTTGTTTTCGTCAACCGCATAGCGGGCTCCAAGGCGGGGGATGTCGTGGATATTAAAGATGTTCTCATGGTTGGAGAGGGCTCCGAAGTCAAGTTTGGCACTCCGGTTGTGGAGGGCGCTTCGGTGTCGGCGAAAGTGCTTGAAAACAAGCGCGGCGAGAAGGTTGTTATCATAAAGAAAAAGCGCAGAAAGGGTTATCAGCGCAAACAGGGGCACCGCCAGGAGCTCTCTGTAATCAAGGTGGAATCCATTAAGGCGTAACCGAGGAGGGGCTTGTCATATGGCACATAAGAAAGGTCAGGGAGCGGCTAAGAACGGCCGCGATTCAAATGCCCAGCGCAGAGGGGTAAAAAAGTTCGGCGGAGAGTTTGTCAAGGCCGGTTCCATCATAGTCCGCCAGTGCGGCACCAAGGTGCATGCGGGCGACAATGTGGCCATGGGCAGAGACTACACTCTCTTCTCTCTGATAGACGGGAAAGTCGTCTGGGACGGAGCCCACAGGAAGGTTTCCGTAACGGTTGTTTAAGCTCTGAGAGCTTCATATATTTGGGAAACGTCGGCGAAATTTCGTTGACGTTTTTTTGTGCCCAAATAGAAATTCGGCCAACTGGGAGGATTTATGGGGAAGATTCTTTTTGTTTTTGGCGCTTTGCGCGCCGGGTGTTTTGCCGCATTTTTGCGCGCGGGAGATGCGCCGATTAAGGCGTATAATATAGATTACAACTGGGACAGCCCCGACAGATACATAAATTCATTTGCAGCCCCGGCCGCTGGGCCGACGCCGATCCTGCGGCGCTAATGAAGTGGTACGAAGACATGGGTTGCAATGTTGTGCATTCCTTTGGCGTTTCATGCAATGGGTATGCGTGGTATAGGGGCG
>CASEFZ010000003.1 GCA_949287395.1 uncultured Verrucomicrobiota bacterium
CCTCCGCATTCTTGGGCAATCCATCCTCGGCAAGCGCCGAATTTAAAATCAAAGACGCCGCCAATAAAACGTAAATAAATCTTTCCATAAAATTCATAAAAGTTCGCAAAACAAGCTTCCGTTCCAATGCCGACCGCACGAAAAACACAAACTATCCACCGGCGTACCGCACGTGGGCAAACCAATCAAAAAATTGCCTTGAAGTAAAGAAAATTGTCTTTAGTGCACCCAAGCAAACTGCAACACATCACTTGCCCTATAAACTATTTCCCGTTTACAAAGCGTTGAATGCCTGTTAAACGGGTTAAAAATTACCGCCTTAAAATGCTAGGGTATCTGCCAAATCCTGCAAAAACCGCCCTTAATCATCTTTCTCCTCCCTTTGCCGCCCGGCGCCAAACAGGAAGAGGCGCATTACTAGAATTACTTGCAGTACACACGTTTAAAGCAAAAAATATAGTTAAAACACGCGTTTTTTCTTGCATAGCTGGCAGGAAATGGTTCTCTGTACTGCCGAGGAAGTTTGGGTGTGGCCTTTCTGGCCGCTAACATTCAATTGGCAAGACGATGAAAAAATTACTTGAGAACATATTTCTTTTTTCGGCTGGAGTCTCGGCGGCCTTGACGGCATTCTCCGAAACCTATTACTTCGACGCGCAAAAATTGAGCGATTACGGACAGGACATCAAGCTGAGCGAGTCGCTCTCCTACGACAAGGACGGAACTCCCGAATACTTCTGGTATACGATGGATGCGGACGGCAATAGAACGTATCTGACGGAATTGCCGAATTTTGAAAGCGAAGGCGATTCTTTCAAATTCTGGCCAAGAGACTTTCACGCGCGCAGGAACATCATACTTGACGTAAGTCTTTCCGGCAATGAGATTGCGATAGGTTCCAACGGCCTCTATCTCATTGCTTCGGAAAAGGACGTAAGCTTGAACTTTGACAAGATAACCGGAGAGGGTTACGAAAATAGTTTTTCGGGCGAATATCTTACTGTGACAGCCGGCAGCATTGGCTTTAACCAATACGGAGACCAGGTTTCTATTGGCACTGCGGCGCGGGGCGCAATAAAAAAGCTTGTAGTCACAGGATCGTGGAATATCCGCAGGGGCGGTGCCGGCAATTCCACTTTTTACGTCACGGGCGTTGAAAACCACGGTATTGACAATCCCGACGCAATTATAAACACTCTGACTTCTTCGCACCGTGAAACCATAAAGACAATGCTTGCATACGGCACAACATCCACGGGCGTCGCCCTGAATGAAAACTCTTTTGCAAGAATAGGTAAGATGACTGAAAACGCCGGCCTTCTTGTGGCGGGCCACACGCAGTCCGTTGGAAAACTTACTGCCATATTTACCAACGATACCGATGAAGCTGCGGTGTGCAAAGGCAGCCTACATGAGGGCTATGTCGATGCAACCGCCCTTACCTACAGCCTTAAGAACGGCGGGGCAAAGCTTGCGCTGGTGATGAAGAGCGCAACTTATGCGGACGACGGCTCTTTCACCTACAAAAACGGCACGCAAATTTTCACGGGCGATGTGATTACATTTACGGGCGGCGTAGAGATGGTAAGCGGAAAGCTTCTAATAAACTATTCTCCCGCGACATTGGGCGCTGATGTCTCGCACGGGACTCTCAAGTTTGCCCAGGGCGAGGGCGCCACGGCCACCTTCGGAAACGCGAACGATACCGTGGGCGGAAAGTTCATATTCGACAACATAGAGGTTGACGGCGGCGGAGAGCTGGTTGTGCGGCTTGACAAGTCGGGCGGCGACATTGTGTTCGACCAGATACAGCTTTCCGCGGGCGGCATAGGATACACTGAGGGCGGCGCGGGAACGGTTGTTATAGACTTTGGCACAAACACGTCTGAATACCTTGCAGACTTGATTCGGGAAAGCGCCTCCGACGGTTTGAAGCTGATAGCCTACAACGAGGGCCAGACGTCGGACGTTTCTTTTGGCGCGGTGCTGGACAGCTTTGAGAAGGACGGCATAACCTACAACTTTGAGACGTTTGCCGGAGCCGACGGGCTGTATGCGGCGTATGTCGCAGTTCCGGAACCCGCGGAGGTTGCGGCGGTTTTGGGCGCGCTCTTCTTGGCGTATGCGGTTTACCGCAGGCGCGGGTAAATACGGCGCATCGAAAGTTTTGAAAGGGCGGCAGGGTCTTTGGGCCTTGCCGCTTCTTTTTTACATAAAGAAAAATTCTTTTGCTTTTCCCCCTTTGGGAAGTGCAAGATTGCGCCTAAGGAACGCAAAAAAAAAATCGGGAAAACGCCAGAACCGGGGAGGGAAAATATAGCTGATTCCTCTTTGCCGCCGTGCGTGCCCGCAAGCTTAAAAACGGCGCCCGCATTGCAAGCTTGGGCATGTGGCGGGTAGTGTTAAGCTTGAATTAACCCTAAAAACCGCGCGGTCGGAAAACTTAATTTTAGGCTTGAGATTTCGATAAAATACCGGCGGGGGAAAGGGCCTTTTTAAAATATTGACGAATTTAAAAGTTGTAGCAAAATTTGACGCTCATAATGGGAGAAAATCGGCCTCAATTTAAAAAATTGCGATTTTTTGAATGCGGCGGTTTTGCGGATTCAGCAAGTTGCCTTCGGGTTGGAGTCCACTTGCAGACTACGGCGCCGGGAAAGAGAGCCCATCTCCCGTTAGAAAAGTAGTATAGGAGAATATATGTCAGAAAATAAACCCGTTATTTTCAACAATACGGTGCTGCGCGACGGTCACCAGTCGCTTGCGGCAACCAGAATGCCTACTTCAATGATGCTGCCCGCATGCAGCCTGCTTGACGAAATGGGGTTTGGAGCCTTGGAAACTTGGGGCGGAGCAACTATAGACTCGGGCTTGCGCTTCCTTGGGGAATTCCCCTTCGACCGCCTCGACGCACTGAAAAAGGCTTGCCCCAAAACCCCGCACATGATGCTCTTCCGCGGGCAAAACATAGTTGCGTATTCGCACTTCCCCGACGATGTGGTCGAGGCCTTCGTGGCAACAAGCGCCAAGCACGGAATGGACATTTTCCGCATTTTTGACGCGCTAAACGACGTGCGCAATATGGAGTGCGCAATTAAAGCCGTAAAAAAGGCCGGTAAACAGGCGCACGGGGCAATATGCTACACAACAAGCCCGGTGCACACGATTCAGTCCTTTGTAGACATGGGGAAAGAGCTTGAAAAAGCCGGCTGCGACGCCGTTGTCATAAAAGACATGGCAGGCTTGATACCCCCGTTTGTCGCCGCGGAAATAGTTAAAGGGCTAAAGCAAAACATAAAAATTCCCGTTATTCTGCACTCTCACGAAACCGCCGGCATGGGTGCTGCAACCTATTTGATGGCCATTCAGGCGGGCGTTGACGCCGTAGATACGTCGATATCGCCCTTCGCCAACGGCACCGGCCAGCCCGATACCGCCAGAATGATGGCGATGCTTGCCGACAGCCCGCGCAGGCCGAATTACGACATGAAAAAACTTTCCGAGCTCAGAAAGTATTTTCAAGACATATACAACAAGCTTGGCTACTACACCTCATTGAAGAATGAGATCATAGATACCGACGCCCTTATTTACCAGGTTCCGGGAGGAATGTTGTCGAACTTCCGCGTACAGCTAAAAGAGCAAGGCATGGAAGACAAGTTTGACGAGGTATTCGCCGAAGTGCCCTATGTGCGCGAAAAGCTTGGCTGGATTCCCCTTGTGACGCCCACATCGCAAATAGTGGGAACTCAGGCGATGATGAATGTGAAGTTCGGCCGCTGGAAGATGTTTACGCCGCAGGCTATGGACATAGCTCTGGGCTATTACGGCAGGACTCCCGCGCCGGTGGACCCGGAAGTGCGCAAATTGGCGCAGGAGAAATCCGGCAAAGAGCCGATATCCTGCCGCCCGGCGGATCTGCAAAAGCCCGGCATGGAGAACCTGCGCAAGGCGTTGAGGGAAAAAGGCATCAAAGACGACGACGAACACTGTGTAATATATGCAATGTTCCCGCAACAGCTTGAAGACCTCTACAAAAAGCCAAAGAGCGCTTTTGCGCTAAAGTCTCCCGCTGAGAAAAAAGACGCAAAGGCGGCTTCGGGCCCGAAAACTTCCCATTTCAGAATGGTTGTTGACGGGGTTTCAAAAGACGTAAAGGTTGAAAGGCTCTAATAACTTGGCGCTTAAGTAAGCTTGCGATTTCAAACGCAGCCTCCTCAAGGGGCTGCGTTTGTTTTTTGCAGGTAAAACTTGCGGTAAGAAAAGCGGCCACAAAATTTTAACCGCAATGCGCGCTGCGCAATCTGAAGGATTTTTGTTTACGCTAAATTTTATATGCGGGAAGTCCGCCCCAACCGCGAAAGCTCCGAATCTGCCGCCGGATTCCAAGCTGAAAAAATTTTATGGCAAAGCTGCATTGGAGCACAAACTGCGCAAGGCAAAAGAACTCCTACCTGCCGTGCAGCTGCGCCATGTAGGGCAACACCGACAACGCAAACGCGGCAACGGACTTTTGCAAAAACTCAGTTTGCTTGGAGACTTCTTTTAGCAATTCCGGATGTTCCAACAGTTGCGCCCGGAACGACTCTTTCAAACTATCCGCCTCTTCAATACCCGCCGTTTTAAAAATTCTTTCCATGCCGCCGACATAGGCGCCCATATCCCCAACCAAAATCTTCCAATTTTCGGAAACGTCGTAGGGGCAATTAGAGACATCGATGTCTGATATATTTTTTACGGCTTGTTTAATGTCCCCAAAACTTGCTTCATCACCAATTTTTCCAAAATTTTTTTCAAAACCCTCCAAAAGTTTTTTCACGGCGTCCAATTCCCGCGGCGCCGCCCTTTTGCCGGACTGCAAGCGCGCCATGGCCTTTCGGGCAAAAGCGCGTTGTTGGACACCGACAGCCCGCGCACTGCCGTTCTCCTGCGCACCCAAAAATGGCGCGCAAACCCACAAGAAGCAAAAGGCCAACACAATTTTTAAATACAGCTGTTTCATAGCAAGCGTCTGCGGGCGCTGATGCGCCAGCGGGTTTAAGCTTAAAACGACCCATCTTTTGCGCGCAAACAAAAACGGGCAAACCTGCGTCTCCCAGTGTTATATGCCCGTAAAAAAATTGTCAACCTTGCAAAAAATCCGCATGCCGGCCGCCACTCCGCGCAAACTTCGCGCGCGCTTCATGCACCAAGAAAAATTGCCGCAACCGTAAGGCACATCTTCGGAATGCGCGCAGAGGCGCAAACGGCCTTGGCAATTCCAGAAAAGAGGGTTTGGAACGCAAAAAACAGCGAATGCAAGCGCAGGCCGAAGCCCTTAAACGCGTCCAGTGCAAACAAGCATCCAAGTTGACAAGTGTTAAACAGGAAATCCCTTACGCACTTTAAGACCGCTCAAATGCGCTTGACCTTACCAAGGTATAAGAGTTAAAATCTGCAGCCTACCCGAAACATGTCCGTCCGATGAACGGGGTGTTCGGCATT
>CASEFZ010000004.1 GCA_949287395.1 uncultured Verrucomicrobiota bacterium
AAATCCCGTATAAATAAAGGCTTCCCGCTTGGGAAGCCTTTGCTCTAAAATGGAGCCAGCTGTCGGGTTCGAACCGACGACCTGATGATTACAAATCAACTGCTCTACCAACTGAGCTAAGCTGGCTTAAAAAAATTATCCTGCCAGAAAATAGTATTGTTAATTTATTGCAAGTTTTTTCTCCTGTGGCGGAGCATTGAATTTTTTTACGGACAATTCCATTTGCCGCGCGTAGTTCCGGTGCAATGGGGGTGCCGCCCCGCAAGAAAGGCACGCGCTTTGGCACGCACAAGCTTGAACAAATATCCAAAAATGCGTTTGCTGCATTTTGTACGCCGCGCAGGTCTACGGGAGACCTCCCCTTGCCAGAGGTGCTTGGGAATGTCTGCACGGCATAAAAATTTTTTACAAAACTTTTAGGCTATTTTTTTTCGGGCTCGGTTTTCGCCTTTTCGGCGGCTTTCTTTTTGGCAAGCTCCTTTGCGGCGTCGTCGGCTTCAACGGCAGATTTTATTTTTGCAATGTTTTCCGGGAGCGGCATGCCGGCCTGGGCGCAGGCGGGCACCGCAAACTTTAGCAAGACCCTCCCAAAATTTAGATCTCTCCTGTTTTTTGCCAGGGTCTCGTAAATCTCAACGGCCCCTGCAGCCTTGCCGTTCTTTGATAAAAATTCGGCTATTTCCATCGCAAGACCCTGCAAATCGGGCCTTTTGTAAATGTCGGCCCCTGCCGCGGCGAGCGCATATTCAACGGCTTCGCCAACAGCGCCGGATTCAAAATATTTTTGCGCCAACTTCCAATTTAGCGCATAAGCATCTTTCAATTTTGGCAGGTAATGTTTCCCAACAGCAATTGCCGCAGAAAGGCCCTTTTGGCTTTCAGCCGCATTCATTGCCCGCGTGACCGAATATTGCGACAATTCGTCAACTTCCCCCCTCTCTATATCCGCAATTTGCTCCGACAAACTGTGCTCCGAAGGCCTAAAAAGCGGGTCTCCCACGTTTACCGTCTGCCAGCTGAGCGCGGGCTGGGCGGCATACGCGCATTCCCCTATTTCATTTCCCCGCGCCACCGCCAGCGCGAGTGCTGTGGTGTTGTGCGTCAAATGCAGATATGGCTCAAACACGTTTCCGGCCGCAAACGATGTTCCAAGGCTTGCAAAACGCGGTGTCCAGCTGCGCGCATTCCTCATGTCCTTGGCGCTGAAAGAAAATATGTGGACCGACACAGCGCCGTCGGCCATTTTAAATCCCCTGTCGGCAAAATATTTTTCCACCGTATATGAATACCAGCCGAAATAAAGCGCCGCGGCGTCCATGCGCTTGTTGTAGTCGAACAGGGGTTTGTCTGGGTCCACGGAAAGGTCAAAATTCATCTTTTTCAGTATTTGGGCGGTTTTATCCAGCATTTCGTCCCCAGATTCTACAAAGTGCGACTTGTCCACATAGGCGCGCCCGCGCAACCCTCGCCTTTCGGCCCTCAGGCAAGAATCCACAATTTTGCGCGCGTCCTCCGCTGTGGGCGCGTCTATTCTAAACACCCTCAGCAGCCCTATTTTTTTGAAGTCGCCAGCATTTTTGAATGCGCCGAACATTGGGTTTTTTACAATGCCTTTCCTGTCTTTCATCGGGGCAAAACGCGCGGAAAGCTCGCTGTCCACAGACGCGGCGTCGGTCTTCATTCCATATTGGCCGTCCGTGGGAAGAATGCCTATCGGAACTCCCATAAAAAGTATTATGTAGTCTATCTCGTGGGATTTAAATTTCATCTCATCCCTGCCTTCGAAAACCTTATTGCCAGTCTTTTCCGCATTCAGCGCCCCGAGCTGCGCCAGTTTATCCATCAGCGGATTTTCCAGCAGGCCGAAATACTCGCCTGCGGATATGTGCTGTCTGTCGGGGAGGTTGAGCTCTATTATGTTCGATTCCGGAACGCCCCTTTTTTTCGCATAGTCTTTTGCCAGCGCGATGCCTTCGGGGACATTTGAATTTGCCACAAGATAAACCTTTTTTGCATCCGATGCAAAGGCGCATGTGCCAACTGCAACACATAAAAGGAACTGGAAAAAAATCTTCATAAAACAACTCTATTTCTGCCCCAGTCGCCTTTCAAGCTTTTTGAAGGAGCGTTGCGCCGGCCTTTGGGCTTCCATGCAGGTTTGCCGCCAATATGTCTACGGGGCTGAATTTATCCGAAAGCTGAATTTGCCCTCAATGCAATTTTCCCCTTCTTGTATTGTACTTGAAACGCTGCGGCGTGTTCCAATTCTTCTGAAATTTGCCGCTGTGGCGCCAAAAGCGAGTTTGCGCGCCACAGCGCGTTCCCCGAGAGGCTTTGGGAAGCGCATGATTCCCACTGGGCAGATTCCAAGCGCGCCGCCGCTGCGGCCGCTTAGCTTTTCATCCGATTCCCAACTCTCCCAAAAAGATGCGCCTCCTTCAGGCGGGACTTCTCCGCCGGAAACCCAAACATGCTATTTCCTTGCGGGAACATAGAAATTCAGGCGCGGCTGCGCCAGCAAGCCCGATTCCGTCTTACCTCTGTACCGCGTAGGTATGGTCACATAGTGGTTTGCGGCCGTGTTGTAGACTTCAATCTCCAATAGGTTTCCGCTTATTCTTGTCTGCTTTGTGATGTCGAAGGTCCACGGAGGAGCAAAGCGCACCCCGGCGTCTTTCCCGTTTACCCTTACCCGCGCAAGGCCGCCAACCTTGCCGAGGTCTAAAAGTACTTTCTTGCCGAAAACCCCGCCGGGAAGGTCGAACTTTTTCGAGTATAGGGCTCCGCCCGAATATGTGAGCATTCCTCCCATTTTGTCCCAGGAAACCGGCTCTATCTCAGCTGTTCCGCAGCTTTGGTTTATGTAGTAGGGCACGGCCGCGCCCCCGCCGATACCCTCCTTGGGGGAGCTTATCTCTATCGTCACAGCCGACGTCGACTTCGACACCTTCGGAATCTTTGCCCTGTACGCGCATGCGCCGTCCTCCCGCACCCCAACCTGGCTTAGGCGGACGGGATTCCCGTTTACATACAGTTTCACCCCGGAGCCGAAAGCCACAAAGCGCAGTTCCTCAAGTGCCGGCGCGCTCTCAAATGAGAGCCTTAGCGGGCGGGTGAAATCCGTCGTGGCGTCGAAGGGCAAAATGTTCTTCATCCCGTTCCAAGACATGCTTAGGGGCTTTTCGTTGCCGGCGAACATAAAGTGCCCTTCGGGGGCGTCAGGGTCGCAAAATACAAGGTATGTGGAGCCGTGGGAGTCGTAGTGGAGCACAACCTCGTTTGCGCCCGCGCGCAGTTCCGCATCGCTGGCGGAAGCGTCGAGAGGCGCTCCGTTGACAAATATTTCCGCCGGCCTTTTTTCGCCGCTTAAAATTTTGAATACGCCGTCCCGCGGAGCATATACCCTCGTGTACAAATAGTAGTGCTTGCCCTCGGGCTCCGCCGCGCGCACAATGCTTGTGGCGGTTTTCTTTTGGGCGCCAAGCCTTATGAAATTGTCGGTAATTTCCGCCTTCAGACCGTGGTAGCCCTGATGCGCGGTGTCGCCAAGAAGGCCGTACCTGATGGATATTTTTAGCGGCTTTAGGTTGTCGGAATATTTTTTTGTCAGGCGCGGTATGTCGTCGCCTGGGAGCGGTTCGGGCAGGGGGCCAAGCTGTAGAAACTTTGTGGAAAAGCCTATCTGGTCCGAATTTGCCGCCACGCCTTCTTCACCAGGAGCCGGAACGGCGTCGTCTCCCAAATTTAGAAAACGTATTTGCGGGCCCACAATCTCTCTGCGTGCGGGCCATGCAAAGTCTCCCCAACGGTTGTCGAGAACGGGCTTTACGCTAAATTTCCACTTCCCGTCGAGAATTTTCGACGACACAAAAACATCTTCCGAACGCGAGTCTCCCAATACTTCCACAAGCGGCCTTCCGCCTGCATTGAAGCGCAGAATTTGCATGTCGGTTGAATTTAGGGGTGTGTGCAGCCGCGTGACGGTGTCGTTTTGCCTGACTATCCTAACCCTGCTTTCCTCGCCCGTGAATGGGTCAAGCAATGTCACGGCGCCCGTGCTCCTAAAGGCGCATTCCGTGCCTTTTGGAAGATTGTAGACAACGTAGTAGTCGTCGCCGTTTATTTTCCTGTGCAAGACGCGAGGAGCCCTTGGGACCTTTGCCTCGGAGAGTATTTTAAAGTCTGGCTCAAACGCGTCCCCAAGCGCCGATACGGCGTCGGAAACTGAGGAAAACTTGTGCGATTGGCGCCCGTTCTCAAGAATGCGCCTTGAAATCTCTTCGGCGGAAATCTTTGGGTTGTCCAAGGCTGCGCCCTCTTTGTCCGCGTCTTTTGCAAAGCCGTCGACCCAGTCGGAGACGAAGGGCGTTGGCCCCACAAACCATATTCTTGCGCCGGCGTCGGAAAGCTCCAAAAGCTTTTCAAGCGTTTTGTGGCGCATGGCCTCCATGGCCGGAATAAAGAGAACTTCAAAACTTTCCTTGGCAATCCTTATCTTTCCTTCGGAAAATTCGGCCCTTTCTATGGAGTCGGCGTCGACAAAGTCAAAGTCGGTTCCGTTTGCGTACACGGCTTTGGCAAGGTCGAAGGCGGTCTTTACAGATTGCTCCCCAAAACCGGCAACTTTTGACTCCACGGGATACATTATTGCCACATCCGCGCAGTGGACGCCCTGGGAAAGCAAAAAGCTAAGCCTCTCCACGCATTTGAGCAAGTGCGGCATTTCCTTCCAATATGGCTGCCTGAAATGGTTGCATGGCGGCGCCCATTCCCACCAGCCGCCCATTGTGGCGTAGTACAAGCCGTGCAGGCTTAGAAGATTGTGCCCCATCGCAAAATTTGAAAATATTGCGTTGGTCAGGTGGGCGGGCGTTTGCCCCCAGCCCGAACCGTAAAAACCCTCAAGCCATACGCGCGGGCGCCCGTACATGTGCGATATCGACGCGGCAACCTTGTTCTTGATTAAATTTGAAGCCCCCATCGGCTGGTCGCACCCGGGCCCCTGGTTCCATCGCTGCGTCTTGAAGTAATCGCCAAATTCGTCCACTATGAGCCCCCTGCCGCCGTGGTCGCAGCCGTAGATTAGCCCGCGGGATTCGTGCCAGTCGTAAACGGGCTTGAAGAAGTTTTGCTCTGAAAGCGACACAAAGACATCGTTGAAATCCAACTTGATTTTCGGGGATATTTCCAAATCGTCAACAAAGAGGAAGTCGAGGTAATCGGCAATGTCGTAGCCTTTCGCCTTTGCGAACTCTTCGCGCAGGTAGGCGCTCCAGAGTTTACCGCGCACCCTGAAGTCAAGTTCGTCGCTAAAGAAGAAATTCAGGCCTTTGGTTCCTCCGAGGCGTTTTTCAAACTCCCCAAAAAAGTGCTTTATGTACAACTTTCCGGAGTCTGGGTTTGTTGGGTCGAACGAGGCCACAACCGGGCGGGAATAGACGCATATAAGCACGTGCCTGCCGTTGCGCTTTAGCTCTAAAACGCCGCTTTTGTCTATTTGCGATGTCACGTTTTCGCGGGTGGCAGGCAGGACAGTGTCGTCGTCGCCCAGCGCGTAGACGGCCGCGCAAATCGGCTTCTTGGTGAAGAACGCCCTGCGGAAGGCCCCGTCGAATTTGGTGCGGGTTTCGTAGAGCACCGACGCCTTTAAGGACGGCTTTTCCTTCACGGCCCTGTCGACGAACTGGCCCTGCCCAACGCCGAGAGTGTAGTCGCTCAGGCTCACCGTCATGCCGCGGGCGTTGGCCTCGTTCTTAAACCATTCAAACAGCTCCCACCACTTTGGGGTCATAACCGGCGGCTGGCTTGGATATGTCAAGCCCCACGCGTGGCCGCCCTTGTCGCTGTGGGCATAGTTTACCTGAAGGCTTTGTATTCCTTTGCCCTTGAGCTCTTCCAAGTGCGAAAGAATGCGCTTCTTGTCTAATTTGTCCCCCATCCACCAGTAGAACGGAACTTCCCCGTATCCCGGCGGCGGATTCTTAAACAATTCAACCGCATCAAAGGAACCTTCCTTCAACGGCCTGCCTTCGCCGGCGGCATACGCGCACACGGCAACAAACAACGCGCAAAGCGCGCACAATACTTCCCTCATCATATTTTCCCCAAAATTCTAAACGCCGCAAATCCCCATAAGTTTCAATGTGCGAAAGCCGCGAATTTTTACCTCCATGTTTCCCATGCGTTGCGGTTTGCAGCAATGGCTTTTTTGTGCGTTGCGCCGGATAAAACCCAAACACCAAAAGCTTTTGCCTTCTACTCAAGCTGTTTTGAGACGGCGTTTTTCCCCCTCCAAAGAGCCACAAAGAAAGCCGTGAGCGGTATTGCGAGAATCATTCCCAAAATTCCGTCCAGGGCAATCCCCCAAAAGAATACCGAAAATATTATAACCGTCGGGTGCAGGCCCGTTCTGTCGCCCATAATCTTCGGCGTGAGAACGTAGCCCTCAAGCATTTGAACCGCCACGAACACAAGCAAGGCCCCGCATACCGTCCATATTCCGCCTCCGTCTTGGAGCGCGGCCACGGGGATTATAGTTCCCAGGCCTACTATTGTGCCGAAATACGGAATCAGGTTTAAAAGCCCCGCCGCAAATCCTATTAAGAAGCCGAACCTCACCCCCACAACGGCAAGCCCAACGCCGTAAAGAGTGCCCATTATAAGGGCGATAAATAACTGGCCCCTGAAAAAGGTTGTCATAATCTCGCCGAATTTGCGCGCGAAAAATACGATGCTTTCGCGGGTGTCCGCGCCGCAGAAACGGAGATTGCGCCCTATAAAGTCGTAAATGTCGAACTTCACCGAGAGCATGTAATAAAGATAAATTGGCACCACCGCGAAAGCCGCCGCCGCCGCGAAGAAATTTACCACGCTTCCCGTGGCAGACGCCGCGGTCTTCAATATGCCGTTGATAGACTTGACCACGGAATCCGCATTGGCGGCCTTTATGACTTCGGCCTTGATTTCCGGAAGGCGCGCAAGTATTGCATCTTTTGCGTCGGGAAATTTTTCCGACAGAAACATTGCCGCCTTTGATATGCCGTCCGGTATGGCCGCCACCAGCAGCGAGATCTCCCCTACTGCCATGGGCACCACGTATATCGTCGCCCCCGCAAACAAGACCGCCGCCGCCGCGAATATCAATAGCGCCGCCGCGCCCGGGGAAAGCCTGGCGCGCGTGTTTAGAAAGTCGGCAAGCGGCCTGAATAGCACCGCAAGTATTGTCGAAAGCGCCAGCGGCCACACCACCGCCGAGAATTTGTCGAGAAAAGCCGCCAGTACCGTCAGTACCAGCACGGCGAAGGCCGCTATGGCCGCCATCGAGCAGCACGCTATGGCCGATGCGGCAACTTTTTTCTGGAAAGCGTTCAGCATTTGTCGAAAATACTTCCAAGAAAGATTTTAAATGCAACCAAATTCTAAACAGGCCACCGCGCGCAAGGACGCCGCCGCGGACGGAGAATTGATGCGAATACGCGGGGCGCGCCAGCACAACTTAAAAAATGTCAGCTTGGACATCCCGCGCGGGAAACTTGTGGTATTTACCGGCAAGAGTGGGTCGGGGAAATCGTCTTTGGCGTTCGACACGATATACGCGGAAGGCTATAGAAAATACATGGAAAGCCTTTCTGCCGACGCCCGCGGGCTGCTCAGCCAGATAGAGAAGCCGGCGGTCGAAAGCATTACGGGGCTTTCGCCGGTGATAGCGATAGAGCAGATGAAGTCGCTGGGCTCAAACCCGCGCAGCACGCTTGCGACCCTTACGGAGATAGCCGACTACGCCCGCCCGATATGGCGCGCGGTTGGCGAGCAGCGGTGCCCAAAGTGCGGAGGCAAAATTTTAAGAAGAAGCGTGGACGAGTGCGTTGACGAAATTATGTCGCTTCCGAAAGACAGCCGCATATACATTTTGGCGCCAAACGCCGAAGGCAGGATATCGGTTCTGAAGGCGGCGGTGAAGTCGCTCAGGCAGCGCTCGTGGCAGCGCGCCCGGCTGAACGGCTTCATATTCGACCTCGACGACCCTTCCGCCGAGGCCGAGGCATTCTCAAAACTTCCCGCCGGCAAAAGCGCAAAGCTTGAAATAGTTGTGGACAGATTTCCGCTTTCGTCGACGGCGCGCGGAAGAATAGCCGACTCTTTGGAGCTTGCTCTTCGCGAGGGTTCAGATATGGCAATTGCCGCCTATTGCCTTCCGGGGGAGACCCAACTCAGGCAAATGTTGCTAAGCTCGGCATTTTGCTGCAGCAAGTGCGCCACGGCTTATCCCCAGCTGACGGCTAAAAGCTTTTCTTTCAACCATCCCGACGGGGCGTGCCCGGTGTGCGGCGGAATAGGCAGAATAATGCGCGCAGCCGCCGAGCTTGCGGTGCCCGACGTCTCAAAAAGCGTCCGCGGCGGGGCCATAAAAGGCTGGAGAATGGGCGCCAAAAACATAATAATAAGGCACAACGCCATATTGAGGCAGCTTGCGGAGCAGATACCGTTTGATCCCAAAGTTCCATGGAAGGATCTTCCTGAGGAAGTGCGCAATATCATTTTGTACGGAGATGGCAAAAGGCAGTTTCTGTTCAGATTGGGCAGGGGGCGTCGCCTGCCCAAGCCAGAGTTCTTTCCCGGCGTATTGGCGGAAATAGACAGAATATGCGCGGAAACGTCAAGCGACGGCTTGCGCGCGCGGCTTGCGGCGTTTCAAGTGTCTTCTCCTTGCCCGGCCTGCGGCGGGGCCCGCCTTTGCGAGCGCTCTCGAAACGTTTTTGTGGAGGGGGTATCTTACGACGCCTTTTGCGCGATGAGCGTTGACGATGCGCTTGCGTTCTCGAAAAAACTTTCCGTAAACCCCGCCTACAAGGGGGCTGGCGACGCAGTAAAAGGCCTCTTGGAAAGGCTGGGCTTTTTAAGCGAGGTTGGGCTTGGGTACATATCTCTAAACCGTGAAGCCTCTACGCTCTCGGGCGGCGAGGCGCAGAGGGCGCGCTTGGCAACGCAGCTTGGAATGGATTTGACGGGCGTGACCTACGTCTTGGACGAACCCACAATAGGCCTGCACCCAGCCGACAACGGAATGTTGATAAGGGCCCTGAAAAAATTGCGCGACCGCGGCAACAGCGTCTTTATGGTGGAGCACGACGAGTCTGCAATAAAGGCCTCCGATTGGATTGTGGAACTTGGCCCCGACGCGGGCGAAAACGGGGGGAATGTCACCTTTAACGGGTCGCTTTCCGATTGCCTGAAGTCTGACTGCAGAACCGGAATGTATCTTTCCGGGCGCGAAAAAATAAAGCCCAGCTCGTCGGCGGTGATTCCTGATTCCAGAATGCTGGTTGTCAGGAATGCGCGCGAAAACAACCTTAAGAACATAGACGTTTCGTTTCCGGTGGGCCTCTTTACCACGCTTTGCGGGGTTTCGGGATCGGGCAAGAGCACCCTTCTAAACGACATTTTGGCGCGCGCGGCGCGCTTTAGGCTAAACGGGGCCAAGGAAATAGCCGGCGCGCACGGCGGGATAGAGGGCTTGGAGTATTTCGACAGCTGCGTGGTTGTTGACCAGTCTCCGATAGGCAAGAGCCCGCGTTCAAACCCCGCAACCTACACGAAGATTTTTGATTTGTTGAGGGACTTATATGCGAAGTGCCCGCTTTCAAAACTGCGCGGGTACGGCCCCGGCAGATTCAGCTTCAATGTCAAGGGCGGCAGGTGCGAGCACTGCTGCGGCGACGGATCAATATGTTTGGACATGCAGTTCCTGGGCGACGTTTACGTTCCTTGCCCGTCGTGCGGCGGCAAGCGCTACAACCGGGAAACCCTCGAGGTGAAGTTTAAAGACCTGAGCATATCCGACGCCCTGAACCTCACCGTCACGCAGGCGATGAGGGTGTTTGAATCGCATCCGAGAATAATGGCCAAGCTGCAGACCCTTTACGATGTCGGTTTGGGCTACATAAGGCTTGGCCAGGCCTCAAACACGCTTTCCGGGGGAGAGGCCCAAAGAATGAAGCTTTCGGCGGAGCTCTCGCGCAGGACGCGCGGAAAAACTTTGTACATTTTGGACGAGCCCACAACCGGCCTTCATTGGGACGATGTCGACAGGCTTCTCAAACTTTTATTTAAGCTTCGCGACGCCGGGAACACCGTCATAGCCATAGAGCACCACCCGGACTTCATAAAGATGTCCGATTGGATTGTGGAGCTTGGGCCGTGCGGGGGCGCCGGCGGCGGAAAGCTGCTTTTCGAGGGAAGCGTTGAAAACCTGCGCGGGGCGGGAACTCCAACGGCCAATTTTTTGGATTAATTGAATTGTTTTTTATGAAATACGTATTGCCGGTTTTGTTGCTGACCATATCAAACACGTTTATGATGTTTGCGTGGTACGGACATCTGAAATTTAAGAGTGCGGCGCTTTGGAGCGTTGTATTGATAAGTTGGCTAATAGCGTTTTTCGAGTACTGTTTCATGGTGCCCGCAAACAGGCTGGGAAGCGAGTCTTTTACCACGGCGCAGTTGAAAACCATTCAAGAGGTTGTGACATTGGTGGTGTTCTTCCTCTTTTCCGTCCTCTATCTG
Organism: uncultured Verrucomicrobiota bacterium; assembly: GCA_949287395.1. Taxonomy (GTDB): domain Bacteria; phylum Verrucomicrobiota; class Verrucomicrobiia; order Opitutales; family Intestinicryptomonadaceae; genus Merdousia. Next base: position 10,564 of record CASEFZ010000004.1, read on the forward strand.
AAGGAGGACTTCAAATGGAACTACGCGGTTGGTTTTGTCTTTATAGTTTTGGCGGATTTTTTCGTGTTTAAAAAATGGTAGGCGGGGCTTTTCCCTTGCGTCTGAAATTTTACTTGAATCCGGCGTTGGGAGCGATAGGATTTGGGGCGTATGTTGAGTAGAGGAGTTTTTTTTGCGGCATTTTTGTCTGCGTTTTTTGCGTGTGTGGGAACCTCTCTGTTTGCGGACGGAGCCCTTGAGGTTTACAAGACCCCCAAGCTTGCGGGCAAAAGCATTGTGTTTACAACACACCGGCAGTACGGGAAAAGCCACCACAATACGGATACGATGTTTCAGAACGGAGAGGTTGGGAGCAACCTTTGGGACAGGTCGGCGGGCGGTTCAAAGCTGGTATTGGCGAGTTTCGACAAAGACGGGAATCCGGAGCTGAAAACTTTGGTTGAAGCCCCGGACGGAATAATAAGGGATCCCGATATCTCGTTCGACGCAAAAAAGGTTGTTTTTTCAATGCGCCGCAACAAAGCCGACAGTTTTAAGATATATGTTTACGACTTGCAGAGCGGAAAGACCGACCAGCTTACCAAGCTTGAGGATTCCTCCGATTTGGAGCCTATCTGGCTACCGACGGGCGAGATAGTTTTTTCATCTACGCGCGCGGCGAAGTATTGCGGGTGCAATAGGCACATAATGTGCAATCTTTACCGCATGAATCCCGACGGCTCCAATATATTGCAAATAGGAAATTCAATAGAGTTTGAGCACGCCCCGAGCGTAATGCGCGACGGCCGCATATTGTACACGCGCTGGGAATATGTAGACCGCAACTTCGGGGGCGCCCAGGGGCTTTGGACGTGCAACCCCGACGGCACGCGCCACGCGCTGTATTGGGGGCAGGAGACATCCAACCCGTCCATAGGCGGCGTGCAGATGCCGGATTCTTCAAAGGTGGTTTCCGTTTTGGCGTCGTGCCACGACAGGCCCTGGGGGGCTCTTGTCCTCATAGACAGGAATGTGGGCATAGAGGGCGAAAAGAGCGTATTGAAAATTTTTCCGAAAGACGCGCGCCATTTGATAGGCAGGGAAAAGACATTGACCGAAAAATGGGGCGACGCAATGTGGCCCATTCGCATAAAATATGAAGACCCGTACCCGGTGTCGGAGAATTTGGTGCTGGTTTCGCGCTATGTGCGCGAGGGCGACCCTCTCAACCCGCCCCCAATGGGGCTGTGGCTTGTCGACTTTTCAGACGATTCCGAAACCCTTGTTGCCAAAATTGAGGACAAAGAGCTCCAGAAGGTTTGGGACGCCGCCAAAGACAACGGCGCGCGCATGAGGGCCAAAGAGTTTATGGGGGTATTTTCCGCAAAGCCCGTATCGGCCCGCAAGGCGGCGGTGATAGCCGACCAGCGCGGATCGTCCACCGACAAGAGCTACGTTTACATATCCGACGTTTACGAAGGCACGCACATGAAGGGCATAAAGCGCGGCGACATAAAATACATAAGGGTTGTTGAAAATGCCCCGAAGCTCTCGTGGAGCGCCCGCGGCTGGAGCAACGACGGGGAGCAGGCGCCGGCTATGAATTATGAAGACTATGCAATAAAGGTCGACTTGGGCGTGGTGGAGGTTGAAAAGGACGGCTCGGCATATTTTGAAGTTCCGTCGGACAAGTTTGTGTATTTTCAGGCGCTCGACAAAGACAAGAACATGCTGCAATCTATGAGGAGCGGTTTGGTTGTTTTGCCCGGGGAGATATCGTCGTGTACGGGCTGCCACGAATCGCGCTACTCGCCGCCGCCGACTATGTCCACGCCGTCCCTCGCGCTAAGGAAGCCCCCGCAGGTTCCGCGCGGCGCGCCCGAGACTTTCGGCAAGGCCTTCGACTACATGAAAATGATCCAGCCTATCTTTGACAAACATTGCATGGACTGCCACGATGCCGGCAACGACACCGGACTCACTCTTTCACGCGACAAGGGGCTGGTGTTCAACAGGTCTTACATGGATTTGCACTCAAAGAAGCTTATAAACGTTGTAGGCGCCGGCCCCAACGCCGTGCAGGAAGCCAATACTTGGGGCGCAAAGCACAGCGTGCTGATGTCGAAGCTTGACGGCACCCACAACGGCGTGAAGCTTTCCGACAGCGAGAGGGACGCAATAAGGCTGTGGATAGATTTGAATGCGCCTTACTATGCAACGCACGACTCTGCCTATCCGGCGAATCTTGCGGGGCGCAGCCCGCTTACTTTTGAGGAGCTTAAAGAGCTGGCAAAGTTGTCGGGCAATGACGGAATTTTAAAGTCGCACGCCAGGGCGTACAAGACGGAACTGGTGTCTTTTGACAGGCCGCAGACTTCGGAGATTTTAAAAAAATTTAAGAAGGGGTCGCCCGAGTACGCGCGCGCGCTTGAGATAATAGGTGCGGGCGCGCGCCGCTTGAAAGAGCGTCCAAGGGCCGATATGGAAAATTTCAGGGGAATGCCAATTGACGAATGGCGCGCGCAGCGCTACGAAAAATTCCGCCAGCTGGAACTGCTTTGCAGAAAGGCGGTTGACGAAGGTGGAATTGTGCATGATCCGCAAAAGTTGGACATGCCCACGATGCCGGGCAAATAGCTTTTGCTGCGGCAAAGGCGGCGCGGCGGAATGGGTTGGCATGTTTCTTAAGACAACTCTCTGTCGCGGCGGGTCTTGGCGCGCACGGGCGGCGCACTTGTTGCCAGCCATTTTTTTGCAGCTCCGTAAAGTGGCTTTGTTGCGCCTTGCGCCTTTACATTTCCGCATGCGGCGGTGTTTGGGCGTTTTATGGGGCGCAATGCGCGTTTTTGCGCAGGCCCCCGGCGGCGTACTCGCCCCGCGGAGGACGGCGTATAAAATATATCGTTGATAAATTGCAAAAGAGGCATACCATCGGATTCCACAAGCTAAGGCCTTGGCGGCGCGGGAATGTTTTTTCTCCGCCGCCGGGGTGGGTTAATGAGACAATATATGGGGGAAAAGATGAGAGTTTTATTCATATTGGGAATATTTCTGCTGGAGTGCGGATGCGCGTGCGTTTCGGATAAGACGGCAAAAGTGGGAGACTTCGGCGCATTGCAAAAGGCTGTGGATGCCGCGCGGCCGGGAGACACGGTGTGGGTGGACGGCGGAATATATTTCGGGACGCTCAAAGTCAAAAATTCCGGAGAGGCGGGCAAGCCCATTTCCATAAAGTGCGCCCCCGGCGAAAATGTGGTTGTGAGCGCTGCCGACAAAATTACGTCGAAATGGACCAAATACAAGGGGGGGATAGATGTGGCGGATGTTGACTGGAGCGCTCCGGAGGGGCGCAACCAGCTGCTGATGGACGATGAAATTATGATAGAGGCGCGCCACCCGAATATTTCCGGCGAAAAACAGTTGATGGAGGTTGCAATAACGCCCGGTTTGATGACAAATGCAAAGGCGCATAAAGACAAAGTGGAGATTGAAGGCGACAAATTTTTGGAGTCGCTGCCGGAGAATGCGCTTGCGGGTTGTGTGTATTGGGGCATGCATTGGCCGGCTTGGGCCTCGCAGTGCGCAAAAATATCGGGGTCAAAGGGCAAAATTTTGAGCGTGGAGGACAAGTCGCAAAGCGGCTGGTGGTGGGTTAAAGACGAAAAGAAGGACGCGAAACGGGGCGAGGGAAAGGGCGTATTGACAGGGGCTCTTGCTCTTTTGGACTCCCCGCGCGAATGGTATTACGATTCTTCGGCCAAGAAACTTTATTTCTATCCGCCGGACGGGAAGGACCCAAATAAGCTCAACCTCTATTTTAAGAAGCGCGCGGAAGTTCTGGACTTGCGCGGCGTTTCAAATGTGATAGTCAGCGGGATAAACGGAATGGGCGGAGGAATAAACATGCTGGACACAAAAAATTGCACGCTTGAAAACGGAACGTTCAAGGCGGTGTCGCACTGCAATTTTTTCAGCAATGCCCGGGGGGACACAATGTTTAAAAACGACAACGACGACATTGCCGGCACAGGCGTGCTTCTGACGGGCCAAGGATGCGTATTGAGAAACCTGAGTCTGAGCTATTCCGCAGGCTCTATAATTCTCATTGACGGCAAAGACCACTTGGTTGAGAACAATTTTTTGAGCGACGGCGGCTATATGGGAACATACAGGAGCGGCATATTCGTGGATTGCAAGCATTCCGACGCAACCCGCGGTGGGCATGTTTTTAGAAATAACACCATAACGCGCGTCGCGCGCGCCTGCATACATTTTACGAGCAGGGCGGACGGCAAGAAGGACGTTCCGGGCGCGCCGTACGATACGGCCTACAGGGCCTGCGACATATTGATGAACGACTTTTCCAACTACCTGATGCTGGCAAACGACGGCGGAGCCCTGAACTCGTGGAAGGTAAATTTGGGTTCGGACAGGTCGGCGCGGTGGGCTTTCAACTGGTTTGAAAACTGCCGTTCGGCGGAGCTTGGCTCGGCGCTTTATCCCGACAATTACTGCCGCAATGTGACCATGTGCCGCAACGTTGTGCGCGGCGTTCAGGAGGGAACGCGCATAAACAGGGTGTGCGAAAATGTGCGCATATACAACAACACGTTTTGGGACGTAAGCGTCAAGACTACGGCGCAGTGGAAACACAACGAGGGGCTTAAAATATACAACAACGTTTCCGACAATGAAAATTGGGAGTTCAGCAAGGGCGATGTCCACGAGAATAACCTGACATGGAAAGGCGATGCTTCGGAATTGTTCGAGCTCAATGGCAAGGGGCTGTCGGGCTTTGTTCCGAAGCGCGGCTCAAAGCTTGACGGTGCGGGGAAAGCCTTGGACAAGTCGGAATTTCCCGATTCAATCGGCGACATAGGCGCCTATGAGGTTGGCGGCCAAGTATGGATTCCCGGAGTAAAGAGCCGCCGCAATGTCAACCCCTTGTCAAAGAATTAACGGGTGTGTCTATATTCCATTTCAGGGGCGGGCGGTTTTTGCCCGCCCCGAGTTTTTTGCGGGAAAACTTTAACTTTAAACAGAGGTGTTTTTATCAGGAAATTTATTGGTCATTAAAAGGTTTTGTGCCGGAAGTGTTTTTGTAATTTAGAAATGCAAATATATTTGGCGGCAGAATTTTTACGTTGCGCGTGCGCGCGTTTTTTTTTATGAAGGGAATTCTGCGCAGCAACTTATAGAATCCGGGGAGAGTTTCCCGCGCAATTTTTGCCGGCAAGATTAAGCGATGTGTGCTGGCTTTACTTTTTAGTTTTTTTAAGGCGGAAAATTTTTTTGCTGTTTTGGCTGTAAGGTAGGCAGCCGGGACAGGCAAGATGAATGCGGCCCGGTTGCAGCGCCGGGCGCGCCGGTTGCGCCGGGTGCTAAGCTTGGGTTGTGCGGATAGAAAGGGCTGGTAAATCGCGGCGCGCGGGAACAAAAATCTTGAAAAATTTTCCCGGCGGGAAATGTTTTTGAACATGGCTTTGTTTTACCGCTTTGTGGAAGATTCGGAACCCGGGGAGGGAACGGTATTCTTCGACGACGAGTCCGCAAAAAGCGCGGATTGGGACGAGTATTTAAAAAAGGGAAGGCTGTTCTTCAGGGTGGCTGAACTGTCGCCCCTTGCGGTGGAAGTTTGGTGGAAATCTTCGGGGTGCTCCAAAATAGACCAGTTCAGCCATCTAAGGCTCGGGTGCGAAAATTCCCTTGAAGAGCTCGTCAGCGGGGGCGTGTTAAAAACGCCGTCGGCTTCGTTGATTCTTCCGCAAGACTGCGAAAAACTGGATATTATAGCGCGCGATGCACCGGAGTTGTTGGTTTTTGCGCAGTTTGACTTCGGCATGGACGGCGTGGCGCGCATGGCGCCTAAAAAGGAAAAAAGCCAGCCGTCCGCAGGCGGGCAGGGGGTTTTGTTTGACATGGATATTGCATTCGGCGGGAATTCTTCTGCGGAGGGCGGAGAGAAAAGTTCAGAACCTGCAAGGCTGATAAAAAAAATTTCCACGGCGAATTTGGAGGCGGGCGAAATAAAGGCGATGCTTGCAGATTTCGAGTGCGATGTTTCCGAAGGCATAGCGCCGGATAGCGACATGATTGTCTATTCCGACAACACGAAGTTTGCCCGCGGAAACTATGCTCCGTTTGTCATAGAGGAAAAATTTTTGATTCCGAAAAATTGCGTAGTCTTAAAAAAATCCTTGTTAAAAAAATTCTTGGATAGGCACTCTGGTAAGTAAAAAATGCCGCGCGTTTTTGGGGAGGCACTTGCCTGTATGTTGCATTTTTTGTTTTGCAACCCGCCAATTGAGATGGCGCATGCTTCAAAATTTTGCGGCATTAAAAAATATTTAAGCGGGCGGCCATGCCCCGGGCATTTGCGCATATTTCTCCGCAAATGCCCGTGTTTATTGGGGCAGTCTGGCTGGAGTATGCGCATATTAAAAAACTCTCTGCGTATGGAGAAGCAGTGCGTGAGGTGCTTTCGCCTTAAAAAAGTTGCTGGCACAATTGGGTGATTCAAAAGTTGTGCAAAGCTGGAAATTGCGCGGGTTGCGTAAAAAGTTTCTTTTATCTGCAACATTTTGCATGGCCTGCCGTTAAAAATGTCCGGCGGGGGTTGAAATTTGTGAACAGATATTTTACAAAGCGGGTTGCAGGCCCGGTGTGCGCATTTTGCGGGGGGAGATTTTCTTGACCTCCTAATTGGACTGGATTAGTCTTCGGCCGAGTGGTGAACATTTGGGTAATTTTTATTCTACATAAAAGGTATTGGTATGGGAATATTACATGGTGGCAAATGCGCGGCAATTTTTGCGGCGTTCGCGTGCGCGCTGGGAATGGGCGGACAGGTGTTGGCGCAGGAAAAGGGCGCTGAGGCTCCCGGCGCGAAGAGGGTTGTCGTATATGCCAGGAACGATTCGGGCAATGCGAAACTGGACGGAAGTGTAAGGTTTTTAGAAAGAGCGGTGGAGTCGCGCTTAAACGCGGCGGGCTTTGCGGTTGTTGACAGGGAACTGGCGGTAAAGTCGTTGCAGGAATATCTCGACAGGCCGCAGGCTGCAGACAAGGCCGCAGTGGAAAAGGCGAAGGAAATATTTGAGAAATCGGGTTTTGGGGCAAATCTGTTTGCGGACGCTTCTGGATTGCGCGTGGCAGAAATAATAGGCGCCGATTATGTTCTTACCTTGGGGCTCGGCAGTTTTGCCGTTGATAAGCGATTGTATTCGGGGTATGGAATAAGCACGGACAACGAAAACCACGTCTTGAGAAGCAACTATTCCTTTGGCAAAATAGCCGGAGGAGGCGCGGGAATAACGGGCGGGGCGGTGAAGTCTTCGGCTGTATTGCGCAGAACGGATGGATCGTTGCCTGACGGCGGGGACATTCTAAACTCTCTTGTGGAGGATACGGCCAGGCAGGTGGCAATGGAGGTCTCAAAGAGCCTAATTGTGAAAAACGATACTCCCGACGCGCCGCAGATGTCGGACGTTTCCATCGTCTTTGCACTGGAGGAATTGTACCTGCCTGAATTTGTAAAAAAGGACGGCGAATTTGTTCTGACGGGCAGGAATGTTCCGTTCCATATTCCGTATGTCACGGCTCTTGTGGACGGCGTGGCGCGCACCGTGGGCGGAAGCATCAGCCTTTCAAAGGGATTGCACACCTTGAAAATATCGCAGGCCGACATTGCGCCTGTTGAGATGCACATAAATGTCACCGGAGAGCTTGGCCAGAGGCTTGCGCTTTCCCTGAAGATCAGCGAAGACGCCAGGCGCAGGTGGAAGGACGACTTGGAGTTTGTCGAGAAAATAAAGGCCCGCGCCGCGCGCAGCGACGACTTGCGCAAGTTGACCGATGCCGAGGCCGAAAGATTGCGCGGGGTTGGAAAGTCTTTTGAGAATTCCGGCTTTAAGGTAAATATAGATGCGGACAATCTGCCGGAGGTGCACCGCACCCAGAGTATTTTTGGGCAATAGCCGGAGAGGGAAATTTTTTGGAGGTTTGCTATGAATGGTAGAGCGGTTTTGTCATTTGCGCTAATATTTGCGTGGCCCTGCCTTTGGGCGGCGGAGGGGGAAAATGCTGTTCCCGCCGCGCCGGGCGCGCCGGATCGGGTTGCCGAACAGCAAAATTCTACATCTGAGAAAGCTACCCTTGCCATCGCAAAAATTGCGGTTGCCAAGAGCTTGTCGGCAAAGGCTGCCAAAGATGGCGCTTCTGAGATGTTGGGAAGAATTACGGAGGCGCTTGAGGGCAATTTGGTGTCGGCCTTCCATGCGGGGCGGCGCTTTGAACTGCTTGTGCGTTCAGATTTGGACGCCGTAATGGCGGAAATTTCGCTTTCTGATTCCGGGAATGTGGCCGCCGACAGGAACGCCGCGGCGGCGGGCAAACTGAAGGGGGCAAAATATTTGCTGGTGGTGTCGGTTGACGATTTTCAGCAAATAGGGCTGAAAAAAGCTTTTGCGTCTTTGGACAAAACCGTTTGGCGCAAGTCGGTGCGCGTGGGCGTAAGCGCGAAGATGATTGACTCTTCTACGGGGGCGGTTGTGGACGCCGGAAACTTTTCGTCGGCGGATTCAGGGGTTGCGGAAATGTGGTCGCAGATAAAATCTGAGGCGGACTTTAACGATTTTCTTGCGGCCAAAATCTCGCGCGAGCTTGCGGATAAGATAGCCTCTAAGATGACCGATGCGGCCTTCCCCGTGAGGGTAGTGGCAAAGACTGGCAAGTATGTGACGATAAACCGCGGCGAAGGCGCGGGGGTGTCGGTGGGGGACGAGTACACGGTTTTTGCGGCGGGGCGCAAAATGAAAGACCCCGACACGGGAGAATTTCTTGGAACGGAGGAAATACCCATAGGGAAAATACGCATAGAGGCGGTTTCTGCGAAGACGTCCCGCGGGGTTGCCGGAAAGGACATGGGGGTGGAAATAGGGCAGATTGCCCGTAAAACGAACCGGGGCTCCGGGCAATGATTTGGCTGGCGCGGGTGTTGTGCGTTTATGGCGTGCTTGCGCTTGCGGGGTGCGCAACGTACACATCGCAGACGGAAAAAATGCGCGCTGACTGGGCCGCCGGGAATGCGGCTTCGGCTTCGCGCGAGGCCGAGGATTTTGCAAAGTCTTCGGCGGATAGCGGCGATGCGTTGGTATGGTTTCTCGAGGCGGGGGCGGCAGCGAGGGCCGACGGCAAACTGAAGGAAAGCATAGGGCATTTCGACGCAGCCTTTAAGCTTGTGGAGCGTTATGAGTCCGAGGCGGAAATACGCCTCGGGCAGGAAACCGCCGCAATATTTACCAATCAAAGTTTCATGCCCTACAAGGGGTACAACTACGATAAGATAATGATGTCTGTGTACCAGGCGCTAAACCACATTGAAGCCAAAGAGTTTGACGCCGCTGCCGTGGATTTAAAGCGGCTGGAGAATTTCCAAGCGTCTGCGGAAAGAAAGAATGCGGGCGATATAGAGAACAGGATGAGGGCGCTTGATGAGGAATCGGCTAAGCGCGGGGCGGTTGGAGCGAGTTCTTATCTTTACAACCCGGGCGTCAACTCGGCCTTGAGGCGCGCGTATGGAGATAAGTTTCCGCAGTCTGCGCGGCAGCAGGCAAAGGGTGTGTATGTAAACCCGTACGCATATTGGGTTGGCGGCCTGTACTTTGCAAATAGGCCGGAGGATATTTCCGACAAGAACAGGGCGGCCGATCTTTTTAGATTTGCCGCACAGATGCTGGGCGGCAAATCGGGCCCGCTGAACGAGGACGCACGCGCGGCCGGAATGCTTGCCTCGGGGCTTATAACGAAATTTCCCGCCACAACTTATGTCGTTTACGAGGCCGGATGCGCCCCTGTCAGGAAGCAGATAAGGGTGGATATACCCCTTTCTATAGTTGGGCGCGGCCTTCCGTATGTGGGGGTGAACTTCCCATATTTGGATTTTCAAAATTTCCATCGCGGAGATTTGTCGGTTATGGCCGGCGGAAAAAAATACGCCTTCGATACTGTTGCCGACATGGACGAAATAATAAAGCGTGAGTTCGATTCTGAATTCCCCTATGTTGTGGCAAAGACCATAATTTCAGCCGGCGTCAAGGCGGCTGCCGAATACGCAGCCTCGCAGGCCGCTGGCGACTATTGGTGGATTGCCGCGATAGTGGGCGGGATTTATCAGGCAGCAACCAACGATGCTGATTTGCGCACTTGGACAACCCTTCCCAAACAGATCCGCATAGCGCGCCTGCCAACCCCAGAGGACGGCAAGCTAAGCATGGATGGAAAGGTTGTGGAGCTTGTTCCCGGGTGCACAAATGTTGTGCTTGTAAAGCGCATGTCCGCGGGCGGAAAACTTATTATACGAAGGTTTGACTTTAATGACAAAATGACAACAAAGGATAAAATATGAAATTGAGGCTGTTTTTATTTTTGGCGCTTCTGTTTGGAGCGTGCGCGTGTTCGACGGTCAATACGGTGGAGAGGGCCGCCCCATCCGGCAATGCGGGCATGGTTGACGACAAGCGCGTCATAACCGACAGCGCTTTGGACGAATACGCCTATGTGGCCGCCATAAACGAGAGTTTTGTAAGCGGAAATCTTTTGAAGATACAGGCAAAGATTGTAAATTCGACAGCCGCATTCCGAAGCGCCAACTACAAGTTTACGTGGTTTGGCGCCGATGGCATGCAGGTTGGGGAAACACCCTGGGGCGTTGTCACCCTCGAGGGTGGGGAGAGCAAGTATATTTCGGCTGTGGCGCCTATGCCGAATGTTAGGAACTTTACATTGACGCTTTTACCAAACGTTAGATAGGGGGCACTGAAATGAAAAATACATATCTTAAGTTTTTTGCGTGGGCGTTTGCGGCGATTTCACTTGCGGGCTGTGCGAGCTCCAACGCCTCTTATGTCGATTCCGGCGGCCCCAGAACCGTAATATCGACGAATAAGATAAACATGGCCGATTGGAACAGCGCCTCTGCGGCCCTTGTAAACGACCTGCTTTCTTCCGGTGTTTTGGAGAGGTTTAAGCAGCCTGTCCGCATGTCGGTTGGGCGCATAACAAACCGAACCAGCCAGCCTGTTGATACCGACATGCTGACAAAGCAGATTTGCATAGCGCTCAACAACTCTGGCAAGGTTGTGGCGATGTCAACTGACGGTGCCTCGAAAGAGCTTGCAGAATACCAGGCGTTCAAATCCGGAGGGCAGGTTGCAGCTCCGCAGATAAGCATGACAGGAAAAATTGTGGAAGACCGCGAAAGCAACGACGATGTTAGGGAGGTCACGTATGTGTTCATGCTTGATATCAATAGCGGAGGGGTGATTGTTTGGTCGGGCCAAAAGCAGATAACCAAGCAATCGCAAAAGAGCGTGTTTGGGTTTTGAGCGTTCGCGGATTCGGAGGTGCTTTTATGAGACTGGCTGGATTGTTGGCTTTGGCGTGTGCGGCCTTGTGGCTGTGCGGGTGTGAGAGTGCCGGGTTTGCACCGGAGTCTGCCCCGGACCTAATTACGCCGTCCGTGGACGCAAAAACTACCGTGCGCCATTGGGACGCATCGGGGCAGCCTGTCGAGAGGGAAGTTCCCTCTCAGGCTCCGTTTAACTGACAGATACAACTTGGGTTGCGGTAAAATGCGCTCCGTGTTGTGCGGACCGATGGCTGAGAGTGCGCGCACTTGGGTGTTGACTGACGCGGCATTTTTACTATTTGTGCGGATTGGAGGTTGTGGTGCCAGTTCATGGGTAGAAATGTAAAACCGACGGTGTTTGTAAGTTCGGACTATCGTTATGTGTGCGACACTTGCGAACCGCTTAAGAGCGCAATAAAATCCGGAAGCGTTGAATGGACGGGTTTTAGGCGCGGTTTGTATCCTGGGGTGGAGCTTGCCGGGGAAGAGCTTGAGGGCCTGCGTTTGCTCGCCTATTGGGATGCGAAAAAAAATCAGGATTGGAGCCTTGGCTTCCACAGAAACGAAGGCCTTGAAATAGGTTTTGTGGAGAACGGTTCAACCGGGTTTTCGTCCGACGGGCGCTCCAAGAAGTATGCGCGCCTCACCAGCGACTACGTTGCCGTGACAAAGCCGTGGCAGGAACATTCAGTTGGCGAAGGCGGGGTAGGTGCGTGCAAAATGTATTTTGCCATAATAGATTTTGGGGTAAGGCGCCCCAACCAGGAATGGAAATGGCCGGCTTGGATTATCCTCAGCGAGTCCGACAAGAGTTTTTTCTCAAAGTATATGCAGAATACGCAGGCGACAGTCTTCAAATCGACTCCAGAAATGAAGAGGGCCTTTTCGAAAATTGGGGGCATATTGTCGTCGCCGAACATGTTCGACTTTTCCGCCATTGCTCTGATGCTGAATTGCGTGCTGTTGGAGCTTTTAAATGTCTTTAGGGGCGAAGGCTCCGGCCTGTCGGATTCCTCCCCGAACGAGAACGTTGTTAAGTGTTTTCTTGACCAGCTCCCCGCGTATTGCGCCGAGCCTTGGACTCTTGGAACAATGGCCGAGGATTGCGGCTTAAAGCCAACGCGTTTTGCCTATTATTGCAAGCGTTTGGCAAATGCCACCCCGATGGAAATATTAAATGACACCAGACTTGAACGCGCAAAGAAGATGATACTTGCCTCCGCCGGAGAGTTGCCGCTGACACAGATAGCGTTGGAATGTGGGTTTTCGTCCAGCCAGTATTTTTCTACAAAATTTAAGGAAAAGTTCGGCGTTCCCCCGCGCGAATTTAAGGCTTAGTTTCCATTGCGCCGCGCGCGCGGGGCGTTTTTGTGTATTGGGCATTTGGAAAAGTTGTTTTCTTAGCTTTGCGCTTTTTTTATTTCAAACATTTGCGGATTTATTTCGGCATGAAAATAAGCCCCGGCAATTCTTCGCGGGAGGCTTTAATTCAAATCCGCTTTAGCCATTGGAGGGACTTTCCTAAAGAGTGCCGCGCAAATGCGAATGAAAATTTTGCGCTTTTTTGGGGATAGATTTCTATGCGCATTTCAAAAAAAATTTTTGCGCACAATTTTAACAAAGCTTATTGCCCATAGCCCGGCAGCGATTCCAAAATTTTTTTGAAATCCGCAAGCTTTTGCGCATATACTTCTGGATTCTTTGGCGTCTTAAAGAGCGTCCGCGAACAGAATTTATTTTCAAGCTCCGCCAAATTGATTCCTCCGGCTACACAGGCGGCTCTCATTGCGGCCCCCAGCGCCGCGGAATTGTGGGTGCGGCTCAAGCGGAAGACGGGAGCGTTGAATATGTCGGATATTGTCTGGGCTATTCCGTCGCTGCCGGAGGCCCCGCCTGTCAGAACAATGTTTTCGGGCTTGGAGCGCATCCGCTGCGCCTGTATGAACATGTTCATGAATTGCCCCTCTATAAACAGCCTGACTGCCCGGGCTTTGTCTTGGAGCGGATTTTTTATGCCGAAGAAAGCCGGCGCATGCGCGGCAACTTTCGGCGAAATTTCCGGAACGTAAAATGGAACCGCAAACATGCCGTCGTTTTTTGGAACGGAATTTTCAAAACTTTCCCTGTCAAAAAAATTCCAGTCTACTTGAAGCTCGTTTTTAAACGCCTCCCTTGCCAGAGAACCGTTCCTAAAACATATCAAATTCATGTATCCGCCCGACGGATTGCCGAATACATGCGCGTTTGCGACCGGCGCATACACATTGTTTGAGCAAAAGAATGTGTCGCTTGTCCCAAGGCTGATTGCCGCATTTGAACCCTCTGAAGCGCCCACCCCAACAAGGCTTGCCGGATTGTCTCCGGTGAAAGCGCACACGCAGGCCCCGTCGGAAAAGCCGTAGTTGCGCCGGAAGTATTGCGCTATCTTTCCCGTTGCGCAGCCGGCGGCGTCTATTTTGGGAAGCTTTGCCTCCAGGCCGGGGGCAGTGGCGTCCAGCATTGTGCGGTCCCAAATGTTTTGCCTGAGGTTTAAAAGGTTCATGCCCGCGCCGTCTCCGAGATCGACAGGCATGTCTTTCCCGCACAGAACCGAACATATGAAGGACGAATTCAAGTGAATGCGTTTTGTGGCCTCATACACATCGGGATTTACCCGGCGCATCTTGAGTATTTGCGCCGCCGTAAAGCGTTCTGTCGCAATCGATCCCGTAGCCTCTAAAACATAGTCTTCGCCGCCCGCCGCCGAGGTGATCATGGCGCATTCGCGCGAGGTTGATGCGTCCATCCATATTGGAGATTTCTCGCTGCTGAAAAATTTTGCAATTCTTTCCGAAAGCGCTCCCTTTGCGGCTCCGTCCGATGCACCAAAAGCATTCTGGTCGGAAAGCCACACGCTTGCGTGCTGCTGCCCCGACCCCCCTATGGCTGAGACCTCCCCCAGGTTCATTCTGCGCGACAACCTCTCAAAAAGCAGGTCGAGCGCATCCAGCCACATACGCGGGTACGACCACACTTCAAGCGGGTTCGACGGGTTTGACACCGAACCCGCGCGCGTGCCGTAAGAAGGCAAGTCTCTCTCGAAATTTACGCTTTCCGAAAGCACATCCGCGCCGCCGCAATCTATTGCCACCGCCGTCAGCGATTGCGTGCTTGCGTCTATTCCGAGAAATTTTTCAGGCATCGTGCGAAGCTTTAGGCTTAGGATTTTTTTATCGCCGACAGTATTCTGTCAAGAGCCGCCTTGTATTCGTCGGAGGAATTCCCAACCGAAGCGGTAAGCAAGTTTACGGCCTTCTGTTTTGCGTCGTCGTCGACGCGTTTCAGCGCCGCCGAAAGCACCTTTACAAAGTTGGGCAGCTTAGATTTGTCGATCTGCCTAAAGGACGGCGCAAAAGCCTCAAGCGTGGACTTGCTTCCGACAGCCTCAAGAGCGGCAAACGCCTCTGAAAGCGCCTTTCCCCTGCATTCGGAGACGGCCTTTATCAGCTCGGCCTCGGCTTCGGAACACGCCCGGAGCCTCGCGGCCCTGAACGCGGTTATATCGCGCGCGGCAATTGCCTCGATTATCGCGGCGTCGGATTGCGCGCACTCCGCAAGCGCGTTTTCCAAAGACGCATTCGGCCTGTTTTTTGCTTCGGCAACTATCTTTTTTGCGCAGTCGGCGCCGCCCATGCGGGCAAGCGCAAAGCACCACGCTTTCGAGATGTTGTCGTTGGAGGGGGTTATGCGCATCAATATATCCTTCGAGCCCTCGCACTTGGGAAGATTTCTCAGCATGCGAATTTTTGCGCGTTCCGGGGCATTCTGGAAAGCCTTGTCAAAGGCTCCCCAGGCGGGCTGCCGATTGGCGCCGGGCTTCGCCATTAGGAATATGGCAGCCTTTGCCGTAACACATCCTTCCGCGTCCAACTTCGCCAAGTCTTGCGCAGCCTTTTCGTCAGCGTAGTAGGCCAGGGCCAAGACCGCCGCCGGGCAATCGTCCTTTCCGGAAAAAGCGGCGCGGCTAATTATCGGGTAGGCCTTCCGGCATTTCATGCAGCCGAGGGAATATATCACCCCTCCTTTGAGCTTTTTGTCGCCTATCTTGTCCAGCGCGGCAAGCAACTCGTCGGCCGCCCCCATGAATTCAAGCTCCAGCCTGGCGTTGTCCGCAACTCTGGCGTCGGAACTTAAAAGCCTCTTTGCGGCGTCGTCGCGCGAAGCCTGGGCGAACATTAAGGCGCATGTTAGCGCGCATGCCAATGTAAACAAACACTTCTTCATTGCTTAAACCCCCAGATAGTACGGCGCGCGGCGCGGACGCGAAAGCATTGCCTGGGCGCGCGCATTGTTGAGAACATTTTCGGTTTTCGGATCCCACTTGACGTGTTCTCCCAAGCGCAAGGCTATGGAGGAAAGCTGGCAAATGGTTGCGCTTCTGTGCCCTATTTCGGCAGGGCAAATATTGTCGCTGCCAAAACGCACCGCATTGATAAAGTCCGCGCGGTGGTCGTTTGAAATATGCAGGCGGGTGTCGGACGACTTCAGCGGCATGCTTGCAAGCCTCAACGGGGTTGTGGATATCCTCCCCCCGCGGCTGACTAGAACCTCCCCCTCTTCGCCTATAAATTGTATCATCTGGTTGTCGCGCGCCGGCGCATTCACAAACACGGTTATGCCGTCGGCATACCTGTAATGGCGGTGTTCCGAACCGTCGGAATTTGGCGGAAAGAAATCAACCGGGCCGGAATTGTCCATTCCAAGCGCCCACTGTATTATGTCAAAGTGGTGCGCGCCCCAGTCGCCTTCCTTGCGGGCGCCGTACTCGTAAAAGCAGCGCCAGCCGCTGCCGTAGTTGCCCATTACGCGGAAATGGTTGTACGGGCGCCAAGGCGTCTGGCCCAGCCACATGTCGTAATCGAAGCCTTCGGGAATGGGCTCCTCCTTGAGGTCTTTGGGCTCCGGAGGAAATTCGCCTATCATGGTGTTGATTCTCGTCACGCGCCCTATATAACCGTTCCTGACAAGCTCGGCCGCCTTTCTAAAGGCCCATTCGCTCCTCTGCTGCGAGCCAACCTGAAGCACGCCGCCGGTCTTCTTAACGGCGTCGGCAAGGGCGCGGCCCTCGCGCACGGTGAGGCTCATGGGCTTTTCCACGTACACAGCCTTGCCAGACTCTATGGCCTTTAGCGCTATGGCCACGTGCCAGTGGTCGGGCGTGCATATGCACACAACGTCAACGTCGTCGCGCGCTATAACGTCTTGATAGCGGTGGTAGGTGTCGCATTCCTTAAAGCCTATGTCCTTTCTGCCGCGCGCTATATTGTCAACTTCGTCCTTTGCATTCTTGAGATGCTGGGCGTGGACGTCGCACACGGCGCAGACCCTCGTGTTGGCGGAACTGGCAAAGTATTTCCTGTGCCCTTCGGAAATCAGGCCGTTGCCTATCATGGCAACATTCAACATTTGGCTCGGGGCCGTTCCTCCCTTGCCAAGCAGCCTGGAGGGTAGAACCTGCACCGAGAGCATCGCCGCAAGGGCGGAATTGCCCAAAAACTTTCTTCTGGATATTTTCATGGCGCCTTATCCTTTAAACGGGTTTTCTGACGGATACGCCTCTTTGCTGGGAACGTAGATCTCATCCACCCCCAGCTGTTTGAGCGCGTCGAAAAGTATCGAACCGCAGTGGCAGAAGGCCACCGCCGCGTGATGGTGGAAACGCCCAAGCAGGCAGTTCCTGTAGAAGCGCATGAAGCCTTCTATGTGCGCAACCCCAACCGAACCGAAGGTTTTGGGATCCACGTCTATAAACGAGCCTTCACATATGTATGCGCGCAGCTTGTCGCCCGACCCGTGCACCTGGAATATGGTTATGTCGGAAGCCTTAATTGCGCCTTCAAGCGTTCCGCGCGTTATTTCCGGCTTCACCCCGGGCTCCATGAGGCGCGACATTATAAGCTGGTGGCAGACCTTTGGCTGATTCATGAATTTTGCCGGCACATTCCCGCAGTGGAACAGCCCTATTATGTCTTCAGACTTGTCGGCCAAAGAGGCGCAAAGCATATCCTTGGGTATGGTGTGGTTTATATCGAGCATTGTTGCCGCATTGCCCGATGCGTATTGGCAGGCGAGCTCCGCCACAAGGCTGTAGGCGTCGTTTTCGCACGCAACGGGAAACCCGTTTTCGGTAAGCCTCGAATTTACAAAGCACGGAACGTGCTTGGAAAAACTTTCCTGGCGCGTCCAGCACTGGGTGGTGGCGCCGGACAATTTCTTTGATTCCTTAAAATTCAGCAGGGCGCGTTCGTAAAGAGACATGCGCTCGGCAAGCGGAAGGTCTATGGAGCCGGCAGCCTCCATCATTTCGGCGGCTATCCCCTTCGCGCTTGCCGCGTCGGATTCCCTGATTCTGGCAATTTCCTCTTCGAGGTCGAATAGGCCCAGCTCCTCAATCTCCACGCCGATAGACATGAGCGACGCAACGTTGTAACTGCAGCTTTCAAAATCTCTCGGCCGCGGCCCGAAAAGCCCTATCGTGGCGTTGGAAAGCCCCTTAACAACCGCGGTTATTTTTGCGAACCTGGCTATTTCGCGGGCGGCAGAATCCGCGTCTACAAGGGGTTTCGAGGGAATGGTCACTTTTCCGGACAAGCCCCGCTTGGCTATCGCCAAAGAGGCGCTCATAAGCCCGCACAGGGCGTCGCCCCTTGCGGTGGATACGCTCTGCGAATTTTCTTCGGCGGCGGCCATAAGCAAAACGGGCTTGCCGAAAGCCTTTACAAAGTTGGCGTCCTCTATTTCGGGCGAGAAATTGCCAAGGTATAGTACCGCGGCGTCGCAGCCGCTCTTGGCAAAGAAATCCGCCGCGGCAGCAGCGTCTTCTTTAGACTCTATTATAGAGCATCTTCCCTCTGGCTGGACAACCTCAAAATCCTCGGGTTCCCCAAGAGCCTTCATTACGGCCGCCATCCTGCTTTGCGAAAGTTCCCGCGGGAAACAGTTGCGTGACGCACTTACAAGGCCGATTTTCACATTCGGCGAATATTTTCCGTTCTCAAGGTACATATTGAATTTCTCCCTATAGTTAAGAATCCTTTTTGTCGCCCAACAAAACTCCATCCCCTACATCTCGGGGCGTCCTTAACACAAATTCTAACCTTTTTTTGCTGATATTTCTTCAAAAATTTAACACTGTTGTATTTTAAACATTTTTTGCGCGCGGTGTAAAAAACTTGACTTGTCGGCCTGCCGAAATATTTGCTCACCCGTGCGGGAATCGCTAAATTTTTACAATTTATACTTTTTATCGGGGGGAGAGATTTTGAATGTTTAGGCTATTTGTGTTGTGCTTGTTTGCATTGCAGCCTTTTTCCAGCGCCATGGCGGACGCGGAATTTTCCGGAGCGATGGCGCAAAGCCAATTCGGCCTTCCGGGAGAGAGAATAGGGGAACTTGCCCCCCGCGGAGCCACAAACGATCCACTGAGCGGAGAGGTCTTGCTTTCCCTTGACAACGGCATATATAAGCTGGATAAACAACTTTCCCTGCAGCGGATTGCGGACATTCCGCATGCGGGCTGCCGCCTGGCAAACGACGGCGTTAGAATTTACGCAATTAGCGACTACGTTGTTGTTCCCTACGAAAATGAGGGCGGCAAATGGGTTGCTAAAAAAACCGTCTATATCAATCCCGCGCCGATGCGCATATTTGTTGCGTCAACATCTTCGGGCTGGGGGGCGAAAGGGAAGTTCTTCGGGTACAATGCAAAGGACGGTAAAGTCTATGCCTTCGATGCGGGGCTAAAACCTCTTGGGGCGGTGTTTGAGCCTCCAAAAATAGAGAAGGGAAGCGGGTATAAGTCGGTTGCGGTAATGCCGGAGAGCGGCGATATGCTTCTCTCGACGGAGTATCCCGATTTGACAGTTTACAGGTTTTCACCCGACGGCAAACAAGTCTATGGCGGCGGCTGGCCGCTCAGGGGGCAGTACTGCGCCTCGGGCGGATTCGCTCTGGCGGGCGGAAAGTTATTTGCAATGCACGCGGGGATAAGCGAAGTTCCGGAGCGCATATTGTCGGTTGGAGATTTGGAGTCTGCCGGAGACGGAAGCGACATGCCTACATTTGGGATGGCCTCAGACGGCGCGGACGGCTTCTATGTGGCGTCGGCATGCGGGACAAAGCACTATCCCGACGGCTTTGGAACGGAGGCTAAGCGCAGGATAGGGGGCGTTGGGAAACTGAAGTCCATAGCGGTAAACTCGGGCATGGTGGTGTTTATAACCGACGGGTTTCTGTGCGCAATGATGTTGGACGATTTCAGCGATTCCGCAATGCTCTCCAACGGGCGCGAGCCGTGGCGCTGCGGCGCAAATTGGGTTTCAAATCCGGAAATAATTGCGGCGTACGGCGGCGGATTTGCGGTTTACGATTCAAAACTCGACTGCGCGTGGGCCTTTAATCCGGCGTCAGATGGCGCGGAAAGGTGGGTGAAAATAGACACGGCCGGGGTGCCTGCCAGAAATTTCGTATTGTCTTTGAAACGGACTTTCAAGCCTCTTCCAAAATCCGTCGGGGAGCACGATGTTTGCGGCAAGTGGCTTGTCGGGCACGTGCCGTCGGAGAAGGCCATATTCCGCTATAAATTAAAGTGAGGTTTTTTGCATGGGAAAGTTGCTGTATTTTGCGCTGTTTTTTTGCGCGTGCGCCGCATGGGCGCAGCCGCGTTTGGTGTGCGAAACTTCAAATCCGGATCTCTCCCTGTTTAAAAAGGGCGAACGGGTCTTGCTGAAATTTTCCGCCAGCGGCCTGACACCGGGGAAGGTCTTGTACTTGGAAATCGACGTGCGCGACCACAAGGGCGCCCGCGTAGGAAAGAAGAGTGTGCAGCTGGCGGGGGACGCCGCCGGGAACTGGGCGGCCCAGATGGACGCTCCGTCTTCAAAATTCGGTTTTTACAGGGTATGGGCGCATTTGTCCGACGGTACGAAACTTCCGAAACTTGGAAGCAGGCCGGAAGGGTGTGTGACTTATGCGGTTTTGCCTGATCCGCAAAAGCGCAAATTGTATTCCATGGAAGACTCGTTTTTTGGAATACACGGGAACGGGTCCGGGAAGGCGGATTTGCGCCCGTGGCTCGGGGCGCGGTGGCAGGGGCGCAGCCAGATATATTCCGACGGCGACTACGCAAAGTGGCTTTCCGAAAAAAAGGGCAATGAGTGGGTTTCTTACAGCCAAAGATGTTTTGTCCACGACAGCGACGTCTATTCCAAATGGCCGAAAGGAGAGCTGAAACATTTGAGGGAAACTTCAAGGCTGTCGAAGGGCAAAATATTTGCGGATGCGAAGGGAGAGGAAATCTACTCGCAGATATTCGGCAAAATCGTCGGGCAGATAGCGCGGCAGAAATTTTACAACGACTACAATTTGTACCAGCCGCTCTGGGAGCCGGATTTAACGATGAGCGACGAAGACATAATATCGGTCTACAGGGTTGCAAGGGGAATAATTAAGTGCCTTGATCCCGATGCCCGACTTATAGGGCCGTGTTTCAGCCATTTAACAAGAACCTCCCCGAAGCTCCACGAGGAGCTTTTCAAGAAGGGGTTTCTCGAGTATGTTGACGAGATTTCCATACACCCGTACATAAAATATCCCGTGGAATTGAACGGCTTTGTTGAAAATATAAGGGCTCTAAAGCGCCTTGTTAAAAAATACGGCGGCGGCAGGGATATAAAAATACGCGCAAACGAATCCGGCGCGCACCTTCCAAACGACACCAAATCCGAACTCTTGCAGATGTGCGGCCAAGTGAGGGCAAATTTGATAATGCTTGGCGAGGGTTTTGCCTCTAACGAACCCTTCTACGGATACGACCATTGCGAAACCGTTGACGGCGATTACGGCCTTTGCTACAACCTGATGTTGCCGAAAGTCAGGT
The DNA here is from genome assembly GCA_949287395.1 of uncultured Verrucomicrobiota bacterium. GTDB lineage: Bacteria > Verrucomicrobiota > Verrucomicrobiia > Opitutales > Intestinicryptomonadaceae > Merdousia. The sequence goes on from CASEFZ010000004.1 coordinate 31,866, forward strand.
TCGGCCCGAATAAATTGTCTCCGCGGCCTTCGTTCGCGGCGCTGTCGGCGGCAAGCTTTATTCTTGAGGGGCACAAGTCGACAGGCTGCATAGACTATCTTTCGGATTCGGTTTTGGGCTATTGCTACGCGGACGCGGACGACAAGTGCGTGGCGGCCTTGTGGAACTTCGGAGACGAGGACTGCCAGGTTGATTTCTATGCGGGCGCTCCCGAAGTGCAAATTTCAGACATTATGGGAAACAGGCGCAAGCTTCTTTCAAAAGGCGGATTTGTCAGGTTAACATTGTCTTCCGAACCCGTTTATGTCATCGGCTGCGACGCCGGAACCTATGGGCGCTTTGCGGCAAAAAAAGTCAAGCTTGATTTTTTGGAGAAATCTTTTGTCTGCGGCGAAACTGTGGATATTTCGGGAACAGTTTTGGAGGACGGAATATTGGAAGTTTCGTTTCCGCGGAAATTCAAGCTTGAGGGGGTGTCTAAGAAAGTCAAGGCCGGTGATAAGTTCAGCTTAGGGGGAAAGCTGCCCAAGGGTCTAAAGCCGGGGCGATACCCCGTAATTTGCAAGCTGACGCGCGGGGGGCTTCCGGTATCGGGGGCGAGGGCCGTGTTGGACATAAGGCCGGCCATTGAGATATTCGATGTTGAAACGGGCTTTGTGGGGGGGATTCCTGCGGTGGAATTCTCGGCGCGCAACCTTTCGGGGGCGGAAGTCTCGGGCAAATTTCTAACGAGAATTCCGGGGTTCCCGGACGCCAGAAAGAGCGAGAATTTTTCTATAGGGAAATCCGGCGAAAAGCGCGTGTGTATTACTTTTGACGGGCTTGAAATTCCGCAGCAGCTGGAGTCTGAACTTCAGGTAAGGGCTATTTTGGATGCGTCTGTTCCCGGCGCAATATGCAGAAAGCGCGCCAATTTTATGCGCGCGCGGTACGTGGAGCCGTCGGACGGCGATCTCTTTTCGCTTTGGGAAAAACCCAACTTTGTGGAGGCGTCGGCCTATCCGACAAATGCGGGAGAGAAAATAAACGGGCGCGCTTTTGTGGCTTATGGATGGAATGAAAAATATTTGTTTGCGCGGGTGAAATTTGAAAAATGCAAAGGCTCTAATGCGGCGGAAAAGGCAAATGAATTTCCGGAACTGCGCTTTGGGTTCGCAAAAAATAGGGATGTTGAGGCGTCTTCCAACACGGTGTTGGACAATTTTTCAATGGGGTTTTGCGGCGTAAAAATTTCCCGGGAAAATGGAGGCCTATGCGCGCGAATGGAGAGGTTTTTCGACCAGGGGAAAAAGTTTGACGGAAAGCTTGACATACCTGTCCTTCACAGATCGGGCATTCGCGGAGAAAAATCATTAGCGGACGAATATATTGTGGCAATGCCGTGGAAATATATTAACGCGCAATCGCCGCTGTCGGGCAAAAATGTTGCGGTGTCGTTCCTTGCCGATTTTGGCGGGGGCACGGGCTTTAAGCTGTTTGAATTAAACGATGCGCTCCCCCGGGGATTTGGCTTGCTTAACCTTGTCAAATAGGAGGGCCGTTTTATTGCATGGAAAACTGTTTCCCTATCAGCAACTGCTGGGCGGGATAACAAATATCAGCGGAAGATATGCAAGGGGCGGGTAAAGCCAACGGGTATTCTCCAGGCGGATTCCGATATGCGGCCGGAGGTTGAAAACATTCGAGATGTAGCCAAAAGTGCGCTGGAAACAGTATAGAAGCAGGTTTGTTCCCGAGAATACGCGCATGAGTAATGATGCGCATTTTCAAATTGTTGAAGGCGCTGCGGGTTTGATATGGAGTTTTGGAAAATTTGCAAAATATTGGCAACATATGTTTGATTTTGCGTAGGACTTCCCCCCAATGCTTGATTTTTTATTTTGACAATAGTGTTGGTCTAAGTTTCGCTCTATTTGCCGAGCGTGATACAGTGATGTAGGCCTACGCAATTGTGCGCGTATTTACGGCGGCTGTGATACTCTTTTGTTTGGAATATCGATATGGAATTATACTTGGGAATTCTTGCGGCGGCTTTTCTGCTGATGGTTTGCTTGCTTACCAGCAAGGTTTCAGCGGCGTTGAATGTGCCGTGCATGCTGTTATTTCTCGCGGTGGG
>CASEFZ010000005.1 GCA_949287395.1 uncultured Verrucomicrobiota bacterium
CAAGGCACTCAATAACTACACGCGCTCCGGTATACTTCATTGAAGGATTGCCCCCTTGTCAGCGGAAGACACAAGTTTTGCGTAGCGCGCGAGATACCCGCTTGCAACTTTCGGCGGCGGGCAGACCCACGCGGCGCGGCGTCGCGCCAGTTCTTCGTCAGAAACTTCAAGCGTTATCTTGTATGCATTGATGTCAAGCGTTATGTTGTCTCCTTCCTGCACGAGCGCAATCGGCCCGCCGTCCGCGGCTTCAGGAGAACAGTGGCCGAGCGAGGCGCCGCGCGTCGCACCGGAAAAACGCCCGTCCGTAATCAGCGCCACTTCGCGGTCAAGCCCGCGGCCGGCAAGCGCTGCGGTAACCGCAAGCATTTCTCTCATGCCCGGCCCGCCGCGCGGCCCTTCGTATATTATAACCACAACGTCCCCGGGCTTTATCTTTCCGCCGCGGATAGCCAGGCTGGCGGACTGCTCAGAGTTAAACACGCGCGCCGTCCCCTTGAAGCGCAATATGGACTCGTCCACGCCGGCGGTCTTGACAATGGAACCGTCCTTCGCAATGTTGCCGAACAAAACAGCCAATCCCCCGTCCTTGCTGAAGGCATTTTCAACCGAGCGTATCGCGCCCGCCGCACGGTCCGTGTCAAGAGAGTCAAAATACTCGCTTTGCGAATACGCCTCTATGTTGAATTTTCCCGCAGGGGCCGCGCTGTAAAAACGCTTCACAGCAGAGGATACATCAGGGGAAGTTATGTCGAATTCTTTTATCTGTTCCCCTATAGTTTTTCCCGACACCGTTCCCGTGGAGCAGTCTATCAGGCCCGCCTTGGAAAGTTCCCCCAATATGCCCATGACTCCCCCCGCCCTGTGGACGTCTTCAACATGGACTTTCTGCGTGCTGGGTGCAACTTTGCAAATGCAGGGCGTCACCCTCGAAAGCGCGTCTATATCGGACATGAAAAAATCAACTTCGCCCTCCCTTGCTACTGCCAGCAAATGAAGGACAGTGTTGGTGCTGCCGCCCATTGCTATGTCGAGGCGCATGGCATTCATAAAGGCCGGGCGGGTGGCAATTGAACGCGGCAAAACGCTTTCGTCGCCGCCTTCATACCATGCGCGGGCCATGCCAACTATGCGCGCGGAAGCGCGCTCAAACAGGCCCTTTCTTTCGGCGTGCGTGGCAACAAGGGTCCCGTTGCCAGGCAGGGCCAAGCCTATGGCCTCGGCAAGACAATTCATGGAATTTGCTGTAAACATTCCGGAGCACGACCCGCATGTGCGGCAGGCCGCCCGCTCTATTGCAAAGGAATCCTCGTCCGACACCTTCGGATCAGCCCCGGCAATCATTGCGTCTATCAAGTCCAATTTTCTAAGCCCGCCGCTCAATTTCGCCGAGCCCGCCTCCATGGGTCCGCCAGAGACAAATATCGCGGGGATGTTCAGACGCATTGCCGCCATCATCATTCCGGGCGTTATTTTGTCGCAATTGGATATGCAAATCATGGCGTCGGCGCAATGGGCGTTGCACATGTACTCCACGCTGTCGGCTATGAGTTCTCTCGACGGAAGGGAATACAGCATGCCCTCGTGCCCCATAGCTATGCCGTCGTCTATGGCTATGGTATTGAACTCCCTTGCTATGCCTCCTGCGGCCTCGACACACTCGCAGACAAGTTTTCCCACCTTGTCGAGATGCACGTGTCCCGGAACAAATTGCGTATAGGAATTCACCACCGCCACAACCGGCTTTCCGAAATCCGACTCCTTGACTCCCGTGGCGCGCCAAAGGGCGCGCGCGCCGGCCATATTTCTACCTTCAAAACTCTTTTTAGATCTGTACTCGGGCATATTAGATTCTCCAAGAGCGTTCATTAGAACACCGCCCGCCCTGTGCGTCAAACCAAATAAGAGCGCTTCACGGTCCCGCCGCACTGGGCAACGCGCCGCTTAAAATTCCTGAATGTCCGGCGCAAAAAAACTAATTTTTCAAAATTTCAACCGCCTCAATTTCCGAGGAATCTCCGCCGTTAACAACCACAAACCTGTCTTTTAAAATTTTTACTTTGGAAATATAAAATCCTCTAACCGCGCCCGGGGTAAAATTGCGCCTCGCGCCGTTGGCGCACACCAAAACGCAATTCTTCCGCCCCGCCCTTTCAACGGAAAGTTTCGAATCTCCCGAAGAATCCAGAACTTCCCTAACAATGAGAAATTCCTCCAATTTAAAACCTTTTTCTCCCTTATCCAAGGCGGACACGCCCAGCACACACTCGCCGCTTTCGGAATTCCATTCCGCGGCATCGATAAAAAGAGTGCGGCTATGCGCGCCCTTTTCATCGCCTTCAGACGCGGGATATATAACCTTCCCCGCCTCGGAGCGTCCATACTTCAACATTGGGCGCCACTGCGGGTTTTCCCCGGAATTTTTATCCAAATCGTAACAGATCAATACGTCCGACTTGGCCGAATCTTTAAGAAAATCAGGGTAATAGCGCTTGTACAAAAGAAATCTGCCCGACGGGCTTTGCAAAAGGTGTTTTTCGCCGAGGAAATCGTGCCTTATTATGTCTACAACCTCTCCCTTTTGCGCGTCCAGCACAAAGCTCACACTGCCGTACTTGCCTGCGTCGGAAACCACAATCAATTTCCCTGCGTATTCCCCAAACGCCACAACCTCGCCCACGGGAAATTTGAAATCCGACTTAAAATTATGCGTTTTTATGGCATCCGCAATCTGCCGCGCCCGCCGCCCATCCCCGGCAGCCGACAGGCACGATGCGCTCCCGCCTATTTCAGGGAAACTCAACCCCAGCAACATGGAAGCGGAAAGCAGGTAAAGCAACGCCAACACCGCAAACTTCATACGTCTTCAATGCTGACACGTACGCAGACAACCGCAACTTTTTTATTGTGTGCCGCCCGATTTTAGCCATTATCGAACAAAATTTTTTCACATGGGATTCAATCTTAAAAAGATACTCCAAGCGCTTCTATTCTCCACAAGCGAGCCTTTGTCCATAAGAGACATACAGGCCGTCATTCAGCGCTACCATTCCGAAAGGGAGACGTCGAAATCGGCCGCCGCAAAAAATTCCGCGGACTCAGAGATTCTCGAAACCGGATCCGAAACCAACGCCAACACCGAAGAAATGGACGCCGAAGAAAATGGCCAGGGCGTAATTAGAGACATCATCGACCAAGTTCCAACCCTCCTTACCGCAACACAAATACGTGAAGCCATGGAGGAAATATCCACGGAGCTTGAAGAAAGCGGCAGCGTTTACAGCCTGCTTCAGAGTTCCTCCGGGTTCAAATTTGCCATATCGAAACAGTATTCAGAGTGGGTCAGGCTGTTGAGGGACGACCCACGCCCGCAAAAGCTGACCAGGGCGGCGCTCGAAACACTGGCAATAGTTGCATACAGGCAGCCCGTCACAAGGGCCGAAATAGAAGCCATACGCGGCGTAAATTCGGACGGCCCGCTGTCGAGGCTGGTTGACAAAAATTTGGTTTTCATAAGCGGGCGCGCCGATCTCCCCGGCAGGCCCGTGCAGTATGCAACAACTCAAGACTTCTTGGATTTCATAGGCGCAAATTCTCTCGACGAACTGCCGTCGTCGGATGTCCTTAGCCCGGGGCAGATTTCCGAATGGATAAGGCGCGCTTCAAACCCGTCGAACATAGGCGACGCCGATGTGGGGCTGTCGGATATGAAAGATTCAACAGAGGGGAATCCGGCCTCTGACTCTAAAAATTCGGAAGCCTCACCTGTAAATCCGCCCCGCGAAGAAGACTTGTTCGCGGAAGAAAAAGAGGGCGAAAACGCAGCTCGAACCGCTCCGGAGGATTTTTTTGACAACACAGCGGACAGCACATACGGCAATCCGCAGGCGGAAAATTCCGGCGAAGACGCAGGCCATGACGGATCCGGCGCTGGGCGCTAACATTTTATAAGACAATGGACAAAAAATTCCTAAGAGACAGCATAGACAACATTGATTCTCAAATTCTGGATCTTCTCACAGAGAGGATAGCGGTTGCGCGCGAAATAGGCAAAATGAAGACGGCCGCAGGCGAGGAAATATACGCGCCCACAAGGGAAATAGAGGTCTTTAAGAAATTGTCTGAAAAGAACGCAGGGCGAATTTCAAGCGAGTCGCTCTCGGCGATATACAGAGAGATAATATCGGCGTCGATTTCCGCCGAAAAGAGGCTTGAAGTGGCCTATTTAGGCCCGAAGGCAACGTTCACCCAGCAGGCCGCCGTAAAGAACTTTGGCTCCAGCGTGAACTACCGCCCAATGCCCTCCATACCCGACGTGTTTGTGGCGGTAGAGGGCGGAGAGGCAGACTACGGCGTCATACCCATTGAGAATTCAAACGAGGGTTCCGTCTTCCACTCGATGGACATGTTGCAGGAAAGCAATCTGTTTATTGTTGGGCAGATATACATTCCCATTGAGCACTGTTTGATTTCCAGGGGAAAGATAGACGAAATCCGCAGGGTTTGTTCAAAAGACCAGGCAATAGGCCAATGCAGGTCGTGGCTGCGCCGCCACCTTCCCGAGGCTTCGATTGAATATGTCGAAAGCACCGCCATAGCTGTAAAGATGGCCGAGGAAAATCCGGAAATTGCAGCCATTGGGAGCAGCCTGGCGGCTGATTTCTACCACCTTCCCATAGTAGAGCGCGGAATTCAGGACTTTAAAAACAACGAAACGCGCTTTCTTGTCATTGGCAAAAAATCCGTTCCGAAAACAAACGGAATCAACTATAAGACAAGCATTGTAATTTCCGTAAACGACAGGCCCGGGGCTTTGTACGACGCCCTTCTGCCCTTCAACAGAATGAATATAAA
>CASEFZ010000006.1 GCA_949287395.1 uncultured Verrucomicrobiota bacterium
CTCTTCCAGACTCCCGAGGAGACAGCGCAAATGGCGGTGGAAAACGACGTCCATATCGTGGCCATGAGCTCGCTTGCTGCGGGGCACAAGACGCTTCTGCCGGCTCTTGTCGAAGAGCTCAAGAAGCGCGGGCGCGAGGACATCATGGTTGTTGCAGGCGGCGTAATACCTGCCCAAGACTACGACTTCCTCTTTAAGCACGGCGCCAGCGCAATATTCGGGCCCGGAACTGTAATACCGGAAGCGGCAAACAAAATGCTTGATCTATTGATTGCTTAAAAGCTGACGATAGCTCACATTTCTAAAAATTCTTCATGGCGGGAAGGCTCAGGGCTTTCCCGCCAGTTTTTTTTAGCAGAAAAAGTTCTTGGAGGGCAATTATTGAAAATTTTTTAATTGTTGGGGATGGGTGGAGGAATAAGAAGGTAGCCGCCAAAAATGCTAAAAGAACTCTAATGTTAAGCGTGCGGAAAAAAATTTTTTTACAGAGCCGCTGCCGGCTTTCAAACTCTTATGGCAATCAACTTAGCTCTTTAAGCGGTCTTAATTAGACAGCTTATTTAAGTATTAAGCGCCCCAACAAGACAATAACCAATATTGCCTAAAAGCTGCAAAACGGGCATGATTGAGAACCAGAAAGGCTATTTGGGGCAAACCTTATATTATTCCCTCGGAAATAAAAAGCGCCACAGGCTTAATTTCTAACGCAGCTAATTTTTACGGCAATAAGATGCCGCCCCCCATGGATAGCTTGCGGAAGGGAGCCAACAGGCTTGTGAATTTCGCGCACAAGTGTAAAAACAGGGTGCCGCCGCAATAGCTAAAATTTGGGAATACAACCAATCTGCTATAAATAACGCATTTGCCCCAATGAAATCGCGGCAAATCTCAAAGTGCAGTTTTAAAGAAAGACAATCTCCGGGCCAATTTTTCTAACCCCCGCCGCATGGGCGTCTTTCATAAAAAAAGCCCGCCCTTAAACGCAACACTTTAAGAATCGAGCGTTCCCTCTTCTTTAGGCGAATCAGGCGGAGTTTCCGCAGCAAATTTGCCGTGGACAATATCGTAGACGACATCGCCGTCCACAGTCTCTTTGCGCATAAGCTCGGCGGCAAGGAGGTCAAGCTTGTCCCTGTTGTCCGATATCAAACTTTTGGCGCGCTCGTACTGCTGGGTGAGAATGGAATTTATCTCCGAATCTATGGCCTGGGCGGTCTTTTCGCTGAAGTGTTCCTCCCTGGCTATTTCTTTGCCGAGAAATATGTGGTCGTGGTTGTCGCCCAAAGCCACAGGGCCAAGCTTGCTCATGCCCCAATCGCAAACCATTTTGCGGGCAATTTTTGTAGCCTGCTTAATGTCCGCGGCTGCGCCGTTAGTTATATCGGGGAAAACAAGCTCTTCGGCAACACGGCCGCCAAGAGTCGTGCATATATGGTTTAACAGGCTCTGTTTGCTCTCGGAAAGAATGTCTTTGCTGGGTATAAACATCGTGGAGCCGAGGCTCTGCCCGCGCGGAATTATTGTGACTTTGTGAACTTTCAATTTACCGTCATCAATCAGAGCCTGAAGTATTGCGTGCCCAGCCTCATGGTAGGCGGTAAGACGCTTTTCGGAATCGTCCATCACCTTGCGTCGCTCCCTGCCAAAGAAAATTTTGTCCCTGGCCTCTGATATATCGGCCTTTGAGACAAGCTTTTCGCCGTGGCGCGCGGCAACTATGGCGGACTCGTTTAACAAATTTGCCAAATCGGCGCCCGAACATCCGGGTGTCATCTTCGCGACGTCGGCAAGGTCAACATCGTCAGAAAGCTTAATTTTTGCGGCGTGAATTTTTAGAATTTCCTCTCTGCCTTTCAAATCGGGCAAGTCTATAACAACCTGCCTGTCAAAACGCCCCGGGCGCAAAAGAGCGCTGTCCAAAACATCGGGCCTGTTTGTGGCGGCTATTATTATAACGCCGCTATGGGCGTCGAAGCCGTCCATCTCCACAAGCAGAGAGTTTAAGGTCTGTTCGCGCTCGTCGTGCCCGCCGCCCATTCCGGCGCCGCGCTGCCTTCCAACCGCGTCAATCTCGTCTATAAACACCAGACACGGGGCGTTTTTTCTGGCCTGCTCAAACATGTCCCGAACCCTTGCGGCGCCCACGCCTACAAACATTTCCACAAAATCTGAACCGCTTATCGAGTAAAACGGGACATCCGCCTCGCCTGCAACTGCCCGCGCCAAAAGCGTCTTTCCCGTTCCGGGCGGCCCAACCATCAGTATGCCCTTCGGTATGCGCGCCCCTATGTCGCGAAAACGCTGGGGATTTTTCAAAAATTCCACAATTTCGGAAACTTCTTCCTTTGATTCGTCACAGCCTGCCACGTCCGCGAATGTCACCCTATCCTGCTCCGGTGAAAGCAGGCGGGCGCGGCTTTTGCCAAAGTTCATGGCGCCCTTCCCGGCCGCGCGCATCTGGCGCGCAAAGAGAAAGTACAACACCCCAACTATAATTAGCACGGGCAGTATGCTGGACAACAAATTCCCCCAAAATGTGCTTGAGGCAACTTCTTTAATCGTCCACGGAGCCGACGCATCGGAAAGTTTTTTGTACATATCGTCGGTTATCCGACCGCTGAAAGTAAAGGGAATTGTGCGCGGCGCACCCTCCGGAGCATTCGCCGTTCCAAACAGGGGATTTTTAACCTTTCCGTCCACAACATACCAATCCTTTCCGGCGGCCGGGTCGTTGCGCAAGGTTATTTCCACAAGCTCGTCGTTTGCCACCGCGCTTGCAAGGCGGCGTATGTCAAATTGCTGCGTATTTATGGCGCCGGATTTAGGAAACATTAAAAGCATCGCCACTATCGCAAAGAGAATCAGCCAAACGGCGTACGGCCTATTGGGCATCTTTCCAAAATTTTTAATTTTCTCCTTATCCATAAAAGATTTTAGCCAATCCTATTTTCCCGCAAAGGTCAATTCTATTGCATCGGGTGAATTTTCAAGCGCATAAATTTTCGACGGAGCCACCCCGGGAACCCAAAGAATTTCTCCGCCGGAATTGTAAAAGACGGGAAGGCTCGCGCGCATGGAAAGTGGCACCTTCCTGTCGGAAAGAAGGCGCCTCAAAGGGCGTACCGAAGAAGCCCCAATAGGGGCATATCCGTCGCCAGCGGCGCGCGGGCGCACAGCAACAAAGCCGTCTTTGGCGGCGCGCGCGTCCACATACGCGCTGCGGGCGTCGTCGTTTTCTCCGCGCAAAATCCGCCCGAAGAGTCCTGTTTCAAGCCTCACTCTTTTTGCCGAAACCGCCATTTCTCCGGGCAGGCAAACCCGCGTGCCGTCCAAAGGCAAAACGCACCCGAAAGAGGATTCGTCCGAATTGCCGGAAGTCGCGGAAAATCCCAGAGTGAGGGTTTCGGGGTTCCACTCCAAAAAGCCTTCCCCGACGCTTGCCTTAAAAATTTTCCGCGAGAGAGGCGCCTTATTAATAAAATCGTCAACCCCGGCCGAGCGCAGCATTTCCGCCCTTCCCAAACGCGACAAGAGCAAATTCACAGCTCGCCTAAAAAGCGATCTCTGGGAAACTATGTGCGCCGACAAGGCAAGCTTGCCGGCCTTTGCGCCCGTAGCAAGGGTGCAGCTTGTTGAAAAAATATCCGGATTAAGCTTGGATATCTGCCCGAGAAACAAGTTTTCAATAAAATCCGAATCTTCCTGGGCCAATCTGCGAACGCGCGCCGCCGACGCGTAAAAATCAGCCGGAGAAATCTCTTGCATTTTTCCAAGTATCCCAAGCCTGACCCTGTTTCTCAAAAAAACCGGCTGTTCGTTAGATTCGTCTTCGCGCCATTCCAATTTTGCCTCTTCAAGCAGGCGCCTTATATCGGCTTTTTTTAAGCGCAATATCGGGCGCGCAAATACCGCGCCGCCGACAACAGACACGGGCCTGGGCGCGGACAATCCGGCTATTCCAACACCTCTCATTAGCCTCATTAAAATAGTTTCGCAAAGGTCGTCGGCGTTGTGCCCCTGCGCAATGCACGACAACCCCATCCCGAAATAACTCTCCTTAAAAAAACCCAAACGCATGCGCCTAAATATGTCTTCGGAAAATTTTTTCGGCGCTTTATCCGGCTTGCCGCAAATGAAATCCACACCCATATCGGCGCACAATTTGCGCACAAACGCCTCGTCTTTATCCGCATTTTGGCGGGCCTTATGGTTGAAGTGCAAAACTTTCATCTGATTCTTTCTCTGAGGAAAGGCCGCCAAAAGCAGATGCAACAACAACACGGAATCCGCGCCACCGGAACACGCTATTGCCAAAACTTGGCCGCTCTCCAAAACGGAGGATATTTTCAAAAAAGCCTCGTCCTCCAAATCCAATTCGCAGGAATGTTTACACCCAATGTACAACCTCTTTTTCATCAAAAAAACCCCTCCGCAAATCTGTAAGACAACATTATCGCAAAAGAAACCGCCCCGGGCAAGACGAAGCCGCGCCACCCTTCGCCCCGGGTTGAAAGGGCCGAAAGCCCCAAAAAGGCCGACAGCGACAACACGCAAACAACTCCGCTGCCCAGAGGGAAATCCACCGACGCATCAAAGAATGCATTTCCCTCCTGGGCAAAAAAGGACATCGCCCAAACCGCAAACCACGCCACAGAATTGAGAATTGAGGCTGCAAATTGCGGCACGAGAAACGCCCCAAAACCGCAAAAGACAACCCACCCCGCAAACAGCACAAACAAGGGCGAATAAAGCACGGCCGCCGGAGATATGTAGGAAAAGTAATACGCGCAAAGCGGTGCGCCAGCAAAAAAGGCGCCAAGCGATATTGCAACCGCCCCGCCCGTCCATATGCAAATTCTTCTGACAATTTCAAATACCGGCCTGCTTCCGTCCAGTGGAATTTGGTAACGCGCATCAAAAGCTTTTGATATGCGCCCGGAAAGCGGAAGCCCGTACACAAATATCGACGCCACAACCCCGTACGAGAGCGAAAAACCCGCATCAAAGGGCGCCAAAGGCGAAATTAAAATGGCCGCGAATGCCGAAAGCGCAAGAGCGCTCCACGGTGTCATTCCCCTGCCGAAGGAAAGTGCCAGCCAAAACACCGCAACCATCATGAAGGCCCTCATCGCCGAAGGCCTTCCACCACAAGCCTCAACATACGCAAACAAAAGCGGCAGCGCCGCAACCGGCTGCAGAATTCTCGGGAAACGAAACAGTTTCGCCAAAAGGTACAAGAGCGCCGCCGCAAACCCGACATGAAGCCCGCTTATCGCAAAAACGTGCATTGTTCCCGTGCGCGCGAAACTGTCCTTTTGCTCTTTTGTAAGGCGGCTTTTTTCGCCCAGCAACATGGCCACATAGGTATTCGCAGCCTCTGAAGCGCGCTGGAATGGAAAGACAAATGTCTCCAAAGACCTTTGCAAATATACGTTTAAATCCGCAAAGAAACGATAAAAACCGTTTGCCTGGCAAACTATCTCCGAATTTGCAATCTGCGCATTTATTCTGTAGTAAATAAACCTGTTGCCAAGGTACCTCTCAAATTCGCGGGACTTGTTCTCGCTTTCCGAAGCCCATTCCGACGCCCTCGCATTTGTCCGCACAGGCTGCAATACCCCCGAAACCGAAACTATCTGCGACCTCACAAAATTCCTGTTCTCAACCTTTGCCCTTTTGCCGTCGCCTATCATATACCACACCAGCGCACCCTCAAGCTTCGGGAAACCCTTTGGCGGAAGCGTAATCACCCCAACTCCGTAGCGCGAGTCGTTCTTTCCGGTGGAAACTTCTTTAAGATACATCTGGATATGCGTCTCAATACCCGTGAAGTGCGGATATGGGTTAATAACCGCCGTTTTTGCCGCGTATCCGAAAAAAGCGAAAAACAACCCCGCGCAAATCAAAATTTGCGGTATCTTAAATTTTGACCCCTCATTCCAAAACCAAAAGACTTTCGCCGAAAATGCCGCCGAAAACGCCGCTCCGGCAAGCAAAAGGCAAAGAGCGGAAAGCCCCGCAACGCCAGGCCCCACCCAGCCGAAAGCCATGCACCCTGCAAGCGAGGACAACAAATACGGCAGTATGGGAATCGCATACGGATTCCCCGGCGGGGAACGCCGCGGACGCAAAATCAACCCAGCCCCCGCAGACTCCAATGGTTCATGACTTGCCAATCTATTTTATCTCTACAATTTCCAACTCTGATAGCGAATCCGCCGAGGCGTCAAACTTCAACATTCCTATGGCCGCGTCGTAATTTTTACCGGAAAAGAATTTTCGCATCAACTTTGAATCTGCCCCGCCGCGCGCGGCCTGGGCAAAGAGGCGCACAGCGTCGTATCCGTAAGCGGCCAGCCAACTCGGGGGCTTGCCGTACCTGGCCATATAATCAGACTTGAAACTTTCCGAAATTTTTGTCTTCAAGTTTCCAGCCTCGAAAGCCGTTCTTATTTTCCCGAATCGCACGCCCTTGACGGGCTTAATCTTTTCAAACGGCACCAACCCGCAATTTGCAAGCAGCACTCCGGAATAGTCCGCCTTGCCGACACTCTCGGAAAATTTTTCAAGTTCGCTGCCGTCGCCTATGTAAAATATGAACCTCGGCAGCAGCCGCCCTATCTGCGATGTAAACGCCCCAAAATTTTCTTCGCCCGATTTAAACACGTCGGTGTACGCCTTCGCGCTGCCCTTGTTCAGGTTAAACGCGAAATACGCCGCATTGGAACGCCCATTCAACGTGTCCACATTCATTATTACATAGCGCTGTTTCCTGTCTAAGACCTCTATCTGCTCGGTTAGCAAATCTCCCTCTTGGGCGCCGTTTATGAATATTCGCGTGGTATTGTCGGCGCCGGTTGTCGCCGGAGGATATGTGGTCATCAAATTAAAAAAGCATTCCGGCATTTTGCCGAAAATCGAATAATAGGAAACTATGGAATCAGTAAGGGCAATATGAAACATCCGCACCCCCGCGCCCTCCATTGAACGCAATGTTTCAGGAAAGGCAAATTCCGGGGCGGAACAATCCCGAATTTGCAAATCCAACTTCTCGCCCTTGGGGGATTTTTTTTCATATTCCTCCGCCGCCAAACGCATCCCCGAAAGTATTTCCCCCGCCGCGTATCCCTCGGCGCCGCCGGCGCTCAACGGAAGAATGGCCCCCATTTTAAGGGTGCCAGCTCCGCCGCCCGCATCTTGCTTGCCAGCCATGTCTGCCGACGAACACCCACCGCAAAAAATAACAGCCAACAACAATACAAACCTAAACATACCCGTACAAAAAACTTGTTAAAAAGCCAGCGCAACAGCGTCCGCCGCCGCGCGCTAAGACACCTCTATTTCCAAATCCGCCTCCATGTCGTCCGTCGTTTTCTTGGCGGAATCTATGTCGCTTCCCCTCGCCAAAAGCACGGCCATTCGCCTATGCCCGCGCACGCACGGCTTTGAAAATATCCTCATATCAGTATCGGGACGCGCCAGCACTTTGTCTATATTTTTATAAAGCATCAAGTCGGCGTCTCCCTGCACGACAACCGCCTTGCTTGCGCTTGGCCCAAATTGCCTTATGGAAACTATGGGTATGCCCAATATCGCGCGCGCATGCAGGGCAAATTGGGAAAGATTTTGGGAAATCATGGTCACCATTCCCGTATCATGGGGCCGTGGCGAAACCTCGCTGAACAAGACTTCGTCTTTGCACACAAACATTTCCACCCCGAAAATTCCCCATCCTCCCAAGGCGTCTGTTATCATGCGCGCATACTCCCTGGCGCGCTCAAGAGCTTTTGGAGACATCGGGTGGGGCTGCCAACTTCTGCGGTAATCGCCGTCAACCTGTATGTGGCCTATGGGGTCGCAAAAAGAGGTTCCGCCGCTGTGCCTAACGGTGAGGAGCGTTATTTCGTAATCGAAATCCACAAATCCCTCAACAATCACCCTGCCTCCGCCGGCGCGCCCGCCCGACCGCGAATACTCCCATGCCGAATCTATCTCGGATTCCGACCTCACCACGCTCTGCCCGTGCCCCGACGAGCTCATCACAGGCTTCACCACGCACGGCATCCCTATTTTTTCCACCGCCTTCAAAAATTCTTCTTTAGAGCCCGCAAACGCATACGGAGACGTCTTCATTCCGAGTTTTTCCGCCGCCAAAGTGCGTATTCCCTCCCTGTCCATTGTAAAGTTCACCGCCTTGGCCGTAGGCACAACATTAAGGCCGCGTTTTTCAAGATCCAGCAAGACATGCGTGGCTATGGCTTCCACCTCCGGAATTATGTAGTCGGGGTTTTCCCGCAATATCACCTCTTCCAATTTTTCTGCGTCCAACATGGATATTACATAAGACCTGTCCGCAATCTGCATCGCAGGTGCGTTGGCATACCTATCCACCGCAACAACCTCCAACCCGAGGCGCTTAAGTTCTATAACAACCTCCCTGCCCAATTCTCCGCTGCCCAAAAGAAGGGCCTTTGTGGCGTTTTCCTTAAAAACCGTTCCTATGTTTGTCATACGTGCCTCCTTAAATTTAGAGTGTTTACCTCATTCCGAAATATCTCAGCGCCCTTTCGGCAAAAGTGCCCTCCTGGTTTGTTGCGCCGTCCACATATTCGAGCGTTGCAAACCTGCGGCGCCCGCCGCCGGCAAGCCTGGCGGACAGGCGCATTGGCGCGCCCGACAAAAACGCAGCCGCGTCGGCAAGCAAACCGCTTTCAAAGCTCAAAAATATGTCCGGATACATTTTCCCGACGGATTTGAAAAAGCTCAAGCAATCCCAAACTCCATCCCCTGGGATTTCCAATATTTTATCGGCCCCGCAATCCAACCCGCTTGGCACTTTTCCCTTGGGAAATATCAATGTAGCCGACGCATCCGGCCGCGAATTTTTCAAATTTTCCACCAACCCAACAACATCATCTGCCAGAGATTTATCATTGGGAACCAAAATAAATATCCTGTCTTTTCGCGGCAGGACCTTAAGGCCATTGAAACTTAAATTCCGCTCCAATATGTTTTTCCCTCCGCCCATTTGCAGGCATGTGCGCGGATTCCTGTTTATAAACCAACGCCTGTGCAGCCACAGCCAGTCCATGCGCGAAGTTTCGCTTTCCATCAGCCGGCGTTCCAGCCAGTTATTCGCCGCAATGGTCACGTCGTCCCTGTCGGTAAATTTTATATATTCCCCGTCAATTCTCGATTTCCAAAAACCCGTCCGGACCGCATAAAAAACGGCGCAATCGCTGCCCGTGCGCTCCACAAAAAGCCCGGCGAGCTCCGATGTAGAACAGACCCTCTCAAAAAATAAAGATTTTACGCCGCTTGCGCCCGCGTTCTGGTCGAAGAGTACCGCTATTACCCCGTCGTTTTTTAAATAGTTCAATGCCGCCGCCAAACCCGCTTTCCTTGAAATCAGGTCTATTCCGCAACGGCTCCTGCTATTTTTGACCCATTTTTCCAATCCCGGGGAGTCAAAGGGCCTGTAAAAAACCCCCGTTCTCGGAACGTCTTTTGCGTCCACGAGAAGCGGAAACATGGTTATTGTTTCCATCATGCAAAAGTGGGGCACCATAAGCACAAGCGGGCGCGGTTTCAGTGCGCGTTTTTTAATTTCCTCCCTGACAAAATCGCCAACCTTTATGTTAGACTTCAGGCGTTCGCACCCCATGTAGGGGCTGGCCAGGACAAACAGCGCCATTTCCACCATTCTGCACGCAGATTCGCGCACCGTTTTGCTGATCTGCCCGCTCTCCATTTCAGGGAAACAATGGCTAACATTAGAAAACGCAACCCTTACCCTCCGCGACGGAAATGCCCAAATTAGCGTCCCCACCGCGCGGCACAAAGCACTTACGGCAAACTCCGGCAAAGCGGCAAGAGTCCGCCCTAAAAATGTCAGAACATACTTCATAAAAACGCCGCCAGATTAACCCGCGCGTAAAAAATTGCAAAAGTAAAAAGAGTGTTTGCATGCCTATTTCCCCGCCTTAAAGAATCACCCAAATTTTGGGAAATATGCGCCATTTTTTGCGGCGGCATGTTCTTTAAATTCGCAATTCCTTATTTTGCGCAAGAATTGGCGCCCGGCGACAAACTTTAGCCGGCAAAGGCAATCTGTTGCAAAATTTCGCGGGCAACTCTTGCAAGAAGAAACGCTTTGCGTGTAAAGCCCATGCGCATTCACCCGCAAAAATTCCCCATAAGGCTCGCTACCTGTGCATCTGTTTTGAAAATTCTGAAACAAACTTTCCGGCAGCCCTTATAGCGGCAGCCTCACCCGCAGACTCATATTCGGAATGCACCAAGCTAACCAACGCGCTTCCTACCACAACCGCATCCGCTGAAGCGGCCGCCATTGACGCCATTTGGGGAGTGGATATGCCAAACCCGGCCGCAACGGGAAGAACGCTGAGCGATTTTACCAATTCCAACCTTTCCACAAAAGAGTCAGGCAGGGCGTCTCTTGCCCCGGTCACCCCCGCAACAGTCACATAATACAAAAAACCTCCGCCGCTTTGCGATATGCGCCTTATCCGCTCCGGAGGTGTCGTCACCGACGCCAACGGAACAAGATCTAACCCGTTTTTACAAAGCGGTTCCCTAATTTGAGCGCTTTCCTCAAGTGGAACGTCCACAACCAACCACGCGTCGATGCCGGCCTGCGCCGAAAGTCTTGCGGCC
>CASEFZ010000007.1 GCA_949287395.1 uncultured Verrucomicrobiota bacterium
ACAATTTCGATTTTGAGAAACATATAAAAGGTGAATACTGATAATATATGCCGTTTTTCGCGAAGAAAATATGTTTGCGCGCTAGTGCTCCAAAAAAAACGAGTAAACGGAGCATGGGCAAGGCATATAAGGCGCGGCCAAGTGCAGTTGAGGGTCGCTCGCAGGCGATACGCCAACAAGCTTAAAGGGGTAATGGTGTGCGATTGCCCAAGCGTGGTGTGGAAGATACAGGTGCACGGCAAGCAAGGGGCACAAGTCTGCCGCAAGCATGGGGGCGCATCATGAGGGCTACGGTGCCGTTGGGGAAGAGACTTTCTCTCGTAGAAAGCGCATTCATCTTTTAGGTTGAAAAACGTAAAGGCGGTTTACGTGTATTTAAGTGGCAGAAACAGAGGAATAGTAAGGCGATATTCCACGGGGCAGAGGTAGTGGCGGACAGATTTCGTGTAATTAGGCTTGCTCAGTAATACGTTATGGAGTTTTGCAAGACTCGAGAGATGTAAAGTGGGACGAGAAGCCAACATGTTTCTTACGAAACACTGCGACAGGCTGAAACCCGACGGAGGGGAAGAAGTTTGAACCGTTTTTTAGGAAAATCCGACAATATAGCACGCGTACAGATTTTAGAGGCGGCTATGAAAGTTGATGATGAAGGGAAGCCATCCTGCAAGAAGAAATTGCGAAGATGATGATTTGCGAGGCTATAATAGGGTTTAATAATCCGCCAGAGGCGAAGAGAGACCGGTTTGCGCCGATAGTATGGATGCGCATACACGCGAAAAATGGCGCAATAATGTAAGGGAATTCACCGAAATTCGAGGCCAATCCAAAGGCGCTCACATACATCCATTCTTAAAAAATGCCGCGTTAAATCGTGGAAAGTTCAAAATCTATTCCGGCGTCTTTATATTTCAGCATTTGCTGCTCAATTTTTTTGATTAATTCGCCGTACCATGGGGGATTATCCAGGCGCGGGTGCATTAGCCTGCCGCGCGGATCGAGAGCTCCGGGAGAAATTATAATTTTTGCGTTTTTTCTCCCCGCTTTTGCCACCATTACAAAAACCTCCTCTATTGCCTCGTCCCCGATTGGAATGCAGCCTATTGTAGAACTTCTGCCGTGTATCATGATGTCACCGCCAAGTTCGTCCGGCCGCCGTCCGTCAATGGCTGCTTTCGACCTGTCGAATTCGTTTGGGTAGGAAACTTTGAGCGAGAGATGGTAGGAACTATTTGGGTTTAGGTATTCAACTTCGTATATGCCCTCGGGAATCTGCCGGTCTCCCTCCCTCAATTTTGGGCCAAGCTTCCCGCTAAACGCGGTGAAAGGATAGTCTTTTATGCGCGAGAATTTCTGGGTTTTTCCCGTTCTGCCGTAGATTCTCAAGACCTTATCAGCCTTGTTGGCGAATATCAAAATTTCCGTGGGGAATCCGTTTTGGGCAATAAAGTTGTTTTGTTTTAGCCTGGAAGAAACTCTGGGCCCGTAGACGGCAAGAACGTCCTCCACACTGCGGTTGCCGCACAGGCGTGTGCGGGAGAAATCTATGCATGTCTTTATCTTATCGGAGGCTGATGTTGCCAGTATGTATCCTGCGCCCAATAGCACCAACAGTGCAACGCTTAAAAATCTAATATGCGTATTCATTATGTAAAGGTGGTATGCGTGTTGGGTAGTTATTCAAATTTGGTTCCGGCGGATTGCTATTGTTTTTTAGCGCATAACGTTTTGTCAAGTCCAAAATTGGGAGTATGCGCGGCGTATGGCAACTTTTTGCGTTGTCCGCCCTCTGCTGGCACACACCCGGAATCAGACGGAACAACTTCCATTCATATATTTGAGGGGCATTTTGCCTCCTATGTTTCAGCGTTTTGTCAGGCGGCAGTTTTAATTGGATTTAATTACGCTTAACAGATGGCCCGGCGACGCTCTCTTTATTAAGAAATAATGCAATCCAAGAATATGTGGGTTTTACCCGATAAAAATCCTTTGTGAAGTTTGCCAAGTTTAAATAGGTGGCTAAAAAAATGCTTCTCGTGCGCAAAAGTGGGCAAAGGAAATTTGCACGTTTAGCCCACATGCAAAAAAAAGCACCCGATGCGCACCAAAAAAGAAATTTTTCGGAGATTTAAAAAGAGTGGGCTTCGAAAGCGACGCTCTTCGCAATAGCACAAAAAAAAGGAAGCACCCCCGAGCGGATTCGAACCGCTGTTTCCTGAATGAGGTTCAGGAGTCCTAGGCCTCTAGACGATGGGGGCTCTTCCTAAGGCAACACCGCCAAAGAACGGAGCATTGCCATATGTTTGAAACTCTCTCAGATTGGGAAATATTAGTCAAGAATTTCTTAAAATTTTTTGTGCATAAAGCCTAAATTGCCGGACAGCTTTCGTGTTTATTGCTTTGGCTTTGGAACGGGCGGGTGAGTTTTTTGAAAACCTCTTGTTTAATGGAGGGGCTTGTTTTTCCGTTGGGGGGAATGTTTTTCCGCGTCGTCGGCGGGTAGATTTTGAATTGTTGCTCCGCTTGAAATTTGTGCAAACGGCGGAATTTTACATGCTTATCAAAGGACGGATATGCTGGAAGGTTGCCTTTTTATTGGATTTGCGGCACATTGATATTGGAGAAATTGCTGTTTAAAATACCCGAGAGACATTGTGGAAATTGTTTGGTAAAAATGAAAAAAACTTTTGGAGAGGCTTGATAAACAAAATGAGGAAAAGTTTTTTGAAGGAATAAGCTTGATGTGCGCGGCCTTGCGTGCGGGCGCAATGCGCGCTTTGCGAATCCGCAAGCGGCAAGTGTTGGTTTTAATTATTTGTTCAGGTCTCTTTTTAGGGAAAAGAATGTTTTAATCAGCTGCAGACATTCGTCTTTCAAAACGCCCGAGTCAACCTTCAGTGAATGGTTTAACGATGATAAGTCGTGAAATTTCATGGCGCCTCCGAGAAATCCCATAGATTTGTCTTCCACCGCGTAGACGACGCGTTCCAGCCGGGCCATTACGCACGCTCCGGAGCACATTGGGCACGGCTCTTTTGTCACGTATAATGTGGCCCCGTTTAGGCGCCAATCCCCCAAGGCGGCGGCCGCCTGGGTTATGGCCAAAATTTCGGCGTGAGCAGTTGGGTCTTTTGTAGATTCAACCGCGTTGTGTGCACTGGCCAAAACTTTGCCTTCGGAGGCAATGACCGCGCCCACCGGAACTTCGCCACATTGCCACGCCTTTAGCGCCTGGTTGTAGGCCAATTTCATAAAGAAAGAGTCGTCCACTTGCAAGTATGACGGGTGAAATGGGGCAAATGGGCATTCTGGAACGGTCTTTTTCGGCATATGGACGATTTTTTAATATTGACTAAGGTATTAGAAAAACACAATTATGAGCCTTTTACAGCAAAAAATAAAAAGGCATGTCAGACGATTGCGTAGAAATAGAAGGCAAAGTTGTAGCGGTTCTGCCGGGAACAATGTTCAGGGTTGAGATAGCCAACGGGCACCAGGTGCTTGCGCACATTTCGGGTAAATTGCGCAAGAACTTCATAAAGCTCACCGTTGGTGATAAAGTTAAGATGGAAATGTTTCCGCAAGATCTGGAGAAGGCGCGCATAGTGTACCGCCTGAAAAACACCGATGCGCCGCGCCCAATTCCCAGGCGCAGCTTCGGCCCGCGCCGATAGCGTTGTGGTCTGCGTATGAGCGCACGCGGACAAGCAATGACTGCCGGTTGCGGGAGAACGGCGGCATTCTGGCGCAGACCTGCGGTTGCGGGTGTTTTGCTTTTCGGCTTTTTGGTTTTGTGTTCCCTGGCGTCTGTCTCAACCGGTTCAAGCGGCTTGGGCTTGGGGGGGATTTTTGAAGCTCTCTCTGGCGGCGGCGCGTCCGAAGTGGAGAATGTTATATTCTGGCAGATAAGGTTGCCCCGCCTTTGCGTGGCGTTATTGGCGGGGGTGTCGCTCTCTCTCTCGGGCGCAACTATGCAAAGCTTATTCCGCAATCCGCTGGCGGATCCGTCCGTAATGGGGGTATCGTCGGGGGCTGCGCTGGGGGCGGTGTTGGCGATGTCGTTTTTCGGGGGGATGTTCTCGACGGCCGGCATACAGCTTGGATCTGTCGTATGCGGCTTGGGGGCAACCGCTTTTGTTTGCGCCGCGGGGAAGGGCGGAAAAATTATGTCGTGCCTTCTTGGCGGGATAGCCGTCAACGCCCTTTGCGGGGCTCTTGTGGGTTTCTTTTTATACGCGGCCCGCGAAGCCGGGGTTAAAAGTTACATATTCTGGATGCTGGGTTCCCTCGACGGCGCAGATTGGAAAAGTATAGGAGTTTCTGCGGCTATGTCTGTCCCGATGTGGATTGCGGTGGTTTTGTCGGCGCGGGGGCTAAACATGCTTTTGCTTGGCGCGGAGCAGGCGTACCACAGCGGCGTAAAGGTGGGAGCTCTTTGGGCAGTCTGCGTGGCGGCGTGTACCGTAATGACAGCGGCGGCCGTTTCGGTATGCGGCATAGTGGGTTTTGTAGGTTTGGTTGTTCCACACATGATGCGCTTGTGGATAGGCCCCGACAACCGCAGCCTTCTGCCCGTGTCGGCTCTGGCCGGAGCGTTGCTGATGGTGTGTGCGGATCTTTTGTCGCGTTCGATAAATTCGGCGGATCCCGTCCCCATAGGAGTTATAACATCTCTTTTGGGCGTTCCGTTTTTTGTGTTTTTGCTGAGGCTTGGGAGGCACGTTGGAGATGATTGAGGCGCGAAACATAGCCGTTAGGTACGGTAGCCGTGAAGCTTTGCGAGGGGCATGCGTTAAAATCGACGCCGGAGATTTCGTGGCCGTATTGGGCGCAAACGGTGCCGGCAAAAGCACCCTTTTAAAGAGTTTGAGCGGATTGTTAAAGCCCGTGTCTGGCGAGGTTCTTTTCAACGGAAAAAACATCTCCGACATACCCGTGCGGCAGCTTGCCAAAATGCGCGCTGTGCTTGAGCAGGAATGCGGGTTGGAATTTGATTACACAGTTGCCGAGACGGTCCTTTTGGGCGGATACAGCAGGGCAGGCTTTTGGGGCCGCGCCGAAAATGAGCACAGCTTGCTTTGCAATTGCCTGCTTACAGTCGGGTTGGAAGGTTTTGAGGGCAGGTTGTATACGGCTCTTTCAGGAGGGGAAAAAAGGCGCGTGCAGTTGGCGCGGGCGCTGTTTCAGATGGGCGCTGACTGCGGCGGAAAGGCGCTATTTTTGGACGAGCCTTCCGCCGGGTTGGACCCTTTCAACGCCCATTGCGCAATGCGCGCGGCCGCGCGCGTTGCCGACGGGGGCGCTTGCGTGTTGGCCGTCTTGCACGACCCGAACTTGGCATTGTCCTATTCGACAAAGGCGGTTCTTATGAAAGACGGGAATGTGTTTGCCTCTGGAAACTCCGCGGAGGTTGTGACGCCGGAAAATTTGGAATTTATCTACGGCACTTCTTGCGAGGGCGCGCGTTCTGCATCGGGGAGATTCGTGGTTTTCCCGGCGCCGGGGCAATAGCCCGGGAAATGCAGTTTTTTAAGGGCGGCAATTTGACTCAAAAGGTTTGAGGAGTCGCCAAAAGTTGCCAAAACTCGCTGAAAGTCGCTAAGACAGGAAGGTTCTGGTAATTGAGGCGGTGAGGATTGGTTTGAGGGAAAAAATTGATGCGCGGGCCGATAATCCGCAAAAAAATCGAACGTTTGAGGAATTTTGCGCCAAAACCGCCGTGGCTGCAGTAGCCAAAAAAAGCGTTGCAGAAGACCTATTGCAACGCCCTTGAAACAGCCTTAAAAAACCGCCGCTATTTGCAAGGTGCCAGAAACTCCGCCGTTATGAGGTCGGCCACTGTGTTGTCGAAGGTGTCCGTACGGATCGTCGATCCGTCATAGGTTTTGCAGCGCGCCGCCAAAGCGCGCACAAATGCCTCCGTATCGGCCTCCGGGTTGAAAGACGAGGCTCTTATAGCCTCGACAACTTCTCGGGCGTTGTCTCCCGATATTGTCCCTCCTCCGCGCATTTCATACTTAGCCATGTTATATCCTTTCAAACTTTTGTTTGCGTTGTTTGTAAAAGTTTGCGGGCATGCGCTTTCGGTGCGTGCTAAGTTTGTGCGGGGTGCGCATATTTTCTTGTAAAGCGGGCGAATCGGGCGTACCTTGAAAGAATGGAGAAAAGGGACGCTAAGTTAAAATGCGGCGTTGTGGGTGTAGGCTATCTTGGTAGGCACCATGCGCGCATATATTCAGAGCTTGATTCCACCGAACTTGTCGGAGTTATGGACAATAACAGGGAAAGGGCCGAGGAAATTGCAGCTCAGTACGGCTGCAGGGTTTTCGACAGCCTTGACGAGCTTGGCGACGCCTGCGAAGCCGTAAGCGTGGTTGTTCCAACCGACCTTCACGCGCAGGTTGCAATGCCCCTGCTCGACAAGGGGTGCGATTTGCTCATAGAAAAACCGATATGCACTTCCGTTGAAGACGCGGAAAAAATAGCCCGAAAGGCAAAGGAAAAGGGATTGATTGTGCAGGTTGGGCACATAGAGCATTTCAATCCGGTGATGGCCTTTATGGAAGAGCATGTCAACGCCCCGCGTTTTATAACGGCCGACAGGCTTGCCCCGTTTAATCCGCGCGGAACGGAGGTTGGGGTGGTGTTGGATTTGATGATACACGATATAGGGGTCGTGTTGAAGCTGGCAAATTCTCCGGTGGTGCGCGTGGAGGCCGTGGGCGTTGACGTTATAAGCCCGAGAGAGGATATCGCAAACGCGCGCCTTCAGTTTGAAAACGGGTGTGTCGCGAATTTAAACGTCAGCCGCGTGAGCATGAAAAAGCTCAGGGAGATAAGAATCTTCCAGCCCGGCACGTATATGTCTCTCGATTTCATGAACCAGAAGGGGCATCTGGTAAAGGTAAACAGGGCGGAGGTTATGTCGCAGTCGGAGATTACGTCGGTTGAAGTTCCGATAGAGAAGGCCGAGCCTCTCAAGGTGGAATTGGCAAGCTTTGCCAAATGTGTGGTTGACAAGTTAAATCCGAAGGTAGGCGCACTCTTGGGGCTTCATGCGTTGGAAATTGCCCTGGAGATAACTTCGCAAATAAATAAATTCCGCGTTTTGAACGGGGGCGTTGGCGCGTAGCGGCCGGTGTGTGATGGGAGAGCTTTCGGCAATTAAAACTTTTAACTTTGCGCCGCCGGAATCCGGAGCATGCGATGTTCTCATTATCGCAGGGGAGCATTCCGGGGACGAACAGGCCGCGAGAATGTTGTCCGGGGCACTTGACGTGCGCAAGGATTTGCGGGTTTGCGCCTTTGGCGGGAGGGCGCTTGCCGCCGCGGGCGCGCAGTTGTTGTTC
>CASEFZ010000008.1 GCA_949287395.1 uncultured Verrucomicrobiota bacterium
CCCGTCAACACCCGTCAACACCCGTCAACACCCGTCAACACCCGTCAACACCCGTCAAAAGTGTCCCGTGCGGATTCTGGCTGGTCATTGCTTCAAAGTTTTTTACGCGTTTGTATCGAATTTCAGATCTTCCGGCCATTCGCGCGTGTAGCCGTCCGCAGAGGTTTTTTTACACGCGTCTATTAGGCAGAGGCCGCCGGATTTTGAAATTATTATGTCCCGGCGGGGATCGGTATTATTAAATATTTTCCACAAAATTTTTGATGCGTTTTCTATGTCCACGCCTTCGTCAAATATGGCAAAAGCCCTAACTTTTCCGTTCAGCGCGCCCGAAGCGTCCACAGCCTGCAAAATATCGGTTCCCTTTCTCGAGCCCTTTTCTATAGACGCGGCGCAAAAGCCCTTATAGAACTTAAATTTTGAATTTTCCCCCAAGATTTTTTCCAGTATGCTTTTTGCGTGTTCGGCCTCGGATTCGGAAAGCTCTTTTGGGGAGGTCGCACTTCTTTCATCCTCTCCAAATCCCCTTCGAGTAAGGTCTACACACAATTTTGAACCTCTCAATGGGTGTGGCGCTGAATGGTCCAGAACATCCAAGACTCCGTCGGTTATGAGAATGTCGCTGTGCGGGTCGAAATTTTGCAGAAATAAATCCCAAACGCCGCGCAAATCCGACGGGTCGACATCGCTGTCTACAACCACAATAGACTTGCAAAAGCTCATTTGCCCCTGTCCCCAAAGAAGGCTTGCCAGTTTTTGCGCGTGCGCGGGGAACTCCTTTTTGATGGAAACTACGGCTATATTGTGAAATACGCCTTCCCAAGGAAGAAACATGTCGCAAATTTCCGGGGCTACGGCTTTCAAAAGAGGCAGAAATATGCGCTCCGTGGCCTTGGCCATATAGCAGTCTTCCATCGGAGGCGGGCCGACAAGAGTCGCGCAGTAGACAGGCTTTGATTTTCTTGTCAGAGCCGTCACGTGGAACACCGGATACATGTCAGCCTGGGAATAGTATCCGGTGTGGTCTCCGAATGGCCCTTCCAAACGCAATTCGCCGGGGTCGACATAGCCTTCAATCACGAATTCCGCATTTGCCGGCACTTCCAAATCCACAGTTTTACACTTTACAAGTTTTACCCCTTTCCCGCGCAGGAAACCCGCCAACAGAAGTTCGTCAAAACCGCGCGGCATGGGAGCCGTGGCGGAATATACAGTGGCGGGGTCGGCCCCTATTGCAACGGCAACCGGCATGCGCTTGCCCTTCGCGGAATATTCACCGAAAAAGTGCGATGCGTCTTTGTGGATATGCCAATGCATGCCGGTGGTGCTCTTGTCAAATATTTGCAGGCGGTACATTCCCAGATTGCGCTCCCGGGAATCTTCCGACTTGGTAAACACCAAAGGGAGCGTCACAAAGCGTCCGGCGTCTTTCGGCCAGCATTTTAATACCGGTATTTCAGACAGGTCCACGGCGTCTCCAAGCTTTACAACCTCTTGGCAAGGGGCCGTTTTCCCCCTGAATTTTGCGGGCATTATCCTCCCGAGCGGCAAGATCTTTTTTATTGTCAGAAAAATTTCCTGCAATCCCTTTGGCGGCCTCAGGCGCGTCAAGTCCTCAATCTTTCTTTCAATTTCCGCTATCGATTCCCCACCGAGGGCCCAAGCCATCCTTTTTTCGCTCCCGAAAAGGTTTGTTGCCACGGGAAATGTTTTTTTGCCGTTGTCGACGACATTTTCAAAGAGAAGGGCTTTCCCCCCCCCGGGCTTTTTTGATTCCGCATCGGTTATTACCGATATGCCAATGACGGGGCTAACCTCCTTGTCTATGCGCAAAAGCTCCCCGCGCTCGTCCAGGAATTTTATGAAATCTGCTATACCGTCAAATTTAATCGACATTTCCCCACTCCTTCAAAATGCGCTGTTTAAGCCCCATCGCGGAGATGGTGCGCGCGCTCACAAAAGCCACGAGATCGTCCACAGATTCCGCTTTCCCGTAAAACGCCGGGCACGCCGGAAGCACCACCGCCCCCGCCTGCGACAATTTCAGCATGTTTGCCAGCTGCGTCTGCGCCAGCGGCGTTTCGCGCGGGACAACCACAAGCCTTCTCAACTCTTTCAACGCCACTTCAGCCGCCCGCACCACCAGGTTGTCCGCAAGGGAATTTGCGCACTTTCCAAGCGTGTTCATCGAGCACGGAGATATCGCCATGGCGTCAAAATAAAAAGAACCGCTCGCAAACGGCGCGTCGAAATTGTCCGAGGCAAAAAACTCTAAATTCTTTCTCCAATCTTTTTTTAGCCGCGCGCCGACGGCCGATGCGCGCGCTTTTACGGCGTCCTCCGGATTGCCTTGCCCAAGTTCCCGCTTTAGAATGTCAAGCCCGGCGGGCGTGGCCGTGCAGTATACGCTCATGCCGTCGAAGTCGGACAGCAGGCGGGTTAAAAGATCTATCCCGTATATCGCCCCTGATGCCCCAGTGAGTGCAACCACTATGCGCCGTTTAGATTTTTCCGACATAATTAGACCGCTCCCAAGCTTGAAAGGTTAGACGCTATTGCGCCAAGTATTACAAATCCCGTCCCTATGTTGACGTATGTAAACACCGCATTCAGGCTGCCCAAACCGCGCCTGTGCACAATGGCCCAGCCAGCGGCATAGGCGGCTGCCACCGCCGCCGCGCAGAGAAAGTAAAACCCGTTCAAATCGAAAAGGGCCCCCGTTGCAAAAAACGCGGCCGCGGCCGCCGCAAACGCGGCCGCCGCAAACGCGAACGCCCCGCCTTTGCCGAATCTGCTTGGAATTGAATACAGGCCGTTTGAAATGTCGAACTGCATGTCTTGTAGCGCGTAGAGTATGTCGAACCCGGCTATGTGGAACAACAGCCCGAGTCCGAGAACCGCAACCCTCCAATCAAAACTTCCCGACACAGCAATCCACGCCCCTATGGGCGCGAGAGCCAGCGCCACCCCAAGTATGAAATGCGCCGCCGCCGTAAAGCGCTTCGCGTAGGAATACCCAAAGAGCACGGCCAGCGCCGGAAATGACAAAGCGCCGCACAAATTGTTTATCATAAACGCAAGAGCGCAGAATGCAACCGCGCTTGCAAAAGTGAAAAATTTTGCGTCCGCCAGCGATATTTTTCCCGCTTGAATGGGGCGGTTTTTTGTGCGCTCATTGGCGGCGTCTATGTCGGCGTCGGCAACCCTGTTGAAGCCCATCGCGGCGGATCTTGCAGCGGCGAAGGCCAGCACCACTAAAACCAGTTTGAAAAAGCCCGCGCGGAAGCCCTCTATGTAGGCAAGGCACACCCCGGACAGTGCGAAGGGCAGGGCAAAGAGAGTGTGCTCTATCTTCACCATGCTTGCGTAGGCGCGTGCGGTCGTAATAAAAATCATCGCTTAGGTTGTACGACAAAATTTTTTCGGCGCAACGTTATATTTTCCCGCGGGAAGGTTTTTTGGAGGCGTGATGTTGAAATGGCGGGACGCTTTTTTCAGGGGGCGTTAAAATTTGTTTTCTTTGTCCTTCGCGGGACGCGTTGCATGCGCGGAACTGCCCTGCCAAGTGCCCGTATTCCCCAATGTTTTGCTCTTTTTAAACCGGCTCCTTGCGGCTGCAAAGCTAAAGCAAAGACAGTTGACAAATTCCGGGGGCGCTTCATTCTCCTTGGGAATGGAAAATTTTTCGGAAAGACTGGCTGATGGGCGTGTAGATAGGCGTTCGGCTCTCGAATTTCTAAAGGAACCATCGCCAATATCGCTTGGGGAGCGCGCATACAAAACCCGTTGCGCCCTTCACGGCAACAAGGCCTACTATGCGGTTAATGCGGCCATAACATATTCAAACGTCTGCGAGG
Organism: uncultured Verrucomicrobiota bacterium; assembly: GCA_949287395.1. Classification (GTDB taxonomy): domain Bacteria; phylum Verrucomicrobiota; class Verrucomicrobiia; order Opitutales; family Intestinicryptomonadaceae; genus Merdousia. Next base: position 3,858 of record CASEFZ010000008.1, read on the forward strand.
CTCTTTGCCCTATATGCTCGTTTTCACGCAGGGAAGGGGCCGATGGGGCGTATGTGCTTTCCGCAGAAGACGCCTATGAGCGCGCCAAAAAGTTTTCGGCGGCGGGGGCGGAGGAAGTGCACATAATTGGCGGCATATATTCAAAACTCCCGCTGGAATATTACCTCGATTTTGTCAGGGCCGTAAAGCGCGCGGACAGCAGGTTGAATGTAGTTGCTTTCACTGTTTCGGAGTGCGCGCTAATGTCGAGGGTGTCGGGCAAGCCTTTGGAGCAGATATTCGACCTGCTTCTGGAAGTGGGCGTAAACGCGCTTCCGGGCGGGGGCGCGGAGATATTTGAAGAGTCGATACGCAGGCAAATATCGCCCAACAAGCTTACCGCGCAAGAGTGGCTTGAAGCAATGCGCGCGGCCCACAAGAGGGGTCTTAGAACCAATGCAACAATGCTCTACGGGCACATAGAGACTCCTGAATCCGTTGTGGAGCACCTGTTCCGCCTGAGGGAGCTTCAGGACGAAACCGGCGGCTTTAAGGCTTTTGTTCCGCTTCCGTTCCGCAGGGGTAAAAGTGCGGTGCCGTCCAAGGGCTCTGGCGTGTACGATTTAAAAATAGTCGCCTTGGCGCGCGTGGTGCTGGACAATTTTGCGCATGTTAGAATACCGATAACGCACTTCGGAGACAGGCTTGCGCAGGTGTTGCTGAACTTTGGAGCCGACGACATAGGAGGCACGCATTGGGTTGAAGAGGTTGCATCGTCGGCGGGCGCGGAAAGAATTGACAGAACCGAAGCTTTCATGCGGGGTGTCATCCAAGACGCGGGTTTTGAGCCGGTGAAGGGAAATTCAAATTATGTATAGCCTTGGAAGGGTCAGCTATATAAACAGCCTTCCGCTGTTTTGCGCGGGAAGCCCCGAGTTGTTTTCGGTGGTGGAGGCCGTGCCCGCGCGCCTGAACCGCGGGGTTCGCGATGGCGCGCTTGATGCGTCACTAATTTCCCGGTGGACATACACGAAACAAATTGCCCAAAATTACGAAATACTGCCGCAATTTTGCATAGGCGGAGACGGGGAGATATTTTCGGTAAAATTGTTTTCGAGGTACCCAATAGAGGAGCTTGGCGACAAGAAAATATTCATAACCGGCGAGAGCGGAACGTCAATAAGGGCGTTTGCGCTGATTTGCAGGGAAAGGTACAACTTTGACTTTTTCGCCAACAGGGCGGGCTCTATAGCCGAGGCCGACGCCGTATTTTTGATAGGGGACGCGGCTTTGGCCTTTGACGGAAGTTTTGGGGGATACAGCCATGTGTACGATCTCGGGCGGATGTGGAAAGAGTTTGCGCCGGTCCCGATGATATACGCCGTTGTTGTTGTCAGGCGGAATTTGCCGTTTCGCGCGCGCGCGCGGCTTTCCGATTTTTTCGGAAAGTCTGTGGACGCATTCAGGGCTTCGCCTGAAAGCTTTTTTCCGGTGGCGCGGGACATGTTTGAGAGGTCGACTTCCTCCTCTATTTCGGACGGGCTGCTCGATGCGTACTACCGGGCGCTCATTTATAAATTTGACGAAAAAACTTTTTATGCTGCCATAAGGTTTGTAGATGAATGCGCGGATATTTGACTTTATAAAAGGCGGCGGGCGCATAGGCGCGGACGAGGCGTTGCAGCTGCGGGGGGCCTCGCTTTTTGAGCTTGCGCGCATGGCCGATTTTAGGCGTTCTGCGGCCGATCCGGACAACTCTGCCGGATACATCGTCAACCGCATGATAAACTATTCCAACATATGCTCCGCGCAGTGCGCCTTTTGCGCCTATTACGCCAAGAGCGGAAGAACCGAGCCATTCAGGATGTCCGACGGCCTCATATTGGAGACATGCGCGGATGCCGTCAAGAACGGGGCGGTTCAAATAATGCTGCAGGGGGGGCTTCACCCCGACTTTACCCTGCTATGGGCCGAGTCTCTTTTGTCGAGGATAAAAGAGGCCTTTCCGAAGCTGTGGCTGCATGTTTTTTCGCCGTCGGAGATTGTCTGGTTTGCGCGCGGCGCCGGAATAGGCGTGGACGAATGCGTTTTTAGGCTGCATGCCGCCGGCGCGGATTCCGTTCCCGGGGCGGCCGATTTGCTCGTGCCGGAATTGCGCGCGCGCCTGTGCGGCAACAAGTGCACGGTGGACGAATGGATAGAGGTAATGCGGGCTTTGGCGAAAAATTCCATGGCATCTTCGGCTACAATGACCTTCGGAATGGGGGAGAGCTTTGAGCAGAGGATAGAGCACCTTGATGTTGTCCGGCGCGTGCAGGACGAGCTTGGGCTGTTTAAGGCTTTCATAGCGTGGCCCGTGGCCCCGATGAATACGGGCATAGAGGCAACTGTGCGCCGCGCGGGGGCGGTGGATTTTTTAAAAACTTTGGCTTTGTCGAGAATATATTTGGACAACATAAAATATGTGCAGTCTGGCTGGCTCACCGAGGGATTGCGCGTTGCGGAGATAGCTCTGCACTTTGGATCGAACGACCTTGGCGGGGTTCTTATGGACGAGATGGTTGTGCGTGCGGCCGGCGTGGACAACAGGGCCACCGTTTCCCAGATGCGCCGTTCGATAGAAAATGCCGGGCGCGTGCCGCGCGAACGCGACGGGCTTTACGAGACAGTTATAGGACGGGAGTGTTCGAGATGAAATTTGCCATAACGCCTTGCCCCAACGACACATTTTCGTACTGCGCCCTGATATCCGGGGCGATTGCCTCTGATTTGGATTTTGTTTTCGAGGACATAGAAACTTTGAACACGCTGGCCAAGGACGGAACCTATCCGGTGACTAAGTTGTCTTTTGCAGCGTACGCCAATTTGACGGATAAATACGAACTTTTGGATGCCGGAGCCGCAATGGGGATAGGCACGGGGCCCGTGTTGGTCGGCAAAAAGGGCGAGGTTTTTACCCCGGACAAGGAGGTTTTAGTTCCGGGGCTGAACACGACTGCCGCGCTTTTGATGAGGTTTTACGCCGGAAAAAACCTTAAGCTTAGGCCAATGATGTTCAGGGGCATAGCCGACGCTGTCTCCCGCGGGGAGGCGTATTTCGGGGTGCTGATACACGAGGGGAGGTTTGTGTACAAAAACGCCGGGCTGGAGCTCGTCGCGGATTTGGGAGCGCATTGGACGGAGCGCACACAGCTTCCCGTTCCGCTTGGGTGTATATGCATAAGGCGCGATTTTATATCAAAAAAAGAGGTTGTCGAAAAAAAGATAAGAGACAGCATAGCCGCCGCATTTTCGGATCCAGAGAGCGTGTATCCGTTTGTGAGAAAATACGCCCAGTATCTTGACGAGGACGTTTTGCAAAAACACATATACGCGTTTGTAAACGGCTATTCAAAAAGCATAGAGCCAATCCGCGAAAAAATCTTGGAGAACCTTTTAAAATGCTAAAGCACGTTTTTGCCGCCACTGAGTTTGAGATGGCGGACGCCATAAAGGCATTCGACTTCAAGCCCGAGATAGAGGCGCCGTTTAAGTGTTATGTAAACGGCTCTGTGAGGCTTGTCATAAGCGGTATAGGCCTTGTGAACGCGGCTTTGGCCTATGCGTGGGCGGCGGGCAATTTCAAGTTTGAAAATTCGGCCAACATTGGGGCTGCCGGGCATGTCAGGGGGCCTTTGGGAATGGGCAGCGTTTGCAGGGTTTCGAGCGTGGCGTGTTTGGAGCCCTACGACAACGAGGTATTCGACATTTCAGCGGAGGGCGTAAGGCTTGTAAGTTCGGCGCGGCCGGTGGTGTCGGCTTTGGCGCGGTCGCGAGCGGCGATGCTCGGCGACATTGTGGACATGGAGGGCTATTCCATAGCCTTTGCTGCGCGCATGTATTCAAAGCATTTGGAGATAGTAAAATTTGTTTCGGACTTTTCTCCGGATTGCGACATTCACGCCAATATAGGGCGGCTGCGGTATCTGGTAGCGAAAATGGAGTCTTTTTGGGCGGGGTAGGTTATGAACAGGTTTGTTAGGGGTCTATTCAAGTACAGGGTAAAGATACTGCTGGTTGCGCTGATAGTGGTTTTCATGTTTTGCCTTTGGGCATTCGTGATATGGAACGAAGACATTTCGGCGCTATTGGCGGCATCAGGCAAGAGGCTGCGCGAGAGCGTTTCCAATATAAACGATTTCCCCATGTTTTTCTATGCGCTTGCGGTGTTTTTGTTGCCGCTTTTTTTCCTTCCTGTCACGCCTGTGTACTTTTTGGCGAGCGCGCGCGCGGCCGATGCGGGAACGTTCATGGTGGTGTTGTCGTACTGCTACTTGGGCGTGATGGCGAATATGGTGGTTTCATACCTGTTTGCGCGGCGTTTCGGGCGTTTTGTTGGGGGGCGGCTTCAAAGGCGCGGTGTGAGTGTCCCGAGAGTTCCGCGGTACGAGCAGTACGAATTCACATTTCTCATAAGGGTGATACCGGGCAATCCTTTGGCGGTTCAAAACTATGTATTGGGCTTGGCCGACATACCTTTTGACAGGTATATATTGATGTCTACGCCGCTCCAGTTTATACAGATAGCGGCCTACGTGTATTTCGGTGAGGGTGTGTTTGAGGGAGGTGCGTCGAAAATTTTTTTGGGAATGAGCGTGTTGGGCGTTCTTGCGGTGAGCGCAGCCATGCTGAAGAAAGCCTACGGGCACAAATTGCGCATAAACGCGGCCTCAAAGAGGGGCGAACAAAAAGGGATCCGTTAAACCGTGGACTTTTTGCGTTCCAGCGATGAAATTTTGACTGTCGGGGAGTTTTCGCGGCGCTTCAAGACTCTTTTGAAAACGCGCGTTCCCGAAATGTGGATTCGCGCGGAGGTTTCAAATGTGCGCGTTTACCCAAGCGGCCACACATATTTTACAGCAAAAGATTCAGAAGCATCCTTTCCGGCGGTCCTGTTTAAGGGCTACTCCGGCGGGGTGGGCTTTAAGCTGGCGGACGGAATGAAGGTGCTCCTCTTTGCGGAGGTCTCATTCTACGAGACAAGGGGGACATGCCAGTTCGTAGTAAAGGCGCTAATGCGCGACGGCATTGGCGATCTGGCGCGCCGCTTTGAGGAGTTGAAGCAAAAGCTTTCAGCAGAGGGGTTGTTTGAGGCGTCGCGCAAAATTCCGGTGCCGAAGTTAGTTGGCAAGGTGGCGGTTGTGACGTCTCCTGTGGGGGCTGCGGTGCGCGATTTTTTGAGAATCTTGGAACGCAGGGGCTGGAGGGGATTGGTGTGCGTGATACCTTCCAAAGTCCAGGGAGCGGAGGCCGCGGCGGAAATAGCCGATGCGCTGGCTTTCGCGGACAGGTACGTTTTTGCAGACGGGTCGAAATTCGACGCGGTGGTGGCGATGCGCGGCGGCGGAAGCCTTGAGGACTTGTTCGCCTTCAATGAAGAGTGCGTGGCAAGGGCCGTGGCTGCAATGGAACTGCCCGTGATATCGGCCGTCGGCCATGAGATAGATTTCACCCTTTCCGACTTCGCGGCTGATTTGCGCGCGGAGACCCCGAGCGCGGCAGCCGAGGTCATATCTTCGTCGTACATCGAGTGCGTGTCGGAGCTGGAAAACTGCGCGGAGCTTGCGCGCGATTATGCCTTGAGGCGTTTTGAGTCGGAGCGCATGAATATTGAGCTGCTTGGCGAAAGGCTGGCAAGGAACAGCCCGGAGCAAAAGATAAATTCCGCCAACATGCGTTTGGACGAGCTTTCAGGGCGTTTGCGCACGGCCGTGCTTTCGGGTTTGGCCGCCGCAAGGCTAAAATTATCGGTACCCTCGGCGGTGATTTTACAAAATGCTCCGCTTAAAAGAATAGAAATATTGAGGCAGAAGCTGGATTCCCTTGGGCGGCAGGCTGAGATACTTTCGGTTGACGGAACCCTGAAGCGGGGCTTTGCCCTGGTGACGGACGCCTCTGGAAAAGTGATTGCGAGGGCGAAAAATCTCAGAAAGGCGGACCGCCTGAATATTAAGTTCTTCGACGGCTCCAAAGAGGTTGAAGTTTTGTAGATTTCCCCGCGCCCTTTACGGTTGGAGGCGTGCGGCAATTGGCGCCCTAAGCGCCCTTAGCCTTTTTTTTGGAAAGTCCGCCCTTTTGCGCGCGGGCATCGGATTTTGGTTGCCCGCTTAAGGCGGACAAAACCCTCTCGGATACCGCCTGCACAAGCGCTTCCGGGGAAAGCGGGGCGCGTCCGCTGCCAAAGTTGCAAAAGTCTGGCTGCCGGACAAAGTTGAGGGCGCTGCGCATAGCGGTCAATTCAGACGCTTTTTCTTCCGAGAAGCGCTTAACACCGCCAAGCAGCGAGGCCAACATGCATGTGTAGCAGTGCGCCTCTATGTTTTCCATTTTCCAAAGGGCGGTTTCGACGTCGCCCGCCCATGTCATGACCCCATGGTTTTCCATGAATACGCAGTCGTGATCCTTGCCGGCTTCGCCGACGGCCTCGGCCATGGCCGAAGTTCCGGGGGTTCCGTATTCAGCCAATGCAACTTGGCCGATAAATATTTCCGTTTCCGGGTTTACGCAGCGCGGGGGCGTAAGGCCCGCCAAGGCAAAAGCAGTTGCATGCGGCGGGTGGGCGTGGCAGCAAGCCTTGGCCAAAGGCTGGCGGCGCATTATGGCCAAGTGGGCAAGAGCCTCGCTGGTGCGTCTCCTATTCCCGGCCAGCTGGTTCCCGTAGAGATCCACAAGGCACATGTCGGCCTCGGTCATGCTGCCCTTGGATATCATGGTGGGGGTGCACAAAACAAGATTGTCGCCAACCCTTACAGTGAAGTTTCCGCCGTTGCCGTCATTGAAATTTCTGCCGTAGGAACGCTTGCCCAAATCCACAATAAGACGCTTCAAGGCGCGTATTTTGGGAGAGTTGAAAAAACGCTCTATCGCGGCGGGAGTGGTTGGATCTTTGCCGGGTTGCCAGAAAAATTCTTTTGAAGGAACCCGGTATTCCCTTGAAGGGGCGTTTTTTGCAGAGCGTTGAGAGTGTCGATTTGCCATGATGGTTGCTGAGCTGTTTATTGGGGAGAGAGGGTCGAATTTAAAATCAAAAAAGTCAAACATATTCCCAAAAAACAACAATTCAAGTTCTGGAATGAGTTAGATTTGATATAACGTTTGACATTGTTGTTTAATGTGATATGACTGCAGGTGCTATGAGAAAAGGTCTTTGCAGTGCAATATTGTTTCTTGTATCCGCTTCGGTGGTTTTTGCCTCGGAGTTTAATGTGGCAACTTTTAATTTGCGAGTGGCGCAAACTCCAAAGGCAAACTCGTGGGACAAGCGTTCGGACAGCATAAAGAGGCTTGTGCGTTTCCACGATTTCGACGTATTTGCCACCCAGGAGGGATGGCTGCACCAACTTGACTATATAAAGGGAAATGACGGAATGTACGCGTATGTAGCAGACCCGCGCGACGACGGCAAAGAGAAGGGCGAGACTTCAGCGGTGTTCTACAAGCCGTCAAAGTTTGAGCTGCTCATGAACGGAAGGTTTTGGTTTTCCGACACGCCGAACGAGCCGTCTTTAGGCTGGGACGCCCAGTACAAAAGGGTTTGCAGCTGGGCGAAGCTCAGGGATAAAAGTAGCGGAAAAACTTTTTTTGTGTTCAGCCTGCATTTCGACCACAGGGGAAAGGGCGCAAGAATGAGTTCGTCCAAGCTCCTTGTCCAGAAGGCAAAGTCGATAGCGGGGGAGGATCCGGTCATTCTGATGGGAGATTTTAATTCGCCTGCGTCGGGTGCGCCGGTGTTGTATCTGTTGTCAAATGGCTATAAAGACGCGTATTCGGTGTCCAAGCTTCCGCCGTACGGTCCCGAAGAAACTTTCCACGACTTCACGGGCACTCCGGTAAAAGGCGGGGGAAGAATAGATCTCATACTGGTTTCTCCGTCGGTTGATGTCCTAAAATACGGGGTTTTAAGCGATAGGCTTTGCACCCTTACAAAACAGGAGACGCGCTTTGGCTCGAATAAGCCCGAGGATATGGAATGGTCCGCGCTGAGGCATCCTTCGGACCACTATCCGGTTATGGCGAAAGTATTGCTAAAATAGGGCGAACCTTGTTTGGATTTGGCGTTCGGTTTGTGGCGGCTTGCCCAAACCGAACGTTTTTTTGAAGAATTTTTCCGCTTTTGGAGGTTTTTTTGTGGCGAATTTGCGGCTGCAGGGAAAGCTGAGGAAGGCAATTTTTGCGAGTAGGTGTTTTTTTAAGCGTTTAGCAATTGTGGTGTTTGCGCCCTTTAAGACGGGATTGATGGATTTTCCCTTTTTATGAAGAAAGCGCCCGAAAAATTTTATCGATTGCTTGCCTATCAAATTGCGCTTTTTAGGCATTAAAAATTTTTTCTAAGCGCGCGCGGGACAGGTGTTTTTGCCTGAAAAAAGCGGAAGCATGCGTAGCCTAAGGCAAAAATTTTTTTTGGCGCTTGCCCATAAATAGGTTGGCGCCTATGTTTAACGGCGGCTTTTTTAATTGTTGACCGGGAAGGCGGCTTTGTACAGAATCCTGGGGAAATAGGATATGGAATTTGTAATAATCGCTGCATTGATAGTTTCCAACGGTTTGTTGGCGATGTCTGAAATAGCCCTTGTTTCTGTGCGTAAATCCAGCCTGTCTGTAGAGGCAAAGGAGGGCAACGCGTCGGCGCGCAGCGCGCTGGCATTGGCGGAAAATCCGGACAGATTTTTTTCTACGGTGCAGATAGGGATAACGCTAATAGGGATATTGACCGGCATATATTCAGGAGATGCGATAGGCGAGCGCTTCGGGGCGTTTCTGGAGCAGGTTGGGTTGCCAAAAACCTACGCGTATTTGGCCGCCCAGGGAACTGTGCTTATTGTGGCGACGTATTTGACTTTGATATTCGGCGAGCTAGTCCCGAAAAGGATAGGGCTGGCCGTGCCGGAGCGCGTGGCGAAAATAGTGTCGCCTCCGATGTTGTTGCTGTCGAAGGCGGCGGCGCCGCTTGTGTGGCTTTTGAGCAAATCGAGCGCGGGGGTGTTAAAAATTCTCGGAATTAGCCAGTCGAAAAGGAAAGTCACAGAGCGCGAGATAAAGTCTATGGTGCGTGAGGGAGAGGAAAGCGGAGAGGTGCAGAAAGTAGAGCGCCATATTGTGGAGCGCGTATTCACCCTTGGGGACAGGTTTGTAGAGTCTATCATGACTCCGCGCAACGACATAGTTAGCATAGATGCGTCCCTTGCCAATTGGGAGATTATGCAGCTGATAGCAAAAAGCCCCCACACGGTTTATCCCGTCACAAACGGATCGCTTGATGAGCTTTTGGGTGTTGTGTCCATAGGAAAGCTGTTTGGGCGTTTGGAAAATCCGAATTTTTCCGTGCGTTCAGTGTTGGACCAGGCCTTTTATCTTAAGGACGAGACTCTTGTTTACAACGCCCTTGAGCTCATGCGCGAGCACAGGGTAAAGAACGCCCTTATACTGAACGAGTTTGGCGTGACACTTGGAATGGTGACTCTAAACGACATTATAGACGCAGTCTTGGGCGACATGCCCGAAGCCAACGAAGAGGCCAATATAACCCCGAGGGACGACGGCACATTTTTGGTGGACGGCCAGTGCCCGTTTCACGATTTCCTTATATATTTCGGGGTGGAGGATTCTTCCGAAACTTGCAATACGGTTGGAGGGCTTTTGATCGAGCATCTAAATTCCATACCGCAAGTGACAGAGAAGATTGTTTGGCGCGGTTTTGAGCTTGAAGTGGTGGATATGGACGGCGCGCGCATCGATAAAATTTTGGTCAAGCGCTTGCCAGAAGAGTCTGGAGAGCATGGCGCTTGAAATTTCCCAAAGCGGGGTGCGGCCGTTTTTCTTTGCCGGATTTCCCGGGAAGCGGCCGTCGGTGGGGTTTTATTCAAGGGTATTGGCGGAGGTGTGCCTTTGAGGAATCTTTGGCTGTTGGCTGGGAAACGTGATTAATCTTTTAATTGCGGCAATGCGGCCGATACTGGTTTGGTGAATCATTTGGAGGAATCTTTTGGGTGTTTCGCCGTTGTTAGATGGAGTGGAACAAATTTTTTTTCGCAGGTTAGATTAAATCCACAGATAGGGAACGCTTCAGAGGTTTGCTTGGCAGGGTGCGTAATAAGGCTTGCAATTTTTTTTGTTTTGAATAGGTTAATGCCCAGAAAAACAATATTAGGAGAAATATCATGAAGAAATTGAGTGTAGTTGTTGTTTGTGCGTTGCTTGCTGGCGCGTGCACGAAGCAGTCTGAAAACAATGCCGCCCCGGCAGCCCCAGCCGCACCGGCAGCGCAACAAGCGCCGGCAGCCCAGCAACCCCAAGCTCCCAAGGCCGAGGCCCCCAAGGCTGAGGCGCCAAAGGCTGCAGCAAAGCAGGCTTCGGCGGAACCGTCTTTGGCCGAGCTTGAAAAGGACTACAAGAAAGTGGAGGGTAAAAAGATGGGTGTCTTGGCTGTTGCGGTCGAACAGCAGAGCATAGTTTTGAATCTCGGCTCTAACGACGGATTTAAAGAGGAACAGAGAATACTTCTGTACAAGCACGGGAAACCCATGGCTGAAGTTTCGGTTACGGAACTTTACCCGGAGCAGATAAACGCCACTTTCTCAGACGGATCGGATCCGAAGGTATTTACCTCGGGCGACAGCTTGGATTTCGCCATATTGAAGGAGGACGCTGAATCTGAATAAAAAAAGTATCATGAAGGCGGTTTTAGCGGTATTGTTATTGGCGTCGGCGATGTTCGTGGCGGCGTGTTCTTCCGATGAGGGAAAGAGCAAGTATCCCACTCGGGGGGGTAGCTCCGAATTGCCATGGGACAGGCCCGCCTCATGGGAGGGTGGCCTGCCTGGAATGGGCGGAATAGGAACCACTCCAAGATACTGAGAATGTTTTTTCTTTCGGCGGCCGGTTTTTTTACCGGCCGTTTTTTTTGGCTGGTGCAGGCAAAAAAGTGAAGAAACTTATTGTGTAAGAAAGCCGATATTTGCGGAATTGGCGGAGCGAGTGGCGGCGTCCTGCATATTTTTGGCTGTCAGCCTGCGGAAAAAATCTTATTTTTCAGGCTGCGATAGGCGGCATGTAGGTATGGAAATTTTGGAAAGTTAAAAAATGTGCGTTTTGAAATGGAGGTTTTTTGGTTTGCAAAACGCGCGGGATTGAGAGATTTTTTGCAGGTATGACTAAAGAGGAGTTCAAGTCCGAATTCAAAAGCAAGCTTTCCGAGGTGGAACTTGCCATCGACAAGTATCTGCCGCGGGCGGATACCAGGCCGGCAATATTGCACAGGGCAATGCGGTACAGCATGGAGGCAGGCGGAAAGCGCCTAAGGCCCATATTGTTGCTGGCCGCGCACGACATGTTTCCGTCAAGTATAGATCCATATCCGGCCTGTGTTGCGATAGAGTGTTTGCACACGTATTCCTTGATACACGACGACCTTCCGTGCATGGACAATTCAGATTTGCGCAGGGGCAAACCCACGTGCCACAAGCAGTTCGACGAGACAATTGCGCTGCTTGCCGGAGACGCTTTGCTGACATACGCGTTTTGGCTGTTGGGCGAGCATTACGCCAATGCTCCGGAGGTTTCAAACGGCCTTGTAAGGGACCTTGGCTATGCCGCCGGAAGCTGCGGTATGGTTGGCGGACAAGTTGAGGACGTGCTTGGAGAGCGCGAATCCGTTATGACTGCAGACAGGTTGCAATTTATACACGAAAATAAAACGGCGGCACTGATAACGGCGGCGGTGACGATGGGCATAAGGCTTTCCGGAGATTGCGATAGCGGCAAAATTGAGACTGCAAAGAAAATAGGGCACAATATAGGTTTGGCCTTTCAGGTTATAGACGATATACTTGACGTCACGAGCGACGACGCAACTATGGGAAAAACTACCGGCCTTGACGCGGCGAACCAGAAAACTACTTATGTGTCTATCTACGGGATAGAGGAATCACGCAAAATAGCCGCCGAGCTTTCCGCCGAGGCCTCCAGGCTTTGCGACAGCTTGAGCGAGAATTGCGCCTTTATGAAGGCTCTTATTTCTTACATGTTAAACAGGATAAATTAATTTGAATGTTTTTGTAAAAATGCATTCCTTTGCAAGGAGAGTTTTGTTTAGAAAGGATAGGAAATGATCGTACAGCCCAAGGTAAAAGGTTTTTTGTGCGTGACGGCGCACCCGGCCGGATGCGCGGCGAATGTGGACGAGCAGATATTGCGGGTTGAAAAGAGCGGGGCGATATCCGGCGGCTGCAAAAGCGCTCTTATAATTGGGGCGTCTACCGGCTACGGGTTGGCCAGCAGAATTTGCGCCGCATTCGGTTGCGGGGCGTCCACTGTAGGCGTGTTTTTCGAGCGCGGGGCAGACGCTGAAAGGGGGCGCCCGGCAAGTGCTGGCTGGTATAATACGGCTGAATTTACCAAGCGCGCGCGCGAAAAGAACTTGTATGTTGCCAATATAAACGGAGACGCCTTTAGCGACGAAATAAAGGCCAAGGCGATAGAAGCCATTAAAAAGTCTCCGCTTGGGAAGGTAGACTTGATTGTTTATTCGTTGGCTTCACCAAGGCGCACGGATCCAAAGACGGGTGCGGTCTACAAGAGCGTGCTGAAGACGGTTGGGGAGGAATTTTTAAGTAAAAGCCTCGACACCGATAGGGGCGAAGTTTGCCAGGCTAAAATTCCGGCGGCCAATGAGCAGGAAGTCTTCGAGACTGTAAAGACCATGGGCGGAGACGATTGGGAACTTTGGGTAAACGCTCTTGACGAGGCCGGTGCAATAGCCGAAGGCTGCGTGTCTTTGGCGTATTCGTACATCGGGCCTTCGCTGACATATCCCATTTACCGCGAAGGAACTATAGGCATGGCGAAAAAAGACTTGGAAAAGGCGGCAGAGCGCATAGACGCGGCATTGAAAATCCACCGCGGCAAGGCCTTTGTGTCGGTGAACAAGGCTATAGTCACGCAGGCCAGCAGCGCCATACCGGTTGTGCCCCTGTATTTGTCGATTCTTTACGCCGTCATGAAGAAAAACGGCACGCACGAAGACGCACTTGACCAAATTTACAGGCTGTTTTCGCAGCAGTTGTACAATGGAAACTGCCTTGATTTCGACGACGACGGAAGGGTGAGAATAGACAATTTGGAACTTTCCGAGGATGTCCAAAACGAGATCATGAAAATTTGGCCCACAGTGACGTCGCAAAATTTGACGACTGTGACGGATTTTGATTCCTACAAGAAGGAATTTTTAAAGCTGTTTGGATTCGGCATGGACGGTGTGGACTACGACGCAGATGTCGATATCTGTGCGGAAATTTAGTTTGAGATGTTTTCAATTTGCGGGCCGGCCGGATATTCCGCGCCTCGGCCCGTTTTTTTTGCCCATTTCAGGCAAAATTGGTTTTCCACGCGCGCGTATAACGCGCGCAATAGCCCCAACATCTTGGGAAAAGAAAAATATTTTCAGTAATGTGAGGGATGTTTTTTTGTGGGAAACACCGCGCGCGTTTACCGCGCCTTGATGAGGCAATGGGCGTGTAATTTCTTCAGGTGCAGCGGTTGTCGGTTGTAGAAATTTTTGAATAAAATTTTTTAATTTGCAAATGGGTCGGCGAGCCAGATTTTGCAAGCTTGCGCCGAAAGGGGGCGCGGGGCAATTTTTCCGGCGAGAGATAAATATAAAAACGTCTCCGGCATTGAATTTTAGCGGGGTTGCCCATGCGCACAAGTATGGCTATCGCAAAAAAGCGGGTTTAAAACATTTAAACCCGCCTCCTTTGCATGCCACCTGGTTTGCAAATTTGCAAACTATGGCTTTATGTGAGCAAGAATTTCGTTGAGGCGCTTGGACATTGCCCTGGGATTTTCCAATAAGCCCGCCGACAACATGGCGTTGTCGAAAAGCTGTTCGGCAACGAGCTTTGCGAGATCCTTGTCGGCGTCTACAAGCCTGCTGAGATTTTTGATTACCTCCGAAGACGGGTTTATCTCAAACTTGACTATCGGGGCCGGCATGGGGGAATCGGGGTTCATTGCCCGCAGCATGGCGCGCATTTGGGGAGTTAAAGAATCTGAGTTCAAGACCGCCGCGGGGCTCTCTATAAGGCGCCCGCCGGTCAAGACCTCCTCAACTTTGTCGGAACCGAGAGTCTCCTTCAGCCATGAAGCAAGCTTGTCTGACTCCTCTTTTGAAAGCGGGGCAGGCGTTCCTTCCGCCTCGGGGGCGTCTCCCAATTCCAAGTTGGCACCGTCCACCGACGCAAAGGGCTTCTTGTCGAATTCGGCAAGATTCCCCACCACGAAAGTGTCTATTGGATCGAATAAATACAAGACCTCAAGCCCCCTTGCCGAAAATGCCTCTATATAGGGCGAAGCCTCTATTGTCTGCCTGTCAGGGCCGCATGCATAGTAAATTTCCTTTTGGGAATCTTTCATGCGCGAAACGTAGTCATCAAGGCAAACCAAGGTTCCGTCGGGATAGAGAGTCGATTGGAAACGAAGCAGTTTGGATAAGTCTTGCCGTGAGTCGAAGTCCGTTGCGGCACCCTCCTTTATGAACCTGCCGATTTTTGAAAATATGTCGGAGTATTTTTTTGCATCCTTTTTGGCGAGGTCCGCAAGGTGTTTTATAAAACGCTTCAGCACAACCTTTCCGATGCGCGCAACCAGCCCAGAATCCTGCATGCTTTCGCGGGATATATTCAGCGGGATATCGGAACTGTCAACCACGCCTTTCGCAAAGCGCATCCAGTCAGGGAACATTCCCTTCGGGGAGGGATCAATCAGAACCTTTTTGCAATACAGCGCCACCTGGGGATCTATTTTTCCAAAACCCAATATTTCCGGGTTTTCGTCGGGTATGTATATTAGGGCATTCATCTCCAGGGGAGCGTCGGCCTTGAAGTGGAGCCAATCTGCCGGGTCTGAGTATGAGTGGGTTTGGAATTTATAAAAATCCTTATACTCTTTTTCTGTAAGGTCAGACTTAGACTTCAACCATATTGCGCTGTGCTCCGGAAGCTTTTCGCCGTTTACGTTAATGGGGAAATCTACATAGGCGCTGTACTTCTCAACAGCGCTTCTTATTCGCGCAGGTTTTGAAAATTCTTTAAAATCTTGCTTTAAGGTGGCGACAATTTTGGTGCCCCTGTCAGGCTTGTCGCAGCTGTCTACGGTGAAGTTTTCAGAGCCGTCGCAAGTCCATTTTAGCGGCTCTCCGCCTTCGGCTTTTGTGAAAACCTCAACCTTTTCGGCAACCATGAAAACGCTGTAGAAGCCCACCCCGAACTGGCCTATTAGGTTTTCCGACAGGCCGGATTTCGATTCTTTTAAAGCCTGCAAAAAAGCCTTGGATCCAGAATGCGCTATTGTTCCGAGGTTTTGGACAAGCTCTTCAGAGCTCATGCCAACCCCGTGGTCTTCTATTGTGAATGTTCCCGCCTTTTCGTCGGCGGCTATCTCTATGTCAAGCTTTTCGCCCTCAAGCGACTTTTTTTCAGACAGCGCTTTCAGCCTGAATTTTTCCGACGCATCGGACGCGTTGGAAACCAGTTCCCTTATAAAAATTTCCTTGTCAGTATACAGCGAATTTATCACTATATCCAACACCTGTTTGACTTCAGCCTTGAACTTATATTCCATGGGACGTATAGGTATCGTATTTTTGGTGTAAATACAAAGCTTTGGAGTTGTTTTTTCAAGAAAAATGGAAATGGAACATTACGAAGTGTACTTTGCCGGGCCGCTCTTTAACCACAAGGATTTGCTGGGGAATGCGGCTTTGGCGGAGTTGATCTTTTCGGAATCGGGGGGCAGGTTTAGGTGCGCGCTTCCTCAAGATTTGGAACCGCGCGGCGAGGGCTCAAGGGGGATTCGCGACGCCGATATAATCAGGCTGTTATCGTGCGATGCGGCAATATTTAGTTTTGACGGGGCGGAGCTGGATTCAGGAACGGTTGTTGAATTCATGTTTGCGAAGTTTGCGGATATTCCGTCGCTGGTGTTGCGTACTGATTTTAGGTCAGGCGGTGACTGTTCGGAACCTTCCGGCAATGGGGGCGTGCCGTGGAATTTGATGGTGTCGTCCTACCCGCGCACGGTGACGCTGTTGTGGAATGCCGCCAAGGCGTATGCAAGTGCTTTAAGAGAGCGCCGCGCCCTTGAAGGCGGTGAGTGCGGGGGCGCTGCAAGGGCTGCGTCTGAAAGCCTGCGCGCGCTTGCAAAGCGGGTTGTTTCGGAGATGGACGCCCTTATGAGCCTGCCGGCAACCATGCCGGAGGACTTGCGTGATCCGGTATTCAAATGGCTGGAAAAGATGCCGGCTTTCGGTTCTGATTCGGCGCGGGAGGACGTGAAATTTGCGTTGAAGCGCAAAATTTTAAAAGGTATTTTATAGCGCGGCTGCCGCTGTGGATTTCAGCGCGCGCCTTAGTGGGAATTTTTTGAAATGGAAACAAAACAAAGAAAGATATTGAGCGGGAACGAGGCCGTGGCACTTGCCGCGCTTAATGCCGGTTGCGCTTTGGGTGTGGGGTATCCCGGAACTCCGTCCACGGAGATTTTGGAGAAATTTTCGGAGCTTGGCGGCGAAGCCGAATGGGCCCCGAACGAAAAAGTCGCAGCTGAAACCGGCCTTGGTGTCGCATTTGCGGAAAGCTCGGTTTTGGTGACAATGAAGCACGTTGGGTTCAATGTTGCCCAAGATTTGTTTTTCACGGCTTCGTACAGCGGCATACAGGGAGCCTATGTTGCTGTTGTGGCGGACGACCCCGGAATGGCGTCGAGCCAGAATGAGCAGGACACGCGTTCTCTCGCACACGCGGGCGGGTTGCCGGTTTTGGAACCCTCAAATTCCCAGGAAGCCTACGATTTCACAATTTTGGCCTTTGAGTTGTCGAGGCGTTGGGGATTGCCCTTTATAATACGGACAACTACCCGCGTGGCACATTCAAGCGCGGTGGTGGAGTACGTAGATGTGCGCAATCAAAAACCTGAGGCAAACTTTAGAAAAGACGTGTCGGCGAGGGTTATGGTGCCGGCGTTTGCGCGTCCGGCGCATAGGGTGTTGCGCAAGAAACTTGCGGAAATACGCAGGTGGAACAATTCGGAGGGCCCGAATTTTGAGGTGAGGGGCAAAGACAGCTCGCTTTTGATAATAGCGGACGGGGTGTCTTACCTGCACGCGCGCGAGGCGGCTCCGGAGGCGTCGTTTTTCAAGGTTGGAATGGTAAATCCCCTGCCGGTAGAACGCATAGCCATAGCGGCGGCCAGGCACGAAAGGTGCGTTGTTGTTGAGGAGGGCGATCCGTTTATAACAACCCAGCTTCGGGCGGCGGGCGTAAAGGTTGAGGAGCGCGCCGAGGAGTGGCGTTTCGGCGAGATGAATGTTGAC
>CASEFZ010000009.1 GCA_949287395.1 uncultured Verrucomicrobiota bacterium
GACCTGAAATAGTCGGCAAAAAGGCATATTCCCCCGGGGTTTTGGGCGCATATTTTGGAAAAAATTTCAAGCGCCTCCGCCGAGAATTCCGCGCGGAAACCTTCGAAACAAAATTTTCCGAAATATTTGCCCAGAATTTCAGACTCCCGTTCAGAGGCGTCTAAAAAAATTTGGGAGACTTCGTAAGACGGGTTTTCCGCGCCGGGCAGTGGCCCGTTTGCGCATATAAAAATTTTTCGCCAAACGGAGCCCGAGAATACGAATATGTCGAATGGCTGGGCGTCGAGCAGTTCGTTGGAAACGACGGCGCTCCTGGGACGGATGGATATTTCGTCGCCGAGCCGCAGCGGGCGGAACAAATTATCCATGGGTGTTTCGGCCTCAACGCCTATTTCGGCAAAGTCGGTTTCGTCTTCGGGCATGGACTTTGAGCGTGCAATTTCTAAAACAGCCTCTTTTACAAGGCGCCCGAAGGTCTTTTGCGGCATGGATTCCGATGTAAAGAAGTCGGCGCCGCCAAGGCCAACCCTCTTTTTGTTTGAGCGGTAATAGCCGAGAACCGGGTGGTAGAGCGCGGCCTTTACGAACTCAGAAACCGGGACGGGCCTGCCGGAGGCGGCGAAAAGCCCAAAGACCGGGGAGTGGTAAACCTTAACGGAGGAATTTGTTTTCATTGGGCGGGACAGTTATTGGCAAACGCCCCCTCAAGCGGAAGAAATTTGGCATCTGCGGCTACAATGGGTTTCCAGTTTAGCGGGCTTTCGGCGGGCGGGGGGGTTGTGGCGGTGGCTATTACCTGGCAGCTTGCGCTAATGCAGCTCCAAAATGCGCGCCTGCGCTTGGCGTCAAGCTCGGCGAGAATGTCGTCGCAAAGGAGCACGGGCTCCGAGCCGCGCGCCGCTTTGGAAACCTCGAACTGCGCCAGCCTGAAGGCCAAAACAAGGGAGCGCTGCTGGCCCTCGGAGGCGTATGTCTTGGCGTTGCCGCCGTCTATGTCGAAAGAGAAATCGTCCCTGTGCGGGCCGGACGAAGTGGAACCGCGAAGAGAATCGCAATGCCGGTTTTGCAGGAGGGCGGCGGCGTATGCGGCAGGGTCGGAATAGTCGCAGCTCATGCGCAGGGTAATATTTGCCCTGTCGGGGGAGTCCGAGGCAAGCTTGGCGTAAAATTCACCGGCCTTCTCTGCAACGCCGTCGAGGTAGCGCTTCCTCCCGTAGGACAGTTTTGCGGCGGATTCCGCCATCTGAGCCTCGAAAGCGGCAAATGCGCCGCCGTCGCGGCACTGCTGGCGAAGCAGCGCATTGCGCCCGGCCATGGCGGTGTGGAAGCGCCTCAGCTGCCTGAGATATTCGGCGTCGAGGGAGGAAATGAACATGTCAAGCTCTCGCCGCCTTCCCTCGGGCGCGCCCCTGACAAGCCATATGTCTTCGTTTGCGGCGGCAACTATGGGGAAAAGCCCGATAAAGTCGGAGTATTTGACTTCCTCCCCGTCCAGCAGTATTGAGCGTTTGCCCCCAAGCCACAGCTCAACCTCCGTTTCCCCCCGCGTTTCCGAGCTTATGCGCGCCAGCACTTTTGCTTGGCCGCACCCTTTCCTCAGCATTGCCGACGGCTTGGCCGAGCGGAAGGAGCGCAGCGCCCCAAGCAGGCCGACCGACTCTAGCAGGTTTGTCTTTCCCTGGGCGTTGTCTCCGTAAATCCACGCATGACGCCCCGCGAAATCGACCTGCGCGAATTCGATATTCCTGAAATTTTGTAGCCTGACGAAATTTATCTTCACAAATACGCAAACCCGTGTAGGATTGTACGAAATAGCAATATTGTAAAGTTTTTTAGGTGGATTCAAAAGGCACAGATTATTTGAGGTCGGCGCTTGAGCGCAAGGACGACGACATGGACGCCTCTTTGCGCCCGTCCGGTTTTGAGGCCTTTGCGGGGCAGCCGAAGACGGTTGAGCGCCTGAAGGTTATGGTTGGCGCGGCAAAGCGCAGGGGCGATTGTCTAAGCCACATATTGCTGCACGGCCCGCCGGGATTGGGAAAGACGACTCTGGCGTTCATACTGGCCAACGAGATGGGCGCGCAAGTGCGGGTGACCTCGGGCCCGGTTATAGAGAAGGCTTCGGACTTGGCGGGGCTGCTGACAAACCTTCAAGAGGGCGATATCCTCTTCATAGACGAGATACACCGCATATCGCGCACTGTGGAAGAATTCCTTTACAGCGCGATGGAGGATTTCCGCATAGATATAATGATAGACCAGGGGCCCAACGCGCGCAGCGTGCGGCTGAATGTGCCGCGTTTTACGCTTATAGGCGCAACCACGAGGACGGGTTTGCTCACTTCGCCGCTGCGCAGCCGCTTCACGATGCAAACCCGTTTAGACTATTATTCAAGGGCGGATTTAGTTTCGATAGTAAGGCGCAACTGTAAACTTTTGGGTGTGGAGGTCGACGCCTTCGGGGCCGATGAAATTGCGCGCCGCGCGCGTGGAACGCCCCGAATTGTAAACAACCTTATACGCTTCGTGCGCGACTACGCCCAGGAGCGCGCCGACGGAAAAATAACCAGGCAGACGGCAATAGATGCCCTCGAGCTTTTGGAAATAGACGAAAACGGTTTGGACGAAATGGACAAGCGGATGTTGCGGGTCATGGCCGACAACTATCGCGGCGGCCCCGTGGGCATAGGAACGGTGGCTGTGGCCGTCAACGAGGAACCGGACACCCTTGAGGAGGTTCACGAGCCCTATCTCATCCAAGAGGGATTTATACGGCGCACGCCCCAGGGCAGGGTTCTTACCGACAAGGCATGGCAGGTCTTGGGCCTTGAGAATTTGACCTCCGACGGGCAGGCAAGGCTGTTTTAGCGCCCGCAGGAATTTTTTTATATGCGTGGCAAAGATGGCCGTTGTTGACTACATAGTTGTCGGGCAGGGAATATCGGGCTCGTGCCTGGCCTGCGAGCTTATGCGCAGGGGAAAAAAAATAGCCATTTTCGACGGCGGATGGATGGGCGCGGCGTGCCTGGTGGCGGCGGGGGTTATAAATCCCATCACGGGAAAACGCCTGGTGAAGAGCTGGAGAAGCGCCGATGCGCACCCGTATGCAAAATTGTTTTATGGGGGGTTGGAGGCGGCGCTGGGCGAGAGGTTTTTTAGGCAAAGAAAAATTCTGCAGCTTTGCAGATCGGAGCAGGAGAGGGAATTGTGGCTATCGAGGCTCTCCCAGGCGGAGTACTCTGGGTATATAGAGGAAAGTTTGCCTGCGGGACACTTTGAGGGGTTAAACGACGCCTGCGGCTCTTATGTGGTGGGCAAGTCGGCGTGGGTTGAGGCGCCCGCTCTGATGGGCGCATTCAGAAAATTTTTTAAGGCGGAGCGGGTTTTGGTTGAAGAGGAATTTTGCGCCCAAAATTTGGATAGGTCTGGAAACTTTTTAAGGTATGCAGATATAGAGGCGGGGGCGGTTGTTTTTTGCGAGGGTTGGCGCGCGCTGGAAAATCCGTTCTTTTCCTGGCTGCCGTGGCGTCCGGCCAAGGGGGAAATTTTGGAAATAGAGGCTGGGGCGCATCTCCCCGAATATGTGGTGCACAGGGGCAACTGGATAATGAAATTTGGCCGGGGGCGCTTCAGGATTGGCTCAACTTGGGACAGGGAAAATTTGAACGACAAGCCTACGGAACGGGGGAGGGATTCGCTGCTTGGGGCAATTCCCAACATTTTGCCTGGATGCAGCGATTTTCGCGTGGTTGGGCACAGCGCGGGGGTGCGTCCGTGCACGGCAACTACGCGCCCACACTTGGGAAGGCACCCGCAAGACGGGAGGCTGTTGTGTTTCAACGGGTTTGGCTCAAAAGGATATGCGCTGTCTCCGTATTTTGCGCGGCATTTTGCCGACTTTCTCGAAGGGAAAACCGAACTTGACAAAGAGGCGGATTTAAGCAGGCATGTGGGAAAGTTTTTTAGGCCGAGATTATGGGCGCTTTAAGGCCTAATGTTAAGTCGGTATTTTGTTTTGTCTTGACGAGTGGGGAACCCGCCAATAGGATCAAAAAAGCACTTTCTCAATTGCTTATGAAGATTCGATCAGTTTGCCTATTTTTTGCGTTTGGCGCGCTTTGCGGCGCGCTGTCTGCCGCCGAAGTTTACAATGTCAGCCCCGACGGAAACGACAAGATTGCCACTGGCGCAAAGGACAAGCCTTTTGCGACGCTTGCGGCCGCATACCAGGCCGCTAAAGATTCCGGCAAAGACGCGGAAATAGTTTTAGCGGAGGGGGTATATTTCTTTCCCGAGAGCGGGGTTGAGATGCGCAGTTATCCCAACTCAAGCGCTTCCCTGAAAATTACGGGAGGGGGAAAGGCGACATTTGTTGGGGGTGTAAGAATTCCGGCAAAACATCTTTTTGAGGTTAAGAATCCGGCGTTTTTGAAGCGCTTGCCCGCCAAGAAAGAGGGAAAGCTGTATGCGCTGGATTTGAAAAAGTTTGGCATCAAGAAGCTTGTGCCGCTCCCCAAGATGCCTGCAGACAACGGAATAATGGGGTCGGAGGCTTTTTACAGCGGAGGCGAATTAACCCTTGCGCGATATCCAAACGGCAAGGAAACCATAAAGATAGGCGAGGTTCTTGACGGCGGCTGGCAGACCGCCGAGCCGGGAAAAAATAAGCCTGGTCAGGCAAAAATTGGCGGGATAATGCGCTATACGGACGAGAGGCACTCGCGCTGGGTGGATGCGAAGGACTATTGGTTGTTCGGGATATTCAATCCCGGTTGGCTTTACGGCTCGGTACAGGTGGAAAAAATAGACCCAAAGCAGATGACTGTGCATGTAAAGACGCTCTTACCCTGGGGAATCACCACTCAAAAGAAGAAGCTAGACGTGAACGCCTACCAGGCGGTCAACCTCTTCGAGGAAATTGACGCAAACGGTGAATACTATCTGGACAGGGACAACTTGCACTTTTTTGTGATGCTTAAAGACACTCCCCCTGAGGGCGCATATTTCGATTTCTCCCTTCTCGAAAAGCCCATGTTAAACTTGAATAATGTGGAGAATTTGACGGTGTCCGGGGTGAATTTTACGGCGTCTTGCACGCGGCCGATAAAGGGCAGAGACTGCGTAAAGACAGTCATAGAAGACTGCAATTTCTACAATTTGGGCTGGGACGCCGTGGACATATCGGCGGCGCCTGTGGACGGATATTCGGAGGCCGAGCTTGCGCGCACAAACAACGTGGTGCGCTATTGCCGCGTTTTTGATACGGGCGGTGGGGGAGTCAGACTTTCGGGCGGAAGCTTCGAGAAGCTGTTGCCCTCACACAACAGGATAGAGAATTGCGAGTTTTACAACAATGCCCGCTGGCGCAAGTCATATGCTCCGCAGGCGGATTTGAGAGGGGTTGGCGGCTTTATAAGCCACTGTTATTTCCACGACCAGACCCACCTTTCTATAGAGTACGGCGGTTCTGAACATACGATAGAGTACAACCGCTTCGAGCGCTGCTGCAGGGATTTTCACGATATGGGCGTGACTTATTCGGGGCGTGCTCCGCACTGTGCGGGAAATGTTATCCGCGGGAATTTCTTTAGCGAGAACGAGGAGAAAACGCACTCTATGATGTGCGGGGTATATGTTGACGACGGCAGCGGCGGCACTCTCATAGAGAAAAATATTTTTTGCCGCACGGGCACGCGGGTTGGTCCGTTTGCTGCGATATACATCCATGCTGGTAAGAACAACATAAGCAAGGAGAATGTGTTTATAGACTGCCAGGCGTCGGCTTGCCAGCTGCCGTGGAGCGACGAGCGCTGGGAAGACTACTGGGTAAAGAAAAATCCCCATGGGGTCAAATATGCCAACACGGAGATATTTCTGAAAAAATATCCGGAATTGAAGGATATACAAAACGGTTCTTTGCCGCGTTTCAACGAGATGATTGCCTGCAGATATTTCCGCACATCGCTTCCGCATGGAGGTTTCTGGAAACTCTCGGGCGGACAGTACGAGATGAAGCCGCGCGAACCTGTAGGACAAGTTGACTATTGGTCTATGGAGAATGTAAAAAAATATTTTGGCAATACTTGGCCGGTAAACGAAATTTTGCGCGCAAAGCCGGGAATACTGCCGAAGCCGTAAAAAATATTTGACACGTTTTTGGTATAGTCTATCATTTCAAGCAAATTAGGGATATAGCCATGCGCAAGTTATCGATGTTTAACAGGTTTTCTTTGACAATTTTTGCGGCGTCGGCGCTTGCGGCGTCTTCCTCTGCCGAGGATTACGTTATAGTAGGGGATGGAACCCACGAGTATTACTCTTGGAAAGAGTACAGCGTTTATGCGGGCGGGTCCACTGCGGGCGATCCTGTGGGAACTTCGAAAACGGTGCAGTTTACGAAATCGGACACCATCACGATGGTGGATTTTTATGACGTCAAGGGCGCCTCTTTCGATGTGGCGGACTTTAAATTCATAAGCGACATGGAGTGGGGTGCCAATTCTTCATGGTATGACGATATTTCGATAACGGCCGAAAATATAAACTTTTACGCGGGAGATACAAGCAGGGGAGTTGACAGTATAAATCTCAATAGTGGGACGGTGGTTATAAATGGGTCGTTTCAGTCGGATCCGAATGTTAAGGCCGCCTCTGTTAACTTGGGCCAGGCGCCGCATATTCACGGCACGAACAGCCTCACTTTTGGAACGTATGCGGAAGGAACGACGAGCAGGGCGAATATAAATAATATCAATATAGTGTACGGCGTTGGAAACAACCTTGGCGGCGGCGGCGATACCGAGGCCATACTGACTATCAACGGGGGCAGCCAAACGTACGTCAACGGCATATACAACAATACTTCCCAATATTTAGAGGAGGCGCCCGAGCCGTCCGGTCCGAGGGTTTACACAACGACCATAAACATAAACGGTGGCGAGTTGCACCTTGGGTCTTTCAACTATGCCTTTGACACCGACGACGTCACCATAAACCACACAAGCGGGGTATTGGCGGCAAACAGTGCTTCAAACGCGCTGTCATTTTCGCGCGGGGAATTGGGAGGGTCCTTAAAATATGTGTTGGGGCAGAATGCGGTGTTTGATGTGTCTGTAAACAACATATCGCTTGACAACACTGTGGCGCTGAGCGCGGCCGAAGGGGTGAGCGCGGGGTTTACGGTGAAGGGCGCGAACAAGCTTGTATTGGGCTGCGGAGTGGACGCGGTAAGCGGAGCGGTAAGGATAGAGTCCGGGGCGAGTTTGGAGTCTGCGTGGTTGAAGTCTGCCAGCGAGGTAAGCGTTGGTGCTGGTTCAGTTTACGAGGTAAGCGGGAACATAGAGTTAAGCGGGGCCTCGAAGATAGTGTTG
>CASEFZ010000010.1 GCA_949287395.1 uncultured Verrucomicrobiota bacterium
GTCTTTTATCACCATACTTTTGAATCCATTTCTTTCGGCCCTTGCGGGAAAAACCGCCGACGCAATTTCCCAAAAAATTCCCACGGGTCTAAAGGACTGGTTTCAGACTTACGAGCGCCTGGCCAAGCTTGTATCTGCGGCAGTGTGCCGCAATTCCTATGTAATGCGCATATCGGCGCCGGCGGTTAAGCTGATGGTGTATTTTCTGCTGCTCAACGGGGCGATGTTGGCGGCTGTTTTGATTTCCGGGGTGTTGTCGTATTTGCCGTCCGTGGGCGAATTCTCCTTCGGAGGGGCGGGTTTTGCGGTGGTTGGAGTGGCATCGGTGGTTTTGCTTCTCGGATTTGTGAGATCAGCGGGGTCGTTCGCGTGGGCGGCGGTGGATGCCGTTCCCATATTTGCGTCTCCGGGGCTTCAACTTTTGGGCGCAAGGCTTGCCTTGTTTGCAAGGATTGCGTTTTACGCGGTGTCGGCAGCCCTGGCTGCCTCCATATATTTTGCGGCCTTCTCGTATTGTTTCGGAGCGCATGTGACGGCGGTTTGGACTTTCTTTGCGGCTTTCGGGGCTGCCCTGGTTTTCAGGCGCGCAATTTTTGCCTTTAACAAGAGGCTTGAGGATTCTTTTATGCGGATATTCCGCAGGCACATAAAAAATTCCGAGCCCATCCGCGCCGATAAACTGATGGAGCGCGTCGGCGGCGAATATTCTTGGACTTCCGAACTTCTCGAAGTTGAAATACCGGAACTTTCCTCTGCGGCGGGGAAGAGCGTGCGCGAGCTCGCCGTGCGCAGCAGGTCTGGTTCAGAGATAATAGCTATCAAGCGCGGAAGGTTCACGATATATGAAATATTGCCGCAGACGAGAATATTTCCCGACGATATTGTGATTCTCGGCGGAACTTCGGACTCCAACCGCAAGGCCGAGGCCATACTTACCGAGGCTATAACAGATTTCGACTCCATTTCCGAGGACGGCGACGTCTCTGTCGAGCGTTTTACTGTTGGCGAAGGCTCCAAGCTTGAAGACATCGCACTTATGGATGCCGACTTGCCGCGTATGTACGGCGTTCGCATAGCGGGTATAATAAGATGCGGAGAGTCAAAAATAGACCATCCCAAGGCTTCCGATATTTTGAGGCTTAACGATATGATTATTGTTGCCGGCACGTCTGAAAACATTGGCCTATTTGCCGAGAAAAACGGTCTGGTGCGGCGATAGCGGGCGCCCCAGAGTGCTGGAGAAACGCAGGGTCTAACTTGCTTATTTCCCATGCGCAATCAAGCTGGAATTGCCTAAGACCGGCCGCGCTTGGCCTTGGCTGTGATTTTCCTTGGGGCTTGGCAAAATTGCGTATTTCCCGGGAAAGCGGTGCGTTATTCAGTCAAATTTAAAATGCGACACGAATTGGGTTGTCGTAAAATCTTTCCGCTTCGGGGCGCCCTTTGGAATTTTTGCCGTAGTTTTTTATATTTGCGTAAATATTTCGCATGCAAGGCAACCTTCTCCGTCTGGGCAATTACAGGTTTCAAGGTTTTGCCTAAGCTTGTTTTGCCGCATTTGGAAACGCCAAGCTTTTCCCTTTGGCGTATTTTGAGTGCGGTGTTGCAAAAACCTGCGCGCTTGTTGCCGATGTGAATTTGAGCCTTCCAAGCCTGCCGGGAACGCGACTCATGGCAGGCCCTGCATGTTTCCCAAAAAAACTTTGGGGCTTTCGAGCAATTTTACAGATGCGGAAATTTTATGCTTTGAAATGCGGTTGCGCAAAAGCGCTATTTCATTTTCACTTCCTCAGCGTCTTTCCAAAGAGACTCTATGCCGTAGAGCCCCCTCTGCTCAGGCAAAAATATGTGCGCCATGAAATCGAAGGCGTCGACAACCGCCCAACCGCTTTCCGTTTTGTAATCACGGCCTATGGCCTGAACGCCGTTTTGTTTTAGCGTCTTTTCAAGCTCGGCGGCAAGGGCCTTCATGTGCGGCTCTGAAGTGGCGGTTGCTATTATAAAATAGTTTGTTATGGGAGACTTCCCCCTGACATCAAGCACTTTCAAGTTCTCCGCCTTTTTCTCGTCGAGAGCCTTCCAACATTTTTTGATGTCTGCAAAGGTCGGGTCTTTTTTGGCCGGGCAAAAACCCGACTCATTTTTTTTCTCCGCTTTTTTCTTCGCGGGAGCAGCGCTTTTTGCTGCGGAATTGCCCCCCCTCTTTGCCGCCGATGCGGGCGCGGCGCGTTTTACGGCGGTTTTTGCGGTTTTTACTGCGGTCTTCTTGGTGGTTTTTTTTGTTGTTTGCTTCATATAAAAGAGGTCAAACTTTCGGATTGTTCGCGCATCCGTAAAGCTGTTTGCGACGTATATACGAAAGTACGTCGCAATCAAGCATAGAATTTTCCCGGAGTTCCACAAGCCCGGATTGCGCGGACAATATCTCGCGTATTCGGGTGGCCGACACGTCCATTCTGCGGAAGGGTATAAATTCAGCCCTGAAAGACCTGGGAACGCCTGCCTCCCGCAGATTTGAGCGGAGATATTCCACAATGTTTCCGTCTTTGGAAATTTCGCGCGTATTTGCGCTTTCGGCGCCCTGCGAAGCATTGGCAGACATGTCTATCTCAACCGACCTTTTGCATCCGAAGCCCGATAAATCAAAAAGCGAACTTTCCCTTGCGGCGCATATAAAACCCACCATGGAGCAAAGTTCGTTGGAGTCTTTCCAATATTTCAACTTTCTGATGTGGTCGTCGCCTATAATCCAGCATATTTTATTGTGCGGATATTTTCTTAAGAGCAGCCTTGCGGTATCCACGGTGTAGGACACCTTGTCGGACTCCAATTCAACGGTTAGTATCTCGCAGGGGAAATCGGCCTTCTCGAGGGCGATTTTGAGCATCTCGAGCCTGTCTGCCGGTGAGGCTGAATAACTTTCCGCGCGCATTGGCGCGCGGCCCGCCGGCAGGAATATCAGCCTTTCCAAATTCGCGTATTTGTACGCCGCGCGCGCCAACGCCATATGGGCGCTATGGACTGGGTCGAAACTGCCGCCCAATATGCCTATCTTTGCATCTTGCAATTTTGGTCCCAACTTTTTATTCCCCGATATTAAGATTCCCAGGCGGTCCCGGAAAAGCATTCAGCAGGCGATGAGAGTTTAAAAAACGCGCTTTTGCAACGCAAAAGTTTTGCCTATAATTGCCGAAAATCCGCGCCATTTTTTGAATTTTCCAAAATTTTTTGAGAGGTTTTTTATCTTTGTTTGCAAGTTGTTGCATTGCAATGTGATGAAAAAATAAAAAAATTGTTTTTTTTTGAACGAAATTTTAGGCACCTGCGTCTTAATAGGCGAAGAGATTAGATTTCTTGTAGTTTGTATTTTGGTTGGGCGCGCCTTGCGGGGCGCGCCTTTTTTTTGTGTGGTGTTTGTGCCAAACTTTAAGACATGAGGTTTGAGGCGCATTTTAAGATATTGCGCAATCAGGGCCGCTCGCGGGGAAATTTAGAAAATTTGATGGTATTGCAAGGTTATCTCTCGTACTCGGTCGGATCTTCCACACCCGCCTCGGCGAAGGCTTGAATGCGCTCTACGCACGTTCCGCATTTTCCGCAGTGCAGAGCTGCGCCTTTGTAGCACGACCAAGTTTTGGAAAAATCCACCCCAATATCCGCACCCAAACGCACTATGTCCGCCTTTGAAATATTCACAAAGGGCCTCAAAAGGTCAATTGGGGCGTAGTGGCAAAGCTGCATGGCTTTCCCGAGAGCCAGGGCGAATTCCTCGCGGCAGTCCGGGTAGATTTCGTGGTCCCCCGAGTGCGCAGCGTAGGCCACGCTGTCGCACCCCAAAGATATCGCGCGCGCGG
>CASEFZ010000011.1 GCA_949287395.1 uncultured Verrucomicrobiota bacterium
AGCCATGCAGGGTCGGAATCGTTGTAAAGGCCGCGCGTAAGCTTGCTCGCCGGGCCTCCGCCAAGCTCCATGCTATAGAGATGGTAGTTTGTATCCCCGTCCACCTTAGCGCTGAACACTATCTTTGATGCGTCGAAAGAAAGGTCTACGCGGCCGACGGCGGCCTCCGAACCGCCCTCCGGGAACACCATTCTTTCCTCCCGGAACTTCCCTATATCCACAACCGATATCCTACCGCCGAAACACGCCGTATTTTCGGTCTTTATCCTGCCTTCGTGCACGGCTTCCGGACCTTCCGGATAGGGCGCGTCCACGCACAAAATTTTCCTAAAATCTATCCCTGAAAGCATCATCTCGCGCTTGAGAATGCGCGCTTTTATATACAGGTCTTTATCTGGCTGCCCAAGGCGCTTTTCTATTTGGCCTATGCGCTCATCAAACTTGTCCGTGCCAAGCCTGAGCGCTATTGAGCGCATGCGCTCAACCTCCGCGGCGCACAAATCCGCGTATGGGGCGTCGGCCTGTGCGATATAGTCGGCAATTATCGTCTCTTGGGCGGCTTTTGGCAAAGCGTCCCACTCCCCGTTTTCGCCAGCCGCCGCAAACAGCGCCGAACAAAAAACAAATACGCCTGCTATAAAAAACCTCACCGCCCGGCTTTTTAACACTAACAATCTCCCGTGTCAACAACAACCCCGCCCGCGCATCTCTTCACAAAATTTTTTTCGAGCCAACACGCCTCCAAACAACTTGCGCCAAAAAATAATTTTTAAGAAAATTGTACAGCCATTTTTTCCGCAATTTTCCCGTGCCCTGCCCAAAAACAAAAAAAAATTTTTCCAACATCGACATTGGACATTATTTATAAACCCGCACTTTTCACGCCTGCCGCAGCGCGCCAAAAGGCGCACGCCGGCTCCAAAAATTTCAAATTTTGCGACCCATAAAAAACGGCCGCCCAAGTCAGAGCGGCCGCAAATATCCAACAAATAGCCCGCGCCCTACTGCAAATCCTGGATTTCCGCAACCGACTTTACCGCCACCGACTTGTCTATCCGCTTGCCGAGCCCCGCCAGCACTCCGCCCGGGCCGCACTCATAGAACTGGTCGGCACCGAGAGCTATGGCTGCGCGCATGCAGTCCTCCCAGCGCACGGGGCTTACAACCTGCTTTACAAGCGCCTCTTTTATCTCCTCCGGCTCCTCCACGCGCTTTCCGGTCACATTTGTATAAACCGCCAAGTTTGGCCTGCCGAATTTTATTCCTTCAAGATATTTTTCAAAGGCGTCCCTTGCCGGTTTCATAAGGCGGCTGTGGTACGCCCCCGCAACCTTCAAAGGTATCACCATTTTAAAACCGCCGCGCGCCTTCGCCGCTTCCACCGCAGCCGCCACTTTGTCGGCCTCCCCCGAAATCACAATCTGGCCGGGGCAGTTTAAGTTTGCCATGTCCACATCGAATTCCGAGCAATACTGGGCAACCTGATCCACCGTGCCGCCTATAAAACTGGCCATGGCGCCTTTTGACGCGTCGCAGGCCTCCTGCATAAGGCGCCCGCGCTCGGCAACTATCTTCAGGCCGGTTTCAAAGTCGTACGTTCCCGCCATTGCGTGCGCAGTCAGCTCTCCGAGCGACAACCCTATAGCACACACCGGTTCGCCAAGCATGCCGCTCTGGCGCAGCACCTCAACCACTGCCATTCCATGCAGATAGAGCGCCGGCTGGCATACGCTTGTCTTTGTCAGCTGCTCCATCGGGCCCTCGAAACAATATTTTGAAATCTTAAATCCGAGAGCGTCGTCGGCGCGCCTGAACAAATCGCGCACAGGCTCGTAATTGTCGAACAGCGTTTTTGCCATGCCGACACTTTGGGCGCCCTGCCCCGAAAATAATAATACCGTTTTCATATCCATTGTCTTGTAAATCCTATTTTGTTTTTGTCAACCCGGCAATGCCTGTTGATATTTGCTGGCAAAGTTGGAAAATCAGCGCGTTCATAGCCTCCGCGTAGGAATCGAAACTTCCGGAAGCCTTCGCGCTAAATTTAAACTTCTTCTCCGCCGACTTCTTGTCTTTGGGCGAATACAGCACCCACATGCCCTTCAAGACAACCTCTCCGTTCAGACTTCCGAGGAATTCGTCCACAAACAGCCTCAGCGTCAGCGCGTCGGCGCGCGGGGAAACCGACGGGTACGCATACGCGTCCACCGACGGCAGCAGCGCCGATATGTTGTCCAACAGAACCCTGTTAAATCCGGACACGGGAAGCTCCGCCCACCTGTTGAACTCCGAAATTTCCACCCTGCCGCCGCTCTCGAGAACCACCATCTGGTGCCGCCCCAAATACGACGGCAAAGAAAAGGGCAATATGTTCACCTGCACCCCGGCCGGAACGTCGGCTTTCCAATCCGCCTTCGGAGGAATGGGCCTCAATATATAAAACTGGGTGGGGTCGTCCTTAGGTTTCAAGAAATCGCCCACGCACCCCGACAACACAGCCGCCGCACAACACGCAATAAACAATGCAACAATCTTCATATTCGCAACCCTTCGCCGTTATTTTTCGGAGCCGTATCCGCCCGATGCGGCGCCGTCTTCCCCGCCGCCGCGCAACCCTCCCGAAAGAGATTTCCCCGTCAAAATGGAACTCGGGTTGCGCTGCAGGTACTCCATAAAATTGCTTATCGACGACATCGACTCGTTTATATTCCTAAACAAGAGCGCCATTTCAAACCTGAACGGCGACTGCGGGTCAACTATAGCGTCCAGCTTATCCACCAGCCCGTCGACATTCGAGAGCGTAGACCTCCCCTGCAAGAGCAGCGCGTCCAAATCCTCCAAAGACTTTTTAACCGCCGGGTCCGAAACCACCTTGTTGGAATTTTTCAAGAGCTCGTCGGCCGACGCAAGCGTGCTCTTCACCGAGGCCCCTATCCCAAGCGCGTCTATGGCGTCAAGCTTATCGTTTACCTTCGTCAGCGCCGAATTCACATTCCTGGCAATCGCCCTAAAGTCTATCTGCGATATGTTCAACACGGCCTTCTCCACGGCCTTACCAAGTTCCTCCAAGCCCGATTTTGCGCTGGGAATTTCCGTGTACCGCAACCCGCCGTACTCGAGGCTAAAATTGGCGTCCTTTTCGGCAAGATAATCCAGCTCTATGTACAACATGCCCGTCACAATGCTCTGGTAGTTGAGCTTCGCCCTCAACCCGTCCCTTATTTGCGACTCAATCCAGTCGTGGAAATTCGCCATATTTCCGCGCGTTTTGCGCCTCAACATGTCGAGGTCTATTGAATACACCACCGCAACCGAACTCTCCTGCACCGATTCCGACCCCGCACTGATTCTTATGGCCGTCACCTTGCCTATCAGCACGCCTTTGTATTTCACCGGCGCCCCCACGTCCAAACCGTTCACGCTCTCGGAAAAAAGCGATACCGCCTCCTCCGTATCCGCAAAAAACTTGGCCGCCCCGAAAACCATAACCGTGGTCACCGCCGCCGCAACCGCCACCAGCACAAACATTCCTATCGCCAACGGGTTTACTTTGCTCTTCATGCTTCCTCCATGTGTCGCGCGCGCGGATCCACACCCCTGTTGAGGAAGATGCGCACGCCTTCGTCGTCCGAATTTAACAGCTCGCGCGGAGAACCTATCGCCCCCTGCGTCTTTTTAGACGTATCCAGATATATCGCCCTGTCCGCTATGTCGAATATGCTCGCCAGCTCGTGGGACACCACAATCACCGTAGCCCCCAAAGAATCCCTCATCTGCAATATCAGCTCGTCAAGCCTGTGGGAAGACACAGGGTCCAAACCGGCGCTCGGCTCGTCGAAGAACAGAACCTGCGGGTCAAGCGCCATCGCCCTTGCCAGCCCCGCCCTCTTGCACATGCCGCCGCTTATCTCCGACGGATAAAAAGACCCAAAGCCGTTTAAGCCCACCAGCGCCAATTTCATATCCGAAAGCTCCAAGGCCTCGCGCCTTGTTATATCGGTAAATTCGCATATCGGCAGCATCACGTTTTCGGAAAGCGTCATGCTGCTCCAAAGGGCGCCGCCCTGGTACAAAACCCCGAACTGGCGTATCATTTCGGTTTTTTCGTCGTCGGGCGCGTCAGAGAGATTTTTCCCTTTGAAATATATATTTCCTGCCGCGGGCTTTATCAGCCCTATCATGTGGCGGAGCAAAGTGCTTTTTCCGCAGCCGCTGCCGCCCATTATAAAAAATATCTCGCCCTGCCTGACGGAAAAATTCAAATCTCTCATGACCACGTAGTCTCCGTAGGCCATGGTGAGATTCTCAATTTTGAATATTTCCGCTTCTGCGCTCATATGTCGAATATCGTAAAGGCCACCGCAAACACCGCGTCGGCAACTATTATCCACGTTATGCTTTCAACAACGCTCGCGGTTGTTGCCATGCCGACCCCCGCGGAACTGTTCTCGCACTCCATGCCCTTTTGGCAGCCTATGCACGAAACTATCAGCCCGAATATAAAGCTCTTCCCTATGCCCGTCGATATCTGCGTCAGCGACAGCGCCGCAAGGGTTCTATTCGCATACTGTTCATAGCTTATGTCCGATAGCCCCAGCGCAATCACCATGCCGCCTATCATGCCTATCAAATCCGCGAACACCGTCAGCAGCGGGAACATCAGCACAAGGGCCACCACCCGGGGCAAAACAAGAAATTCCACCGGCGAAATCCCAAATGTCCTCAGCGCCGATATTTCCTCGTTGACTTTCATAGAGCCAAGCTCCGCCGCAAATGCCGCGCCCGTACGCCCGCTCATAACCACGCCAACCATCATAGCCCCCATTTCGCGGACGGTCGCTATCCCGACGAGGTCAGCCACAAAAATTTCCGACCCGTACTTCGCCAGCTGCACCACGCCCACAAAGCCAAGTATCATTCCCACCAAAAAACTTATCAACGCCACTATCGGCAGAGCTTCGGGCCCCGACTTCTGCATCACCAAAAGCAAATCGGAAAACCTGTACCGCGCCTTTCCGCAAAGGGCCTTTACCAGCGCTATTGTCACCTCGCCGACAAAGGTCGCCTGCGCCTTGAAAGAGCCGGCCGCGTTTAGCGCATATTCGCCAAGCCTGCCTATTATGCCGCCGCCTCCGCCCTTGCGCGTGACGTCGGCCTCCGGAACGGCTATCGCAAGCTCCAACAGAGACCTCGGGCCCTTCGGGAGCCCGCCTATCTCGCACGCAATATTGTTCTGCCTGCAATATTCGTAGCATTTGAAAAGCAGGCTTATCAGTGACGAATCGTATTTTCCAAGCTTCGACGTATCGAATTCCAACCTGCGCAAATCCAGGTTCACCGAGAAGAAACGCTCTATCTTTGAGAACGGAGACCTCCTGTTTTTCACCAGCCAGTCTCCCTCTATGTGCAAAACGGCAACGCCGACGTCGCGCCTGACGACGTTCGCAACCGCCGTTATTTCTACGCCCGCTTTGGGTTTGCCAAAAATAAATGCCATCTTATCCTATGAGGCTGCCGATTTAACAGTATTGTCAAAAATTAAAAAGCTTTTTTTGACGCTATTTCCGGAGTACTTTTCCCAAAAATAGCCCTTCCCTTGAAGCACTTTCAGCCCAAGACCGCCCACTATTGCGTCGCGGGCTTGCGCGCGCCTCCCAAACGCGCGCCGCTTCAAAAAGCCGCTTTGCCCGCGGGTCCCGAAAGTCTTGCTGGCGGCAAAATTCTCCCAAACCTACAACACCGGCAGGCAGGAAAGCGCCATTGCGATCTCCTCTTTCGGATAGCTGTAATTCGACAGGTTGCCCGCAAAATACTCCATATAGGCCGCCATATCCACGTGCCCGTGCCCCGAAAGATTGAACAGTATAGCCTTCGATTCCCCGCGCTTCTTGCACTCCAAAGCCTCGTCCATCGCCGCCGCTATCGCATGCGCCGATTCCGGGGCCGGTATTATGCCCTCCGCGCGCGCAAAAGTAATCGCGCTCTTGAACACGTCCAATTGCTGTACGGTGCGCGCGCGCATCAAGCCCTGCGCCATTACATTGCTTATTTGCGGGGCCATTCCGTGGTAGCGCAACCCGCCCGCATGCACCGCCGCAGGGATAAACTTGCTGCCCAGCGTGTACATCTTCATTGCGGGCGTAAGCCCCGCCACGTCTCCGAAGTCGTACGCGTATTTCCCGGCAGTCAAGCTCGGGCAGGCCGAGGGCTCCACGCCCAATATGTCAACATCTTTGCCGCCGCGCAGTTTCTCTCCAAGGAACGGAAACGCTATGCCCGCAAAGTTCGACCCCCCGCCGCACGCGCCTATTACAATGTCGGGATAGTCTCCCGCCATCTCCATCTGAAGCATGGCCTCCTGCCCTATTACAGTCTGGTGCAAAAGCACGTGGTTTAAAACCGACCCAAGGCAATATCTTGTGTTGTCGTACTTCAACACGTCCTCTATGGCCTCGGATATCGCTATCCCAAGCGAACCCCTGCAATACGGATCCTTTTCCAACACTGCCAAACCCGCCTTGGTCATCGTGCTGGGCGACGGTATCACCGTGCCGCCAAAAAGCTCCATAATGGCCTTGCGGTAGGGTTTCTGCTCGTAAGAGCACTTGACCATGTATATCCTGCTCTCAAGCCCGAAAATTTGGCAAGCCTGCGCCAAGGCCGAGCCCCACTGCCCGGCTCCCGTTTCGGTTGCGACCCTCTTTATTCCCGCCCGCTTGTTCTCAAAAACCTGCTCCACCGCGCTGTTCGTCTTGTGCGAGCCCGACGGGCTTACGCCCTCGTACTTGTAGTATATGCGCGCGGGCGTGTCCAAAACCTTTTCCAGGCGGCGCGCCCTAAACAGAGGAGACGGCCTCCACTGGCGCATAACCTCGCGCACGGGCTCGGGTATGGGTATATAGCGTTCGCGGCTTATCTCCTGCTCTACAACCCCTTTGGCAAATATTCTCTCAAGCTTGGCAATTTCGCAAACCTTGCCGGTTGTCGCATCTATCGGAGGCGGCGTATTTATCTTCAAATCCGCCTCAATGTTATACCAATGCTTCGGAATGCGCTCTTCATCCAAAATATACTTTACCCTGTCCGACATCTCGATAATCCTTCCTTAATAAAGACTCCGGCCGACGCGTAAATTTTGCGCCGCGCAGCCGTAAAACTCAATACTCCAACACCGTCGCCGCCGCGTCCGAGGGTTTCTTCGACGTGTCAAAAACAACCTTTTCCGGAATGGCGCTCTCGGCTTCGTTGCCAACCCTGAATCCGGGGAATGTCTTAACCTGCGTGTTGTGCCCTTGAACCGACGGTATGGCGGTCACCACAGTCTTGCGCACAAAGCAGCCTGACTCCGTGCTCGCAATCTCCACCGTAATCGGAGCCTTGCCCAATTTGAAACCGTCCACAACAATCTCAGCGCCGGTCGGAACCGAATCCACAACCATCACCCTGCTGTATTTGTCGCGGTCCTCCGTATTGCATCCGAATATAAACGCGGGCAGTAGCGCCACCGCAAAAAGCCTGAAAATATTTTTCATATCCCCACACAAATGCCGCATTTGTAAAAAATTTCAACCATTAAAGGGTTGTAAAATAAAACAGCACCGTCCCGAGGAAGAGCGACCCCGCCGAAAGCGCCACGAGCGTCGTGGCCCGCAAATCGGAAATTTTAAACTGCGCATCGCCCTTCTCCGACGAATCAACCGCCGCCCTTATCCACGAGAAGTAGTAGTAAATTGAAACCACCGAGCCAAATATCACCACGCCCATCAGCCAGTAGAGCTCCGCATACCACGCCACCAGCAGCAGCAACAATTTTCCGAAAAATCCCGCTGTGGGCGGAATGCCCGCAAGCGAAGAAAGGTTTGTCACCAGCGCAAGCGCGCTGGGCGCGTCTTTGCGCAGCATTCCTCGGAAGTCCCCCAAACCGATCGACGATTGCATGTCCTCGGCAAAACCGCCAAGCGCACAGAATACGCCGTAGTTGGCGAACATGTAGCTTACCAAATAAAAATACAGGGTAAGCTCACACAGGTCAGGCATTCCAAGGCGCAAGACCGCCGCCGCCAACACGAGCAAATACCCCGCGTTTGCAATCCCGGAAAAGCCCATCAAACGCTTTGCGTTTGTCTGGGTAATGCCGCCCAAATTGCCAACTATTATCGTCAGCGCCGCAACCGCCGAAAATGCGAGCACCAGCTTGTCATTTAGGTACACCATGTCCGCCGTAAACGACGCCAGACACGCGCATATTTTCACGCAAAACACCGCTCCTGCGCCCTTTGAGGCCACGGAAAGGAAGGCCGACACCGCCGAAGGCGCACCTTGGTAAACCCCCGGCGCCCAGAACTGGAACGGAAAGGCCGACATTTTGAAGAAGAGCCCCGCAAACACAAATACCAGCCCCGTCCACATCAGGGGGCTGGACACCCCTACACCCAGGTTTGCTATGTTAAGCAGGCTCACTCCGTAAGAGAACCCCGCCCCGTACAGGAACGCTATTCCCAGCAGCAGTATTGCCCCGCTTGCCCCGCCGGCAATCAAATATCTCACGGCGGCCTCCAGGCTTGAGGCGCGCTCGCGCCCCCACGCAACCAGAATGTACAGGCACACAGTTGCGCACTCGAGCGCCACAAAGGCCAACATCAAATTCTGCGCCCTTACAAACACGCTGAGCGCCGCCGCGCAAATAAGCATAATTGCGCAGAACTCTCCCGCGCGTTTCTCGAGGCGCGGCGTCATGGCTATCGACAGCAGGCCGCACAACATTACAAAATACGAAAATGACGGCGCAAAGTTAAGCGTCCCCCCGAACGGAAGCGGTCCTCCCGCGGCGCTTGCCCCGAAAAAGTACTCCGCAAACATGGCGGCCAAAATGCCGAACGCCGAGAACGCGCGAACCGCCCAGCCCGCGCGCGCGCCCGCGCCCGAGAACGCCGCCACCAGCAGCGCCGCTATCGCCGTCACCGCGAGGATAACTTCCGGCACAACCGCCCCCCATTCAAATGCTATAACCTTATCCATAAAAATTTACTTGTCCTGATTGTAAACCGGCACAGAAGACAACATGGAATCCAGTCCCTTCGTCACCGCCGACGGGCACACTCCCGCAAAAACGAGCGCCGCCAAAAGTATTATCGCCGGAACCCTCTGCGCCCATGTCAGATCCGCCCCGCGTTCATATTCCGACTCGGGGTTCTTCTCCCCCATGAAAACCCTTGCCACCGCCCGAAGCCCGTACACCGCCGATATTACCAGCCCCAGCGCCGCCGCTGCGCAAACTGCCGGCGAGAATCCCCACAGCCCCACAAATATCGAAAGCTCCCCGAAAAAGTTTGCAAAGCCCGGCAAACCTATGGACGCGAAGGTCGCCGCCACAAAGAAGCCGGCCAACACGGGGGTATCTTTGTACATTCCGCCCATCTTGCGCATGTCCCACTCCCCGCTTGCGTTGCAAACCGCGTTCGAAAGCATGAACAACAGGGCCGCGCTCAAACCGTGCCCAAACATCAGCAAAACCGTTCCGCCAACACCCGCAACGCTCAGCGTTGCTATCCCCAAAAAACACATCCCCATGTGCGATACGCTCGAGTACGAAATCATCAATTTCAAGTCGTCCTGCGCCATGGCCACCAGCCCTATGTAAAGGACGTTAAACAGCGCCAATATTGCCATCACCCACACCCAGTCGAATGCGCCGTTCGGTATAAGGGGCGCCGCCACTTGTATGAGCAAATACAGCCCGAATTTTTTCAGAACCCCCGCATGGAGCATTGCAAACGACGTCGGCGCGGCCGCATACGCGCGGGGCGCCCAAGAGTACAGCGGGAATAAAGACACCAGCGTTCCAAGCCCGAAAAGCAGCGCCCCAAAAATCCAAATTTCCCAATGCACGTCCATGCGCACGCCAACCAGCGCCGCGGACAAATCCCCAAGCGAAAAGCCCGTCGCCCCGCTCTGCGCATAAAAGGCTATTATCCCAAGCAGCGACACCAGCGCCCCGGCCGTCAGATAGACCGCCATTTCCATGGCCGCCACGCGCTTGCCGGGGCCTCCCCAAATGCACATGGCTATGAAGGTCGGCACCAGCGCAAATTCGTGGAATGCGTACATCCAAAGAACATTCAGAGAGCTGAATATGCCCATCAGCCC
>CASEFZ010000012.1 GCA_949287395.1 uncultured Verrucomicrobiota bacterium
AGTCCATATTGCGCTTCAAGGGGACGGCGCGCGTGTTTAACTCTGAGCAGTCCGCCAGCCTGGCTATCCGCGGCGGAAAGATAAAGCCCGGGGACGTTGTGGTTATAATATACGAAGGGCCGCGCGGCGGGCCGGGCATGCAGGAGATGCTTTATCCCACAAGCCACTTGAAAAGCATGGGCCTGGGGAAGTCTTGCGCGCTTCTTACCGACGGCAGATTTTCGGGCGGCACAAGCGGGCTGTCCATCGGGCATGCCTCTCCTGAGGCGGCGGACGGCGGGGACATAGCCTTAGTTAGGGACGGAGATTTGATAGACATAGACATTCCGTCGCGCAAAATATCTCTGCTTGTGTCCGAGGAAGAATTGAGCCAGCGCCGCGCGCAAGAGCTTGCAAAGGGAGACGGCGCGTATTGTCCTGTTAGAGACAGAAAAGTTTCAAGGGCGCTTAAACTTTACGCCAAAAACGTTTCAAGCGCGGCGGACGGGGCTGTCAGAAGGCTTTAATCTTGCGCTGCTTGCGCTGCGCTGTGCGGATTGCATCTTTCCGCCGCCGCGCGGCTTTTTGCGGCCTTCCGCTTTTTTAACGGGCGCAATTTATTTGCGCCTTGCCTGAAAATGCGGAAGTTCCCCTTGTAAATGTGTTTTTTTTGCGGAGATTTTAAATATGAAAAGCATGACAGGTTTTGGGAGGGGAAACGCCTCCGGTGAAGAATTTGAATTGGTTGTGGAAGTTTCTTCCGTAAACAAGAAGGGCCTTGAGGTGTCTTGTTCAATTCCCAGAACTTGGGCGCGTTTCGAGGCTTTGACGGGCGGCATTGTCCGGGAGTTTTACACCAGGGCAAAAGTGAATGTGTCGGTGCGCCTTGTCAAACGCGTTTCGGAAACCAATCCGCTGGGAATGGATGTTGAAAAGTTGCGCTCGGCGGTGGAATTTTTGCGGAATACTTCGGAGAGTATCGGAGTGGCGTTTGCGCCCGACGCAAACTTGCTGCTCAAACTCAACGAGGCCCTGTCGCAAGCGGAGCAGCCGTCGGAAAACGGCGGAGACATTCCCGAGTACGCTTCCGCGTTTGAAAAAGCCCTGAGGGAGGCCTTGTCCGAGGCCGATAAAATGCGCGTTGCGGAAGGCGCAAATATAGTTGCGGATTTTGTCTTGAGGCTTTCTTCGATAGAAGAAATCGTGGCTTCGGTACAGAAACTTTCCTCCGAAAATTGCACCAGATACAAAGAGGCGCTTTTGCGCCGCCTGGAGGCCCTGGGGACGGTGGTGGATGTTTCTGATGAA
Source organism: uncultured Verrucomicrobiota bacterium (assembly GCA_949287395.1). Classification (GTDB taxonomy): domain Bacteria; phylum Verrucomicrobiota; class Verrucomicrobiia; order Opitutales; family Intestinicryptomonadaceae; genus Merdousia. Next base: position 1,288 of record CASEFZ010000012.1, read on the forward strand.
CGCGTGCTCAGGGAAATTGCGATATTTGTGGATAAGTCGGACATTTCCGAGGAATGCACGCGCTTGAGGTCGCATATCGACCAGTTCGGAAACCTTATTGCAAAAAGCGCGCCCTGCGGAAGAATGTTGGATTTTATCTGTCAGGAAATGGGAAGAGAGGCGAACACGATTGCCTCGAAGGCGAATTTTATAGAAATTACCAAGGCTGCTATGTCCATAAAAAACGAGGTTGAACGCCTGCGAGAGCAAGTGCAAAACGTGGAGTAGGCCTGCGGCTTTTTTTCAAAATTTATTCCGCCCAAAGGACTGTTTTTTATGTTTGCCGCGCTCTAAAAATGCGGCGTGCAGAGTTCTTTTCTTTGTGGGCTTTCCGCAAAAATTAGCCCAACATTTGCAAACGCCCATTGCGCGCGCAATTTTATTCCCGCGTTTTTTGACTGCCGGGATTAGTTTTAAAATTTTGCGGACTGGGAAACTTTGTTTTGTGCGCTGGCAAAAGTTTCATTTTTAGAATAGCTGCATTTGGCGCGTTCTTTGCCGGGGCATAAAACCAGATTATATTTCTTTGTTCCACTGAAATGAAAGCGCGCGGCCGTATTATATGTCGCGCTTGTCTTGCTTGTAAAAACATTTCAATAAAGCTTGCGGAAGCTAAGAAACGGAAATTGGGCGGCAAGACACAATGCTTGAAAGCGGGGCGATAAAAAAATCCCGCCCAAACGCCGGTTGCCTCAGCCATTGGAGCGGGAAGTTTTTTTGTTTGTTTTCGGCCCCGATTTTTAGAGGGTCAAGACATAAGCTTCAAGGTCTCGGAGGTCGTCGTCGGAAAGATTCGACGTTTTTCCGTGCTTGTCCTCGGGATTAAATTTGCGCAACATCTCGAATATTGTGCGCGCGCGGCCGTCGTATAGATAGGGCGCCGTTCTCCAAACCTCGCAGAGGGTGGGGGTGTCGAATTTGAACCCTTTGTATTCGTTCAGGCCCGTTCCAACATCGTGTCTCTTCATATCCGTGTAGTATTCGCCGTTGTGGCAGTGGGCGCAGCCGGCCTCCTCGAATATGAACTGGCCCCGTTCGGCGGCCTCGCTCAACTTCCCGTTTACCAGATGCGGGCTTTCAACCGCCTTCAAACTTTTAAGATATGCGTCTATGGCTTTGGCGTCTTTTTCAGGGCGCCGCGTAAACTGTATGTACTGAATGCCCTTGCGAACGGCAAGCTCGGCGCTCTTCCTGACGGCAGTTATCATTGAAGGCGGGGTGTAGTGCGCATATAGCATGGATTTCGACTGCTTGGGATTGCCTATGCCGTCGTTTAGCAAGTCCCAATTCAGGGCGTCTGAACGCACCTCGGTGTGGCAGGTCACGCAAGAGAGCCAATGCTGGAAACAGAGGGAGGCATCGTGGTAAAAGAGGTCTCCGCGGCGCACCTCGTTGAGCACTTCGTTGCCGCCAATAGATATTTTCTGAGGATTGACCGGATTTGAAAGATCCAGCTTGTTCAAGACGTCCGAATAGTACATGCCCACATACAGATTCTTTCCTACAATAGCCATGTGGCGCGGCCCAAAGCCGTCAAGGTGCACGCGCTTGCGTATGGTGGAAAGAAATGCAAGGTCGTTGCAGATGTCTTCATAGGTCTTGGCTTTGTCCTCCGACTTCGCATAAAGGTCTTGAATGCGCTTTATGAGGGTTGGGAGGTCTATAATGCTTATCTCATGGGAGCCGGAATGCGCCACACATAGCAGCTTTCCGTCGGGAGTGATGGCCAAGCCGTACAAATTTGCCGCTCCAAGCTCTATGTCGTCAAGCAGGAACGTCGCAAAAATTTTGTTATTTGCAATGTCTATTATCGTGACCGCATTCGTGCTTATCCAGCCGCGCTCAACCTGCGTGGTTGGAACGTTGAAGCGCCCTATCGCATGCGTCAAAAAAGCGTACTTGCCGTCGGGCGAGATCACAACCTCCTGACAGTTTATCGACCCGTTCGGAAGCTGGAGGTTTGCTATGTTCTTCAAAGTGGCCGCGTCCAATATCGACACTGCCGCGGCTATGTTTTCCTCGTAAAGGCCGCCCTTCGATTCGGGGATTTGGTTCAAAACGACAAGCTTCTTCCCGTCGAGCGTTTCCGCTATTGAAAATGCGTCTCGGACCACATTGCCCTCCTGCTTGCGCTGGAGGGTGGAGGCGTCGTATGAACGAACCTTGTTCTCGAACTGGTTGGCAACATAAAGCGTTTTCTGGTCGGCTGATAGGCGGACCGAGCGCGGCATGTGCCCAGCCGGCACAGACTGCGCAATTTTGCGCGCTGCAATGTCTATTTTCAGCAACTTGCCGGCGGGGGCGGCTATGGACACATATGCAGTCTTTGCATCTTTTGAAACAGCCAATCCGGACGGGAATCCGCCCAATTCAACTTTTCCCTCGAGCTTGTCGTTCTTGAGTATAAGCAGCTCCCTCCCCGTGCGCGCAGTGACTAAAATCGAGCCGTCCGAGGCCGGAACTATAAAGTCCGGGCTCAAGTACTTTTCGCCGTAGTTTGGAATATCGCCGAACACTTCGTATTCGGCCGGCTTGCCGTCGGCCCCAAAAGCCGAAAACGCCGCGCATGCGGCAACCAAAACCGCCATGCCCTTGAAATATGATATGCCTGCCACCATAATTTGTTTATAAAAAAATTGCAACCAGGCGACCTTAAAGGGAACGCCTTTGTCTGTCGGTCAAAACGAAACCCGGCCTCCTGCCAACGCGGCAAATATGCTCCCCAAGGACATCTAAACTACAAACTTAGACGCTTCCAACCTCCAATCTCCCAAGCTTAGACGCATCTTACCCTTCCGCCTAAAACGCCGCAAAAAAAACCTTTCGGCCGCTTTGCTACGCGCTTCCACGTGTGTAAAAATCGTCAAAAAAAGGGATGGTTTTGAGGAACCGCACCGAAAGAGTCCATCGGCGGATTCATTCCCAAGGCGGACCCTTCCTTAAAACGCATTCAAAATTCAGCGCAAACACCGCCCAATTACAAATTGAGCCATGCCGCCAACCGCAGCGTTTCCGCGGGCAGCGCGCCCGGGAAGAGGACAGTCCAAAAGAACATCGCCCCAAAAGGCAAACACTCCGTTTCCGATGGTCCCAGACAGCACAGAGCCGCCTCGTGTGAGGGCCGCTTCCTATCCGGTTTAACCAAATGGATAATCGCGCGGCAAAGGCGGTGTGTCAAACAAATTTTTGGGGCGCGGATTTTAGTGTTGTAAAATGAATCCGAGGGGTTCAATATGATAATTTTGCGCGGCCGTACAGACGCGCATGGAGGTCGGAAGCGCATAAGTGAAATTGTATTTTTTTTGCTAAAGATGGCACTAACTAAATTCAACGGGCAGCTGATCGCCGACGTGGGGATAAGCATGGGCGACGAAGGCAAGGGCAGACTTGTCTACGAAGTCATAGACGAACTTAAGAAACAGACGGGCAGAACCGACATAGCGGCCATGGTTGCCAAGGTAAATGGCGGCGCGAATTCCGGGCATACCGCCGGGGGAATAAAGCTGAATTTATTGCCTGCGGGCGTGATAGAAAGAGACGTTGAATACTTGTCAATAGGGGCGGGCGTTGTGGCCGACCCCCGCAAGTTCCTGTGGGAAGGAAAGCCTCTGGAGGCGCGCGGATACAAAATTTTTGACAGGTTGCTCATCGACGAGAGGACTATGGTAAGCGACGTCGGGCACCGCCTTCTGGACTTGGCCTGGGAGGATTACCGTGTAAACCAGCTCCATGAGGAGGCGCGCGGTTCCACGGGGAGGGGAATAACGCCGTCGTATGCCGACGAAACTTCGCAGTTTCAGATATGGTACTGTGAATTCTTGGGAGATAAAGATGAATTTGCCGCGAAGATGTCGGCGCGTTTGTCGAGGGCGGCGGACGTTATACGCTACGTTTGCAAGGTTGACCCCCAGAAGTGGAACGGATTCTTTGAAACTCTTACAGCGTCGGAGTTGCGGGCGAATGCGGACGCGGTGTCGGAGGCGATATTTGACAAGTCCGAATTCGATTTTTCAAGATTTTGCGGCAAAGAGCCTTTCACATTCAACGTTGCAGAGGTTGTGGACGCTTATTGGAAAGCGGGAAGGGCTTTGGCCGGCAATATCGCTGACATAAGGGAGGCCGCGCTCAAGGTTCTGGGAGAGGGGCGCTACATTGTCGGAGAGTTTGGGCAGTCTTACTGGCTGGATAAGCGCCATGGCTTTAGGCCAAACGTGACGGCGTCGCATACGGGTGTTCCCGAGATATTCGAGAGTTTGGGCATACCTATGCAGCCCGTTCATACGATAGGTTGCTGCAAGGCCTACGACACAAAAGTTGGCACGCACGTATTCCTTACGCGCATGGACGACGCGCATCCCTTGGCGAATAAATTAAAGAAGCTCGAATATGGCACCAGCACCGGTCGCCAGCGCATGGTAGGGTGGTTCGACGCCCTTGAAAAAGCCGACGCGATAAGGTATGGAGGCTGCGACGACATTGTCATAAACAAGCTTGACGCACTTTCCTACAGCGGAGATTGGCAGGGTGGAGAGCTGCTTGTGTGCACGCAGTATGCCGCCGCAGACGGAACGCGGTACAACTGTGTTCCGCGTTCGGATAGCGTCAGGAAGGCTCTGAAGCCCGTTTATGCGCAGTTGCGCGGGTGGAGCGAAGACATATCCGGGGTGAGAAATTTTGCGGATCTGCCGGAGGCTGCCAAGCAGTATGTGGCGTTCTGCCTAAAGAGTGTTGTGGAGGCGGCCTCGCGCGGGGGCGGCTTAAGAAAACTTCCCAATTTGCGATACATAGGAGTTGGGCCGATGCAGTCCCAGATGATAAAGGACGTTCCCGCCACTGAAGAGCTGCTTAGGCTTGTTTAGGGGGTCAGATGGCAAGCGACTACAAATGCGACATATGCGGCGCAGCCGCAACCGTGCACATAACAAAGATAGTGGGCGGAAAAAAGATAAAGGTGCACTTGTGCGAAAATTGCGCCAAAAAGGCGTCTTTTGACTCGTTCAATCTTCCGCCGGACTTGTTTCCGAAAATAAAGAAGTTCGAGCAGAGTTTGATAGAGAGCGTTGCGCACATGGACGACGGGAAGTTTTGCAAAGTTTGCGGTTGCGACCTTGAGCAGCTTGCCAACGGCGGGCGTTTTTCCTGCCCGGACTGCTATGCGTCTATGGGGGACGAAAAGTTGTTTGAGTTGTTTTCGCAGCTGCACGCAGCAACGCGCCATGTGGGAAAATGCCCGAAAAAACATAAAACAGGGCCGTACAACGATTCGCCTGAAGGGGGAAAATCGGCGGATTCGGGCATGGATAGAGCGTTTGGCGATGGGGAAATTCCCGATTTTGCCGACGCGCTTGCCGGAACTGCAGACGATTGCGAAGTTCCCGGGCAGGTGTCGGGGGTGTTCGATGCCTCGTCGGTTGGGCAGGGGAAGTCTTGCAGCGACATTCCGCTGGAAAAAAAGCCGCCGTCGGCGGAGGATTCGAGGGAGACTTTGATGCGCAAGCTAAATTGCGCGATAGCCGAAGAGCGCTATGAGGATGCCGCAAAAATAAGGGATTTGCTTAAATCTATATCCCCAAAAGCGTAGGGTGTTTTGAAATGGAGCGCGGCGCAAATACGAAAGGCAGGCAAGGCTTGACGGACGGTGTGATAATAAGTTCCAGGGTTCGGCTGGCGAGGAACCTTGCCGGAGAGCGCTTTGTCAATTCTGCAGATTCTGAAACCTTGGAAAGGGTTTTTAAGAGGTGTGCAGAGGCGCTTGCGAAGACACGTAAGATGAGGGGGGGGACTCTTTGCAAAATGGAAGACCTGCCCGAGCGCGACAGGCTGATGCTCTTGGAGACCAGAAAGGTGAGCTCCGACCTTCTGGATCTTGCCATAGGGCCGAGGGGTCTGTATTTGTCTAAAGACGCATCTTGCGGGGCGATGATAAACGAGGAGGATCATCTCAGAATATTTGCGATGGGAAGCGGGCTTTCGCTGTCGCGCCTGTGGAGGACGGTAAACGCTTTTGACGACGACATAGAAAGCAGGCTGGAGTACGCGTTTTCCGGGAAGTACGGGTATCTTACTGCATGCCCCACGAATGCCGGAACTGGAATGAGGGCGTCGCTGATGATGCACTTACCCGGGTTGGTCTTGACATGCGACATGGAGAAGGTTGTCCGCGGGGTGAACCAGCTTGGAATGACATTCAGGGGCGAGTACGGGGAGGGCAGCAAGTCTCCGGACGGCATATACCAGCTATCCAACCAGCAGACAATGGGAATTGCCGAGGAGGACATTATCGGCAAAATTGTCAAATTTGGCAAAAAAATAAGGGAGTTTGAGCTGGATGCGCGCGACAGGCTAAGATACGACAACCCCGTATTTTTGGCTGATAAAATATGCAGGGCGCACTCTATACTAACTTCCTGCCGCATGATAGACACTTTCGAGGCCGCAAGTCATCTGTCAACTTTGAGAATGGCTGCTGATATGGGTTTTTTTGATGCTGAAACCGGACAGTTGGACGCTTTTTTGACGGGGATTCAGCCGGCGCACATATGCGCGGGATTCGGCGCGGAACTTTCGTCCGAAAGCGCGCCTGCGCGCGACGCCGCGCGTGCGGATTTCCTGAGAGGGGAAATATCGCGTTTCCCAGCGCCGGACGTTTCGGAGCTGATTCGTCGGGGGGCGCGCTGATTGTGTTTTACTTTTTCACTTTTTTTACGAATATAAACATCCGGGGCGTGCGACAATTTTTTATTGTGGCGCGCGCCTAACTTTGGGAATTGTAAACATTATGCAACATACACCGAGAGCACAGCAGGTTTTGGCCCTGGCTCGCAAGGAGGCCATACGCTTTAAGCACAACTATATTGGAACCGAGCATATTTTGCTTGGAATAATAAGGCTTGGGCAGGGCGTGGCAGTGAACGTGCTAAGGAAGCTTGGGGTCAGCTTGGAGAAGGTAAGCAGCGAGGTTGAGCGCCAGGTTCGCGAAAACGACCAGGTTTATACGGCGGGTTCAGAATTAACCCACACTGCGCGTGTGAAGAAGGTTTTGGCCTTGGCCTCATACGAAGCCGTAAGCCTAAAACACAACTGCATAGGCACAGAGCATATTTTGTTGGGTTTGCTTCGCGAGGGCGAGGGCGTGGCCGCCCAGATATTGCGCCAGTTGGGGGTCAATATAGACGATTGCAGAATGCAGATACTTGCGGAATTGGATCCAAATTTTGCCGGAGACGGCACTCCGCAGGACAACGGAGAGCCTCCGCAGGAGGGGTTCCGTCAGAGCCCGTTTGATGTTCCTCCGGACGCTCAGGCGGCTCAGCAGGGCAGGCAGAGCGCGTTGAAGGCTTTTGGGCGCGATTTGACACAGATGGCGCGCGACGGAAAATTGGACCCTGTTGTGGGCAGGACAAACGAGATAATGAGGGTTATACAAATTCTTTGCCGCCGCACGAAGAATAACCCGGTGCTTGTTGGTGAGGCCGGCGTGGGCAAGACTGCCATTGTTGAAGGGCTGGCCCAGGAAATCGCGAACGGTGAGGTGCCTGAGATACTTTTGAACAAGACTGTGGTTTCGCTCGATATGGCATTGATGGTTGCCGGCACCAAATATCGCGGACAGTTTGAGGAGCGCATTAAGGCTGTTATGGACGAAATAGCCCGCGACGGCAATGTGATAGTTTTCATAGACGAATTGCACACAATAGTGGGCGCCGGAGGGGCGGAGGGCGCCATGGACGCCTCGAACATATTCAAGCCCGCTTTATCGCGTGGGGCTTTGCAGTGCATAGGCGCAACAACATTGTCCGAGTACAGAAAATTCATAGAGAAGGACAGCGCCTTGGACAGGCGTTTCCAGAGCGTGAAGGTTGACGAGCCTTCGGCCCAGGACACCGTGAAGATATTGCACGGCTTAAGGGCCAATTATGAAAAGCACCATCATTGCCTCTATTCAGATGCGGCGCTCGAGACGGCCGTAAAGCTTTCAGAGCGCTACATAACCGATAGATTTCTTCCCGACAAGGCCATAGACGTAATAGACGAGGCCGGTTCCCGGGCCCGCATAAAGATGATGGAGCGCCCTGAGGAAGTGGTTAAGATAGACGCCCTGATAGCCGCCGCAAAGGAGGATAAGGACAATGCCATACGCGACCAGCGCTTTGAAGAGGCCGCGGCCCTGCGCGATAGGGAGAAAACTTTGGCTTTGCAGCGCGAGGACATTGTCAAGGCTTGGAAGCGTTCGCTTGAAGACAAGAGGGTTGAAGTTTCCGAGGACGACATATATGCGGTTGTTTCTTCTTGGACTGGCATACCGCTTGCGCGGATGGCAACGCAAGAGAGTTCAAAGTTGCTCAAGCTTGAGGAGCACTTGCGGGCAAACGTGGTTGGCCAGAATGAGGCCACCGCCGTGATAGCGCGCGCCTTGAGGCGTTCGAGGGCCGCCTTGAAAGACCCGAACAGGCCGATAGGTTCCTTCATGTTTTTGGGACCGACGGGGGTTGGAAAAACTTATCTTGCTAAGATATTGGCCGAACAGATGTTCGGCAAGCAGGACGCCCTTATACAGATAGACATGTCGGAGTATATGGAAAAGTACTCGGTGTCGCGCCTGATAGGTTCTCCGCCCGGTTACGTTGGGCACGAGGACGGCGGGCAGCTTACGGAGCGCGTGCGCAGGCGCCCATACAGCGTGATACTTTTCGACGAAATAGAAAAGGCGCATCCGGACGTTTTGCAGCTGCTCTTGCAGGTTTTGGAGGACGGGCGCTTGACTGACAGTCTTGGGCGCACGGTAGACTTCCGCAATACAATCATCATACTCACAAGCAATGTCGGCGCCCACATTTTGCAAAAGAACAACTTTATGGGCTTCGATGCGCTTGCCACGGGTGCGGAAGATTACGAAAAGACCAAAGAGCGGGTGATGGACGAGATGAAGAAGTCGTTTCGTCCGGAGTTCTTGAACAGGATAAACGACATTGTGCTGTTCAAGACACTTTCAAAGGACGACATGAAGCAGATTGTCAGGCTGGAGGTCGGAAAATTGCGCGGGCGGCTTTTGGACAAGGGGATATCGCTCGTGTTGGACGACGACGCCCTTGAATACCTTGTGGGAGCGGGTTGGGACGAAAAGTACGGGGCGCGCCCCCTCAAGCGCGCCATAGAGCGCGAGCTGGAGGACGGTCTTGCGGAGTCGATTTTGCGCGGGGATATTGTAAATTGCGACTCCACCGTTAGGGTGTCTTTGGATCCCGACGGGAAGAAGCTGTCTTTCTCCCAGAAAAAGGCGGCAAAGAGGATGTCGAAATCCTAAAGAAGATGCGGGCCGTTTGCGGTTCCGACAGTCTTGTGGATGGGTGCCTCATTGTGAGTTGTTGGATAGCTTGGCTTTTACGCCGCCGTCTTACGGCGGCGTTTTTTTTTTCGGGTTAAGTTGTGGAATATGCAGGCGTTAATTTCGGCTGCTTAATGGACTTTAACCGCGCTGCTTTTGGATTTTTTATGCGGGATTGGACTATGAAAAACTGAGAATTTTTCAGATAAAAAGCCCTAAGGGCAATGTTTGGAATTTGCAATGGCGCTGTGGGCGTAAAGCCGGGAAACTTTGTTGGATTCAACAAGCCAATAGGCTCAGAAAACATTTTATTTTTTTTGGACATGTGTTAGGGTGCGCTGATTTATGGAATTGGTTTGGCTGAACAAAGTAGGCTTGCGCTACGGCGATTACGACATACTCGACGGGGCAGATCTGTCGGTTGCCGAAGGGGATTCTTTGGCGCTTATAGGCAGAAATGGCTGCGGAAAAACAACCCTGCTGAAATTGCTGGCCGGAATTATCGAGCCGGACAGCGGCAACGTCGAGCGGCGCCGCGGATTGAAGGCCGCATATCTTCAACAGGAAGTTCCAACCGATTTGTCCTCAAGCGCATTTTCGGTTGTGGCAGCGGGCCTTGGCGCGCGCGGAAAACTGCTTTGCGAGTATATAAAACTTTCCGAGATTCTTCGGGGGGGCGGCGGAAACGACAATTTGCATGCGCGTTTCGACAGGCTTGTTCAGGAGATGGACGAATTGGGCGCCTGGGGGGCGCAGGCGGAGGTATCGGACATTCTTGGAAAGCTTGAAATAGACTCCGATGTGCCGGTGGAGAAAATGTCGGCTGGCTTGAAACGGCGGGTTTTGTTGGGAAGGGAATTGGTGTCGAAGCCCGACTTGCTACTGCTCGACGAGCCGACAAACCATCTGGATATAGATTCGACGCTCTGGCTGGAGAATTTTTTGAAAAATTGCGGCAAGACCCTTGTGTTTGTCTCGCACGACAGGTCTTTTCTCCGCGCTTTGGCGGGGCGCGTCGTGGAGGTTGACAGGGCAAAATTGGTATCTTTTAATTGCGGGTTCGACGAATTTCTCGTGCGAAGGGACGAGTTCTTTTCAGCCCGCGAAAGACAGGAGCGCGAATTTGATAAAAAGCTTGCCCGCGAGGAAGCATGGCTGCGCCAAGGCATAAAAGCGAGGAGAACGCGCAACGAGGGGCGCGTTAGGGAGCTGATGCGCCTGAGGCGTGTGAGAAAGGCCCGTAGGGAGGGGGTAGGAAGTTTGTCGCTTGACATACTCGGTGCGGGCGAAGGCGGCGAAAAGGTTTTAGAGGCAAAAAATGTTTCGGTATCTCTCGGGGGGAATAAACTGATAGACAATTTTTCCACGACGATATTCCGCGGAGACAAGATAGGGATAATAGGCAAAAACGGGGTTGGAAAAACAACCCTGCTTAAAACTCTGCTTGGCAAGATAGAACCCGACAGCGGCACTGTGGAGCTGGGCACGGGGCAGAAGGTTCTCTATTTCGACCAATTGAGGGGGCGGCTCGACGATAAAATGAGGCCGTTTGATTTCGTGGGGGAAGGGTCGGATTTCGTATTTGTGGGAGGGCGTTCGCAATCGGTGATGGGGTATTTGCAGGACTTTTTGTTTACGCCCGAGCAAATACACGGCGAGATTGCAATGCTTTCCGGAGGGGAAAAGAGCAGGTTGTTGCTGGCGAAATTGTTTACCAATCCGGCCAATCTGCTTGTTCTGGACGAACCGACAAACGATTTGGACATGCAGACCATAGAGCTTTTGGAACAGGCTCTGGTGTCGTTTAAGGGAACGGTGCTGGTTGTCTCACACGACCGCAGTTTCTTGAACAACATAGTTTCCGGCGTCTTCTGTTTCGAGGGCGGAGGCAAGATAAAAGAGCTGGTTGG
>CASEFZ010000013.1 GCA_949287395.1 uncultured Verrucomicrobiota bacterium
GCCTACACTCGCGAGATTCTTGTTGAAACTTTGCGCATTGGCGCGGGTTTAACAACTTCAAGTCGGAGGAAACTTTGTGAAGGGGTTTTTTAAAAAATTTGCGTCAATCGCCGTCGTATGCGGCGCGGCCTATTGGATTTATGCGGAGTTTTATGCGGATTCCGGTGAAAAGACTGTCTATAAGACTGTGCCAGTGGAGATAATGGATGTGGTTCAGACAATAGACGCCACAGGCACTGTGGAGCCTGAAGATCTTGTCGATGTCGGGGCAAGAGTCTCGGGGGAGATAGTTTCGTTTGGGAAGGATTCCAACGGGAAGGAGATAGACTACGGGTCGGAGATAAAAGAGGGCACAATAATTGCGCTAATAGACGACGAAATTCCGCAGTCCGACCTTTTAAGCGCGAAGGCGCAGCTTGACATGGCCAAGGCCAGCCAGGAATCGGCGCGCGCCAATCTGCTGGTGGCCAAGGAGAACTTAAAGCAGGCCGTGCGCAATTGGGACAGGGCCAAAAGGCTGGGGCCGGGAGACGCGCTTTCGCAGTCGGCCTACGACGCGTATCTTTCTGAATGGGAGAAAGCGACTGCCGAAATAAGCGTGGCGGAGGCGAAGATACTTTCGGCCGACGCCGAGTATGCGCAGGCGCAGGCGGTCTTAAAAGAGGCCCAGAGAAATGTTGAGTATTGCGTCATAAAGGCACCTGTCGACGGGGTCATAATAGACCGCAGGGTGAACGTGGGGCAGACGGTTGTTTCCAACATGAGCGCCAGCAGCCTGTTTCTGATAGCAAAAGATCTAAAGAAGATGGAAGTTTGGGCTTCAGTAAACGAGGCCGATATCGGGGGAATAAAGCCCGGGCAGGATGTCGAGTTTACGGTTGACGCGTATCCGCGGGAAAAGTTCTACGGAAAGGTTGGCAAAATACGCCTGAATGCGACGATGTCCCAGAACGTGGTGACGTACGTTGTGGAGGTTGTCACCGACAATTCCAACGGAAGGCTGCTGCCATATCTTTCGGCAAACCTGAATTTTATAATAGAGAAGGCGGAGGGCGCGTTTGCCGTTCCAAACGCGGCGCTGAGGTGGAAGCCTGAGGAGTCGGATTATCCCGGCGCTGGGGAGCTGCAGGTTCCGGAGGGCATGCGCACTTTGTGGGTCTTTGAGGGCGAAGGAAAAATAAGGCCGCTTTTTGTCAAGACGGGCGTCAAAGACGGGATAAACACGCAGGTGATATCTCCCGAACTGAAGGAAGGCATGCAGGTTGTCACGGGGGTGGTTGCTTCGGCTTCGGCTTCGTCGGCTTCTACAAATCCTTTCATGCCGAAGATGCCCCAGCGCAAAAAGGCAAATAATTCGACATCCACGCCGGCAAAAAAATAGGGCTTTGTGCGGAGGGCGCAAGCAGATGAGTCTGATAAGTCTGAAAGACATAACCAAGACCTACGTTATGGGCGACATATGCCTTGACGTGCTCAAGGGAATAACGCTCGACATAGGCGTCGGCGAGATGGTTGCGCTAACCGGCGCGTCCGGCTCGGGGAAGAGTACTTTGATGAACATATTGGGGTGTCTGGACAGGCCCACAAAGGGCGAATATTGGCTTGACGGCAAGGAGATATCCAAGTTGTCGAACGACGGCAGGGCGGATATACGCAACAAGAAAATAGGTTTTGTGTTTCAGAGTTTCAACTTGCTGCCCAGGACTTCGGCACTCGACAACGTGATAATGCCGCTTTCGTACACGGCCTCTCACTTGTCGGAGAAGCGCATGCTGGAGATGGGAAGGCAAATGCTCGAGAGGGTTGGCCTTGCCGACAGAATGGACCACGAGCCTTCGCGGCTTTCAGGCGGCCAGCAACAGCGCGTGGCCATAGCGCGCGCGCTTGTCAACAAACCGAAGATACTTTTTGCCGACGAGCCGACAGGCAACCTCGACACAAAGATGAGCGATGAAATTATGGCGATGTTCCGCCAGATAAACGAGGACGACGGCGTGACGGTGGTGCTGGTGACCCACGAGATGGATATAGCGCGGCAGGCAAAGAGGATAATTAAGATAAGGGACGGCGAAATAGAGTCGGATACGGGGGGAGAAAAATGAAGTATATCGCCGTGGTAAAGTCGGCGCTGCGGGCCATTTGCAGAAACCCGACTCGCACTTTTTTGACTACGCTTGGGATAGTGATAGGCATAGCGTCGGTGATAGCGCTGATGGAGATAGGCAAGGGCGCACAGGTTGCGCTGCAAAAAAACATAGAGAACATGGGGGTCAACACCATACGGGTGTGGCCGGGCCCCGTGACTAAGAGCGGCGTAAGGACGGGCTCTGGCGGCCGCGCAAACCTGACTCTTGCGGACGTGGCGGCGATAGAGAAAAATTGCGAAAGCATATCTGCGGTTTCACCGGTAGTTTCCGTGAGGGGGCAGATAATTTACGGAAGCAACAACTGGAGCCCGTTTTTTATAAACGGGGTAAACGAAAAATATTTGGAGATATCGAATTGGGACGTTGAAGACGGAGAGCCGATAGATGCCAGAATGGTGGCGCGCGGATTGAAGGTGTGCCTGGTGGGCTCCACAATAGTAAGGGAGCTGTTTGAGGGCGAGAACCCGATAGGGAAAAATTTGCGCGTGCAAAACGTCACTTTCAAGGTGATAGGCGTTTTGAAGCAGAAGGGCGCAAACATGATGGGCATGGACCAAGACGACGCCGTGATAATACCTTGGACAACCGTAAAGGCCCGCCTGAAAGGGGCGGGAAGCACGTCGCTTACAAGCAGCTCTACAACAACCACAACTACTGAGACAACCTCGTCGACATCGGACATCTATACCGCGGGGGTTTCGCTTTATCCAGAAAGCACGTCGACGAATACGCCGCCTGTGCGCTTTGTCAATGTCGACAGCTTAATATTGTCGGCGTCCGATCCTAAGAGCGTGCAGAAGGCGCTTAAAGAGGTGACTGCTTCCCTCAGAGAGACGCACAAGCTTGCCCCGGAGGACGAGGACGACTTCCGCGCGCGCACCATGACTGAGTTCTCCGATTTTCTGACCCAGCAGACAAAGGGCACAACCAATTTGCTTTTGTGCGTGGCGTTTATATCGCTTGTAGTCGGCGGGGTGGGAATAATGAACATAATGTTGGTTTCGGTGACGGAGCGCACAAAGGAGATAGGCTTGCGAATGGCCGTGGGCGCGCGCGGAAGCGACATATTGAGGCAGTTTTTGATAGAATCGGTGGTGATATGCATTCTTGGTGGCATAATAGGGATAATATTGGGGCACGGAATGTCTATGCTGCTGGGTTCGCTGATGAATTGGCCGGTTATGACGTCTTATACGGCGATAGCGCTATCGGTTGGAGTTTCGGTGTTGGTGGGAATATTGTTCGGGTATTATCCGGCCTGGAAGGCCGCGCAGTTGGATCCGATTGAGGCTTTGAGATATGAATAGTTTTTTTAAATTGGCGGTATTTGTTGTCTGTTGCGCGGCGGTTGCGTCGTGCGCGGTGGGGCCTGATTTCGAGTCTCCAAAGGCGAGCTTGCCGGACTCTTGGAGCGTGACGGACGAAGCTAAATTGCTCACCGACGACGACAACCCAAAGGCGCTTTCCGAACAGGAGCTGTCGAGCTGGTGGGACGTGTTTGGAGATCCTGAGCTTTCATCTCTGATAAACAGGGCGTTCGAGGGGAACTTGTCGATAGCGCAGGCGCGCTCTAAGATAGCGCAGGCGCGCGCGACTTTGGGCACCACGCAGAGCGGATTCTTTCCGTCGCTTGATGCGAAAGCGTCGTTTTCAGAGGTGGGAAAGACGATATCGGCGGAGGGGCAGTCTTACGGGTTTGGCGCCAGCACGAGTTGGGAGATAGATGTTTTTGGAGGCACGCGCAGGGGTGTTGAGTCGGCGTTGGCAAGCTACAACGAGTCTATTGCCAGTAAGTGCGCCACGCGCATAGCTGTTGCCGCCGAGGTTGCGCAGAATTATTTTACGTACAGGGCGGTCCAGCAGCAGCTTCTGATAGTCAAGAGCAATCTTCAAACACAGATTAAGACCGCCAATATAACCATGCAGCGCAAAGACACGGGTTTTGTGTCGAGGCTTGACACCGTGCGCGCGCAGGCGCAGGTGGAGACCACGCGCGCGAAAATACCGCAGCTTGAGAGCGAGCTTGCCTTGACGCGCCACGCAATAGAAATTCTGCTGGGCTTGCAGACGGGTGTTCTTAGAGAGGAACTTCAGCAGGTTAAGGATTTGCCCGAACTTGAGAGGTTCATTCCGCTTGGAATGCCCGCAAAGCTTGTTTCGAGGCGCCCTGACATAATAGCCGCCGAATATGCAATGCATGCGGCAATGGCAAAAATAGGCGTGGCGCGGGCTGATTTTTACCCGAAGTTTTACATAAGCGGCAATGTTTCCTACCAGGCCCCGAACATAGGCGATGTGGTTTCCAACCAGTACGGGTCTTGGTCGGTTGGCCCAAGCGTATCGTGGAATTTGTTTCAGGGCGGAAAGACTTATTTTAATGTGCAGCTGCAAAAAGCCCTGACAGAGGAGGCCGAGATATCTTGGCAGTTGACCGTGCTCAACGCGCTGAAGGAGGTTGAGGATTCCATGGTGTCGGCGGCAAACGAGCGCGAGCGCATTGTTTATTTGAATTCCATTGTTAAGAATACCCGCGAGGCTTACGAGTTGTCGTTGCGCCTATACACCGAGGGCGAGGCGGAATTTCTGGATTTGCTTGAGGCGCAGCGTTCCATGCTTGAGGCGCAGCAAAACCAGCTGATGAGCAGGCAGCTGTTTATAAATTATATAATAGCGCTGTACAAGTCGGTCGGCGGGGGATGGACGGCCAAAGATCTTGAAGACGCCGGCATAAAGGACAGTTTTTTGGAAAATTATTTGACCGAATTCTTTACAAGGGAAGGGAAGTCGGCGGCGGAAGGCGGCTCTTCCGGCGCGGAAATGTGATGGAGCCGGCTGCCGAGGTTTAAACGTCTTGTGCATTTGGCGGATTTGGCGGGCTTTTGCGGCGTGCGCGGCATATCGGGGCGGGGGCGTTTTTAATACTTTACAAATTGCGCGCCTTGTATTGTGATTTGCGGCATATAAAATTTTAAACGAGGTAAAAAAACTATGACTCTCACATTCGGAGAAATAATGGTGCGGTTGTGCCCGCAGGACGGACTTATGATAGCGCAGGCTCTTCCCGGCGCCCTTGACGCAAGTTTTGGAGGCGCCGAGGCCAATGTTGCGGTGAGCCTTGCGAATCTTGGCGCGAAGGCGCGCTATGTGACGGCTCTGCCAGACAATCAAATAGCCAACAGCTGCCTTGCGCAATTGCGCGGCTTTGGGGTTGATACAAGCTATGTTAAACTTGTCAAGGGCGGGCGTTTTGGCCTTTATTTTGTGGAGGCGGGCGCCAACCAGAGGCCGAGCAAGGTAATTTACGACAGGGCGGATTCTGCCGTGTCGAAGGCGCGCTTTGAGGAATACGACTTTGAGGGTGCGCTTGAGGGCGTCAATCGTGTGCATATAAGCGGTATAACGCCGGCAATTTCAGAGGCCGCCGCCGACGCCGCCAAAAAATTGGCGAAACTGGCTTCCGATAAGGGGATATCGGTTTCCTTCGACCTGAATTTTAGAAATAAGCTTTGGACGTGGAGAGCCGGTGTGCCGGCCCGCGACTTGGCGCGCGAGGTTGTTCCGCAAATCTTGCAATATGTGGATTTGGTCATAGGCAACGAGGAGGACGCTTTCGATGTGTTGGGAATAAAGTCTGGCTCAAGCGACATACATTCGGGCAAGCTCGACTTCGCCGCCTACACCGAAACGGCCAAGGAGATTGCCAAGCGTTTCCCGAAAGTAAAGCGCGTTTCCTTCACTTTGCGCGAAAGCTACAGCGCCTTCCACAACAACTGGGGCGCGATGCTTTACGACGCTTCCGACGGCAAGACTTATTTTGCGCCGATGCGTTCAGGGGAGTACAAGCCCTACGAGATAAAAAATATTGTGGACCGCGTGGGCGGCGGGGACTCTTTTGCAGCCGGGCTGATATTTGCGCTCGACGGGGGAGAGTTTGATGGCGTGCAGGAATGCTTGGAGTTTGCGGTGGCAAGCTCGTGTCTTGCCCACTCTATGAAGGGCGACTACAACTATTCAAAAAAAGAGGACGTCCTTGCCCTTATGAAGGGTTCAGGTTCGGGGCGCGTTCAGAGATAGGGCTCAAAGGAGGCTTATATGGAATGTTCTGAAACATCTACCCCAAGGGTTTGCAGGCTTGCCGACAAGCCTTGCAGGGAATTTTACGAGGCTAAAAACCCCCTGTTCAAAAAGGTGTTTGAGTTTATAGACGCAAACGGCCTTGACGGCCTGAAAAAATTTCCCGAGGGCAAGCATCCGATTGACGCGGACAAGGTATTTGTAAACTTTTCCAATACCTTGCTCAAGAAGCCGGAATCAGCCAAGTTTGAGGTGCACGACAAATACGTGGACTTGCAGCTGGTGATATCGGGGGTTGAGCGCATGGGCATAAAGCCGCGCGGTGAACTTTCGGAATTGGAGTCCGATAAGATGTCGGAAAAGGACGTGAAATTCTACTCGGATTTGCCGTCTGATTTTCTGGATTTGAGGGCCGGGGAATACGTTGTGTTCTTCCCCGAGAATGGGCACGCCCCGGCGATAGGCGACGGCACGGTGCGCAAGTGCATATTCAAAATATTGGCGCAATAGACGGCGTTTTGTTTAGGGCCTTGCAGCGGCCATTTCGCGGCGGCGGGGCTTTT
This sequence comes from uncultured Verrucomicrobiota bacterium, assembly GCA_949287395.1. GTDB lineage: Bacteria > Verrucomicrobiota > Verrucomicrobiia > Opitutales > Intestinicryptomonadaceae > Merdousia. The sequence continues at coordinate 6,785 of CASEFZ010000013.1, forward strand.
GAAGATTGCGCCCTTGAAAGATGTACGCATTTTTTAAGAGACTTGAGGATATACTGATATCGTCGGCGGTGCTGATATGCGCGTCTCCGTTGATGTTTGCGGTGGCGTTGGCGCTCAGGCTTGGCGGGGTGCGCCCGATAATTTTCAAGCAGACGCGTTCGGGCAAGGGGGGCAAGCCATTCCAGATTTACAAGTTCCGCTCTATGACCGATGCGCGCGACGCCGAAGGCAGGCTGCTTCCGGATGAGGAGCGCGTCACAAGAATAGGCAGATTCATCCGCAAAACCAGCCTGGACGAATTGCCACAGATGATAAACGTGCTCAAGGGAGACATGTCCATAGTTGGGCCGCGGCCGCTTTTGCCGGAGTACGACAGCTTGTATTCGCCAAAGCACCGGCGCCGCCTCGACGTACTTCCTGGAATAACAGGGTATGCGGCCGTAATGGGGCGCAGGCAGCTATTCAGCAAGCGTTTTGATCTGGACGTGTACTATGTGGACAACGCGTCGTTCTTATTCGACAATATGATAATATTGAAAACATTTTGGGTGGTTCTCACCTCGAAAGGAAGCCCGGAGGTCCTCAAAGAGGGAGAGATAGACGACCTTGGCTTCTATAAAAGTTTAAGGAAATAACCCGGTGCGCGCTTTCCGTTGCCGGCGGCATTTGCCCGGCGGAAATCGATTCTTGAAACGCGGTGCCAAATTTTTGCGCGGAAAAATTTTTCTGTTTTGATAAAAAAGTTTTTTGGCGCGGATAAAATGCTGTCTGTTGTCTGGGAAAAGAGTTTAAGTTTTTTTGTTTGGGGCAGTATTGCTTTATGTGAATTTTCAAATTCGCCCTGTGGCGAGATTTTTCGCGGCGCAAATTGCGGCTGCCTGCAAATTTTGCCGCTTTCCGCCCTTGCTTTAGTCGGATAGAAGCGCCTTTTTTAGATAGTTAAATTTTTTTGCGCGTGGAGCCTATCTTGGCGCGAATTTATTTGTACGTTATTTTCGGGCTATTGCATAAAAATTGTTGGGCGCATTTTGGCGCGCATTTTCCACATTCCCGTCAAACTTTTTCAATGTCTGCCAGGCGTAGTTGTGCGGCTCTCTTTGTAAATTGCCGGAACAGCGCAGGGCCAACGCCTGGTGAAAACGGGCGGTGCAGCCTTCGCCGCGCCAAAGCACGGCTATTTTGCTCAGTTCGACGATATGTTTATAATGCAAACTTCATCCAAAGATGTTGCGGTTGTAACTGTTGTAAACAGAGAGCCTATAAGGGGAATTTTCCCAAAGAATGATGTAGCCTCGCGAACATTTGTGGTTTTCTCCAAAAAAACTACATAGTCTTTGTTGAGTTCTATGCTTGCGGAAAATTTGACGGGAGTTTCGGAATAATTTATGGTTGCCTCGTCGTCGGAAAACAAGTTCTCCGAAAGGTGGAATGAGCAATCAAATATTTTTAATAGGACATCAAGTTTTACGGTATTGTTTTTGAGAGTTTCCAATTCAATGCCGTATGTGCGCCCAACAGCGCGCGTGTTTTTTGCGATTGCTTCGGAATACAATTTGTACTCTTCGGAGTATTTGTTGATTGAATCATACACGGTTGGTTTGCGCAGAAATTTTAGGACGCTTTCGCACCCGGGCTGTGCGTTTTTTCTTATGGAGTTTTGCGTGAACTTTTCCGCATTGCCGCGTGTACGCACAAGGACAACAGACATATTTTCGCGTGAGGTTGGCAGCTTAATTACCTCTCCTTCCGAAATGGCGCCGGGGTTCGACTTGGAAATATTTATCTTTTCGCAGGCGCCCATTCCCTGCGGCGTGCCGCCTTCAACATCGCGCAGCGATATTTTATAGCCACCGGCAAACAATTGAAAGCCCAGAAAATAGAGAGCCAAAAAGAATGCACCCAACTTCATAGTTACTATAAACTATAATATATATAAATTATGTCAAGTAAGAAAGGCGTCATATTTTTTAACAAATATTTAAAATAATTAAATGGCACCCGTACATTTTATATCAGAGGCACATTATTTCTGCTGCAAAGATTGATTTGATTGTAGTATTTTAAAATCTTCGACGAATATTTCAGAATGGGGGTCTGAATTTACGGAGAAGAATGAGCACACAAGCATGGAAGCATTCTTGGGTGCAACGGCCGACAGGGTGATGTCGTTCCCGGAAAATGAGAAGGAATCGGGGAGCTGAAGTGTCTTCTTTAGGAGGGTTTTGCCTTTTGAGTCGCAAAAGGCAATCTGTATATAGAAGACGTCCGCGGGGTGAGTTTTCCCGCGTATCCGCAACTTTGCCGCGTAGGCCCTGTTTGGGGAAACGTCCACAAGTTGCGATAGCGACGCCCCGAGCAGAGAGTTTACCCTAAATGAATTTGCGGCCCTGTGTGTGCCTGAATTGCAAAGCTTCACAGTTTCGGCGCACTCGTTTGTCCGATAGATTATCCAATGTCTGTCCCCTTCTGAGAAATCGGAATTTAGGGCTATGTTTTCCGAAGTTGCGAGGCTTGAGCGTCTGTCAATAAAATCGCGCCCAAGCAGCCTTTCAATTTTTTTAACGTCGGCGCCTCCGGAGCGCATCGCCTTTGCGGCAAGCAGTTCCGAAATATTGGAATTGGGCAGAAGATCCCAAACCGATAGATTTGGTTTAGGATAGCGCGTGAGCGATTCCCACAGCTTAAGGCGCGCGGCTTTTACCGCGCGCGCAAGGGCGTACTCTTCAATGATATTTTCCATATCTTTAACGCCGTATCCGCTGCCGAGGTAGATATCCCACATGCGGCGTTCTATTCCGTACAGGGAAATCATTGACTTTGTAAAATCAAAGGCAAGTCTTAGCTCCATCAATCTCTTTTTCAGGATGTCGGATTTGGCGGAATTTTCGGCTTTTCTAAGAGCGCTTTCCATTTCGTCAATGTCGGCGTTGGAAAATAGGGAAGCCTGCCCCCACCTCTTGAAAAATTTAAGCCATCTTGGGTAATCTTTGCGATTTCCCCATGCGTTCTGGGCAATGCGGAAAAAAGTTTTAACAAAGGGTGCGCTCTCGGCGTAAAATTCGTTGTAAAATTCATTTTCAAGCGTGCGGGCATCCGCATTTATGTCCAGAAGAAGGTTTGAAAGTATCCACAATTTCCCGGCGTCGTAAGCCCATATTGGAGAAGTCTCGCAGGCGAAAAAACGCCCGCCGGCGCGATAAAAGTCTTTTAGAAATTCCGTTCCGAAAAGCTCCATAGACCTTGGAACAAAATAGGGAGAACCGTAATAGTAGTCGCGCAGGCCTATGAAAGAGGCGCCTTTGTCTTTCCATGCGCGTATTTGTTCCAACTTGCGCAAGCGCCAATTTTCGGAAAACGAATTGGAGGAATCGGCGGCAAAATAGACAAGGATGTTGTTTGCCAAGTCGAAACTCGGGGGCGATTCCGTGTACAGGTATGATGTCTGCAGTAGAAATTTTCCCGGATCGTAAACCTTGAGCCTATCGGCAACCCTGTTTGTAAAGGTGTAGACGCAATCCGTCTTGTCGGAGTATCCCGCATCGTTCAGGCCCCTCGACATCTCAAGCGATTCCTTTTTTTGGTCGAAAAAGTGCGAATCTGCAAAACCCACCGAAAAAACCATTTTGCTCGGGTTTGCCTTAAAATAGTTATAGGCGGCCTCGGCTGCATATACCGCAGTTTCCGGGTTTAAAAAGTCTATCTGGCGCGATTGCGCGTCGCCGGAATGCGAGCTTGGGAAGAATCTTATTGCGAATAAATCCCGCCTGTTTTCAAACAAATCGCCGCCAAACACATTAATGAGGTTGTGCGCATTTTGGTAAAATATGGAATTGTTTCCGTTTAAGGCGGCATATTCGCGTTCAAAATTTCCGCCCAGTCCAAGGAGCCTGCCTTTGAAAGACGGCGTAAACTTTGCGGATCCCGATGGAATGTTGAGGGTTTGCACGGGATTTGCCGACAGGCCAATTTCCGACGGCGCAAAAATTTTAACCTTGCAGTATTTGCGCAGGAACAAGCCTACTGCCATTCCCGCATCGGAGGAGTTGGAATAGTAAATATCAATATGCGCGGAGCAAATGTCGAAAGCTATCGCAGAGCAATCGTCTATGTTGCGCATGTTTGATGACGGAACTTTAAAATTGGGGTTCACCCTTAGGCGAATAAATTTGCGCCCCGGAGTCAGGCGGTTTTCCGGCAGGACGCATATATTGTGTTGCCTAGATATTTTAGCTATGTTAGAGCGCAAAAACTCGGCCGCTGCAATTTCATCTTCTGACGCGCGTTCCGGCACAACAATATCCAAGTTTGCGCTGGATTGGCCGATTAGCTCGAAGAAGGGTCCGCGCGGTGTATGGCACATGCCGGGATAGGCCGAAAGCGTTGGAATTGCGGCTATAAGAAACAGGCAAAAGTAAAGCAATTTCGACATGTCAGTTGGCGGCGTCCATTTTTTAAGATGTCTGTTTCGGGGGCGCGCGTCAACCATATTGCCGCTTGTCGCGGCGCAATAAATCTATTGACGCGGAAAGATTTTTGCCGAGACTAATAGTGTGGCGCGTCCGTGGGTTGCGCAGAGAGGTTTTCCGATGGAGACAAGTAGAAAAGTGTCGTTTGTGCGTCTGCTGCTGTGGACGCTTGCGGTGCTTTTTCTGTTTGCGGCGGCGGCGCGCTTTTTATGCGGGCAACTGACGGCGCCCAATCTTAAGATAGATGCGGCCATGGCGGAAATAGCCGCTGACAACTATGTGCGCGATTCGCGCTTTGCGGAAAGCGTCATTGGGAAGATATCGTATGCTGAGTATGCGGATATAGCGCTGTTTAAATCTTTGCGAAACCTTTGCCAGGCCGGAGACTTTGGCGCGGCAAAAAAATTGCTTGGGCGTTTTAAATCGCGCATCAGGGCGGAATTGGCGGACGCATATTTAAACGCAAAGCTCTTTGCTAAAAAGAAGGAGGGGCGCGGGCTTAGCCTTGATAAATGCACCCCGATGTCGATGTTTGTATTCAACCTTGTCATGTATGCGAATGCGCAGCAGAACTCTTCGGCGCGCGCCCCATATTATTGGGACAGCCTTGTGGGCGCGGCAAAAGCCCTTCCGTACTCGGAATTAGAGTGGCTTTCGGAACTTGTGTCATTTGAGTTCAATGCCGCCGGGCTGGGCCCGCGCCTGGTTGATTTTTGGGAGGCCGCAATGCCAGGCCGGTACGATTTGTCGTTTGCGGGCGTGGAAAACATGATGAGGAATGTGGACAAACTTCCGGAGTATCCCAAAAAAGAAATATTGGGGAACAACGTCTACCGCTTGTATAGGAGGTATCTGACAGCTTTCGACAAGTCTTCCTGCAAGGGTATAGACAAGGAGATTTCAAGGGTCAAAAGGGTAGATGAAAACGCCTACCGCAGGGGCATGGTGCAGTTGATAGAAAAGGTTGGCAGGCTTTATCTGTCGGCTGGGAATGCCGCCGGGGCAGTTTCGATGGTCAACGAACTCTTAATCCCGATGCGTTTTGCAAATTCGGAGTACAAATCAACCTATGCGTTTCAGAAAGTTTACCCCCAGTGCGCGCGGATACTTGCGTTGTGCGGGGAATACGGACGCGCATTGGACACCATGTATTTTACTCAGGATCCGGATATGCGCTTTGAAATAGTGGCGGCCGTTGCGCTTTCGATGGCGGAGCGGGGCGACAGGGAAGGCGCGGTGCGCCTGCTGGAGGATTCGTCAAAGCCGGGTGAAAGGTTTAAAATTTATTTTGATTTGTTCAAATGAGCCTTCTTGCAAGAAATTTCCTATTTGCGCTTTACGGATTGGTGTTCTGCCTGATGCTGCTTTTCTTTGGGGGGGCGGTCGACTTCTCTTTGTGGACTGTTTCCGTGGCGTCGATATTTCTTTTGTTGGCCGTGTCTGCCGGCGCATTTTTCGACGCGGATCTCAGAAGGGCCTTCGACGGATTTTTTTGCGGGTTCAATTTTTTGTTTGGATGCATATTCATAATTTATGCGGCGGTGTTGGTCTTGAATCCGGAACTCGAGTATGTGAAAGAGGAGGGGTTTTCGTCTTTGCGAAGCCTGAATTTTATAAAAATTCTTCCGTCCGGGACGGCGTCTGCCGCTGTTGAATACAATCCGATGGCGCATGTGGTGGCTCTTGGGGCGGTGTTTTGCTTTGCGTTTTCAACGCTCTTACTGGTCAGGACAAGGCGGGCGGTAAGGGGCTTGTGCTGGCTCGCGTTAGCTGCGGGAATTGTGGCGGCAGGGGCTTCAATATGGGCGCACATGGGGGGCGGCACCGCCATATTGGGGTTGCTGGACAAGGGAACTCCGGGGCACTCGGGCGCCTTCGTTTACCACGGAATGGGGAATGCGGCGTTTATGATTGTGGCCGCAATGGTGGGCTTGCTTTACATGGATTGTTTCAAACACAGGCAAACGCCCAAACGCGTTTTTGCGGAGCTGTTTTTTGCGGGCGTGATGGGGTTTATCTATGTGGCAATATTTTCTTCAACTGGGTCTGGGGGAAAATTTTTCGGCGGCGTAGAGATAGTGGCAATATTGTTGTTCCCGCTGCTTAGAAAGCTCTTTGGACGCACGCGGAGAGTGCTTGTGATATTTGCATGCGGCGCAGCGCTGGCAGCCGTGTTTGCCGGAGCGGTACTCTACGAGGTGTCGTCGAGAGGCAAGGCTTCCCCGGGAAGTGTGACGGCCGATTTAGGCGGAAGGTGCATGCTTTGGCAGACTACTTTGCAGATGATTGCCGACGGCGGAAATTACAACTCGAAGGGCTTTGATGCCGATAGCGCAAGGCACATAATATACGGGAGGGGCCCAACGTCTTTTATAAAACTTGCGCCGCCCTATTTCTACAACAATCCGCAATACAATACCTCGGACTACCGGGACTTAAAGAGAAAATACGTTCTCGCCGACTATCCCCACAGCTCGGTGCTGACCGTGCTCTTTGAATACGGACTTGCGGGCTTTTCCATTCTGCTGCTGTGGGCATTATTTTACGTAAGAGCTTTTCTCCGAAATGCAGGCAGCGGAGATTTTCCCGTTTGCGCGTTGGTAATAGGAATAGGCTTAGTTCTGGGATATTCCGCACTTGACATGATATTGGAAAATGTCTGCGTTGCTTCCCTGACGTGCATGGCGGCCATGGCCGCGCTAAATTACGTAAGCGACACTTCCAAAAAGCGCTTTAGGCGCGCCGCTTCCGGGTTTGGGGATTTGCCGGTTAGTTGATTCATGCGCAAGAAACTGAAAGTTGTTTACGTTATAACCGGCTTGAATGCGGGCGGCGTGGAGCATATGCTGCTGCGTTCGGTGAAAGAGACGGCCGGGAGTATTGAGAGTGTTGTTGTATCGCTGACAGATCTCGGTGTGGTCGGGGCTCAATTAAAAGAGCTTGGGGTAAAAGTTTACACTCTTGAAATGGGGGGCAACCCACTTAGGGCGCTGAAGCTTTTTGGCATATTTAGGCGCGAGAGGCCCGATGTGGTGCAGTGCAAAATGTACCACGCAAATCTGGTTGGCGGGGTTATAGGAAGATTGGCGGGCATAAAAAATATTTTTTGGGGGATACACCATACATATTTGGACGGAGCAAAATTTACAACAAAGCTGGTGAATGCGCTTTCGGCTTTTTTGGCTAGGTTCTGTTGCAAAAAAGTTGTTTGCTGCGGGGAGTTGGCGCGCGATATTTGCGTAAGTTACGGCTACCCTCCGGACAAATTGAAAGTGATGGCAAATGGCTATGATGTTTCGGCGCTTTATCCGGACGAATCGGCGCGCATGCGCCTCAGGGGCGAGCTCTCCATTCCCGATGGTTGTTTTGCCGTTGGCCACATGGGGCGATACCATAAAATTAAAAACCACGCGGGTTTGATAGAGGCCTTCGCGTTATTTAACAAGCGTGTGCCAAACAGCATGTTGTTCCTTGTGGGGCCCGGTGTCGACAAGAGCGCTGAAATAAAGGTGCAGGCCCACAGGCTGGGCCTGGCTGAAAAAATTGTTCCCCTTGGCCCTACAAAAGACGTGAAGGGGTTTTTCAACGCAATGGATATGGCGGTGTTGTTCTCCTTCGGAGAGGCCTTTCCAAATGTTCTTGCGGAGGCTATGCTTTGCGGAAAGATAGCGGTTTCTTCCGATGTAGGTGATGCGCGTTTCATTGTGGGCAACGACAGCTTCATTGTTCCTGTTGGAGATATTGGCGCTTTGTCAGGCAAAATGGAGGAAATTGCCAAAATGCCTGAAAAGGCCAGGCGGGATATTGGCGCGCAAGCCCGGGAAAGCATAGTTGGGCGCTTTGATATTAGGAAAATTTGTTCGGAGTACGAATCTCTTTGGCTGGGAGCAGATTAGCATTCCAATTCTCGCATAAACTCGCGCTGGGGAAGGCATCTGCGGCGCCGCATCTATTGCGGCGCTGACTTTATATTTGCGGCTGGGAAGGTTGCATTTTCTTTTTTGGCGGCCTCGGAAAAATAAATTAAGGGTGGAAGGCTGCACTTATATATTGCTGCCAATTTATTTTGCAGAAATGCAGCGCTACTTGCCTTCAGAAGTGAAAAATTTTTCAATTTTGCGCTGGTAGGGCGATTTTTTCTGCGGACTTCCGGAAGATGCTTCCGCCGAAGGCAGCTTTTCCGCTTCCTGAACTGACGGAATGCCGCCTGAATATTCGTAGGTTTTATATGGGCGAACGCGGCTGTCGGTAATCTTGAATTTTCCGCCGCCGCTGATGTCGAATAGCCCGTATTTTTCAATGTCGGCTATTTCTTTTGTTAATTTTATGCGGAAACTTTCTGTTGATTGAAGCTTGCCGCTTGCCGGCGAGTACATGCGGATAACCCCATTGCTTGGAAAGGCGTCTTCGCCGTCGTATTCAAGCGATAGTTCCAAAAATTTTTTACCCGATTTTGCCTCGCGCAAATCTGCCGAGGCCATTTTTCCGCCGCTTAGCCCGATTGCATAGCTTAGCGAGTTGTCGCAATATTGTATGGAGTCTTCCGAAATTTTTAGTTCCTTTCCTCCTCCCGGATTGAGCTTGCGCAAGTCGTTTTTAAATGCGTCCAAGTGGGCGGCCTTATACAATATCGCCGCAGGCGACATATATTCGGCAAGCGACGCAGCTTCCAATGGTGTTATGTTAATTTTTTCGCCTGAAACTTCAATTGAACGGCGTTCCGGTGCGTAGGTGCTTACCGACAATCTTCCGCCGGGGGTATTTCCAAAAATGCTTATTGTGCCATTCTTTGCAAGCAGCAGTTCATACTTCTGTTCCATTGCTTCCGCCTTGTTTGACCCATATTCTGCGGGCGAAGCGGATTTCTTGGCGGAATTTGAATGGTTAAAATAAATTGTGGATCCTTCCCCAAAAACAGTTTTTGAATCCACCGAGAATATATAGCCCGTTTCGGCAATTCCCGCGTGCGCAAATGCGAGCGCGGCCGGCAAAATGAAGAGGCGCAAAATTTTCATAAGCTAATTAAGTAAGTCTCGAAACCGTCTGCATGCTAATGGCATCTGTATTCCTTGTAAAGTTCAAACTTAAGCCGCTGCATTGTATTTGGGCAGGGCCAAATTTAAGCGGCGGGTATTCAAAAGTCTTACCGTTTTGCAGCTCAGAAGTTTCAGGCGAAAGGGCGGGTTTGCAATGCGGCTGGCGCACAAAAAAACCGCTCCGTTTGCGCGGAGCGGAAAACTTTATGGTAGGGGTGGGGGTCGAACCCACGAACGGTGAAACCGGACGGATTTACAGTCCGCATCCTTTGACCACTTGGATACCCTACCTAATAATGAATTTAAGCCCCTGAATCTAACGGGGCTTTTCATCATCTCAAGCTTTTTTTTAGCCATTTTTTTAGCTCATGCCGTGCCGCACAAGGCGTCCTAAAAAAATTTTCGGCAAATGCAGAAGTATCTTTATTGATAGATGTGTGCCTGTATCCGCATTCTGATGTTTTGTGCAACGCATTGGGAGCCTAAAAGTTAATGTAAATTTTTGGGCATGTAATGGGAAAGACATCCCTTGCTTGGACATGCGCATTCTTCGCATTGCCGCGCATGCGGAATAGCGAGGCCCAAGTGCATTGTAAGATAAAAATTTCCGGCGCCTTGGCGGAAACTTTTGGAGGTTTTTTCCCATTTTCCCCGGCAAATTTTTTGGGTTTGGCAAAAAATCTTTGCGCTGGCAAACCCTTAAATTTTTTGAAGGGGAAAGCCGTTACACCGGAAATGGAAGTATGTCGGTGTATACCGATACATCGCCGGCCTTTGAAAATACGCGCGAAGCCGGATATTTGCAGTCTTGCCGGATATATTGGCCAAGAACTTTTGAGAAGGTGTCCCTTTTGTCTTTGCCGGCTATTGGGCAAAGAATTTTCTTTGCGGCCACAATAGTTTTTTCGGAAAGGCTTACGCGGGCAAGCCTGTTGCCCATTGCGGGCGCGGCAAAACACAGCCCGTGGGCGCGCGCGGCTCTTGCCTCGCCCGGAAAAATCGACGCCGTGTGGCCGTCGGCGCCCATTCCCAACACAATGCAGTCGAATACCGGCACACCTCCCGAAAGGGGAATGTTCTCTTTCAAAACTTTCGAGTACCGCGCGGCCTCGCGTTCCGGGGAGGCCTCCCCGCGAATCCTAAACACGTTGGATTGCGGAATGTCGATTTTATCCAAAAACAGCCTCTTCGCGTTTGCGTAGTTGCTTTCGGAACTCGACGTCGGACCGCAGCGCTCGTCCACCCAAAATATTTTTACGTTTTTCCAATCCAGATCTGCGCAGCCCTTCGAGAGCATTGCCCGGAAAAGTTTTTCCGCGCTTCCGCCGCCGGATAAGGCCAAATTGAAAAACCTCCTGCGCCTCTTTGAGAGCATGTCAAGCAGGTCTTCCGCAATAAGCCCAAAGCATTCAGATTGCGTCTTGCTGTAATAAATTTTCATGCCTTCTCCTCTATGTTTGAAGAAAGCTCGTTTACAATTGGCAGGCTGCACACGGAGTTCAGGTGCTCAAGCTTCATCTCCATGGCTTCTTCCGTGCCGTCGGACCCCGCGGGATAAAGCGGGATTTCCCCGCCATGCTTTTCCCAATACTTTTCTATGGGATCCACAAATTTCCAACCGGCTTCCACGGCATCGCTTCTGGCAAAAAGCGTTGAGTCTCCGGCCATAGCGTCGAGAAGAAGCCTCGAATACGCGTCGGGCAGGGTGATGTCCGCCAGCGACGAGTAATTGAAGTTCATCGCAACCTGCGTCGCCTGAAACCCCTTCCCGGGAACTTTCAATCCGAAACGCAGCGATATAGCCTCGTCGGGCTGTATGCGCAAAGTTAGGCTGTTGCAAGAACGCCCCTCGCACTGCCCGGCAAAGAGCGTGTAGGGGGTTGATTTGAAGTTTATCGTAATTTCCGAACGCTTTTGCCCAAGCCTTTTCCCCGTATATATGTAGAAGGGAACCCCTCCCCAGCGCCAATTGTCTATAAAAAGGCGCATTGCAACATATGTTTCGGTGGTGGAATTTTTGTCCACGTTCGGCTCGTCCCTGTATGCGGCCACTTTTTTGCCGTCAATTTCGCCTTCCGCATACTGCCCTCGAAAGACGTTCTTTGATATGGCGCGCTCGTCCATGCGGCGCAATGAGGCCAAAACTTTTGAGACCTCGTCTCTGACAGAGTCGGATTTAAAATTGGGCGGACATTCCATAGCCACGAATGTCATCAATTCAAGCAGGTGGTTTTGCACCATGTCCCGCAGGGCTCCGGCGGAATCGTAGTAGGCGCCGCGCTTTTCAACTCCGACAGTTTCTGTGGCGCTTATCTCAACAGAGTCTATGTAGTTTCTGTTCCAGACCGGCTCGAATATCCCGTTTGAGAAGCGCAGCACAAGAATGTTTTGCACGGTCTCCTTGCCCAGATAGTGGTCTATCCTGAATATTTGGCTTTCGCTGAATATGGAATTTAACTTTTTATTCAGAAGCCGCGCGCTTTCAAGATCGCTTCCAAATGGCTTCTCTATGACAATGCGGCTGTTTTCATCGGCAAGCCCGCATGCCTTGAGGCCGTCCGCAGTCACGGTGTACATGCTTGGAGGCATTCCAAGATAGAAGAGCGTTCTTTCGCCAGTGGAATATTGCTTGCGTATCCTGTCTATTTCGTTTTTGAGCGATGTATATTTTTCCGTGTCGGCAGTCTCGAAACTAAAATAGTCAACCGTCTCGAAAAATTCGTCTATGTGCCGCTGCTTGTCGTGGAATTCTCCCATTGCGGCCGACAATTCCGCCGCGCGCGATTCGCGGAACTGGCGCGTTGTCATTGGGGTTCTTGCCACGCAAAGAATGCGGAACTTTTCAGGGAGAAGCCTGCGCATAAAAAGCTCAAAAAGCGCCGGAAGCAGCTTCCGCTTTGCGAGGTCTCCCGACGCCCCGAATATGGTCAGTATCTGGTTCTGGGGCCGTTCCATGTCAGTCTTTTTTCAGAATTGCCGAGTTGCTGCTTCCGGATTCAAGTGCAAGCCAATCGGTGTGGAAAAATTCGCCGCGGGGTTGGTCAACGCGCTCGTAGGTGTGAGCGCCAAAGTAGTCGCGCTGCGCCTGGAGAAGATTGGCCGACGATTTCCCCGAACGCGTGGCGTCAAACGCCGATATGGCCGCGCATATGCACGGCGCCGGCGTTCCGCTCAAGACCGCATCTGCGGCAACCGCGCGCCACTTGGGCAGGCTTTGCGCTATCTTCCCCGAAAAATATTCGTCGAAAATTATATTCTCAAGCTTTGGATTCCTTTTGTAGGCTTCCGATATTCTGTCGAGAAACACGGAACGTATTATGCAACCGCTTCTCCATATCTTTGCTATTCCCGAAAAGTCCAAATTCCATCCGTTCTTTTCAGAGACCGCCGCCATCAGCCAAAAGCCCTGCGCATAAGACATTATCTTTGAAGCGTAGAGCGCCGCGCCAATGTCGTCTTGCGATATCGCCGCTTTGTAGGAACTTTCGGGGCCGTCCGGAAAAAGTTTTTCGGCCTTTTGGCGCTCTTCGAGCCGCGCCGACAAAAATCTCGCAAACACGGCTTCCGCTATCAGCGAGAACGGGACATCTTCGTCCAAGGCCGATTTCGCCGCAAGTTTTCCCGTCCCTTTCTGCGATGCGCAGTCGAGTATTTCGTCCACCACATAGGCGCCCGAGGCGTCTTTTGCGGCAAAAATTTTCGATGTAATTTCTATAAGATAGCTGTTTAAATCGGCGCAATTCCACCTTTTGAATGTTTCGGATATTTTTTCGTTTGAATATCCGAGTCGCTTTTTGAGCATCCAATAGGCCTCGGCAATCAGCTGCATATCGCCGTATTCTATTGCATTGTGCACCATCTTCACAAAGTGGCCCGAGCCTTCCGGGCCTATCCACATGCAGCAGGCTTCGCCGTCGTCAGCCTTTGCCGCGGCCGCCTTAAATATGTCCTTTATCTTCGGCCATGCCTGCGCCGAGCCCGACGCCATCATAGAGGGCCCCTTTAATGCGCCCTCCTCTCCGCCCGATATTCCCATGCCTACGTACAACAGGCCGCGCTTTTCAAATTCCTCAACGCGTCTGCGCGTATCTTCGAAATCTGAATTGCCTCCGTCTATTATTATGTCCCCCGGCGAAAGCAGTTCCGAAAGCTTTTCCGACATCTCGTCAACAGCCTTGCCCGCCTTAATCATAAGTATAACTTTTCGCGGGCGGGATAGCGATGCAACAAAATCTTCAAGGCTGTCGGTTGCAAAAAAATTTCCGCCGCCGAATTCCTCCTTAAATTTTTCCACCTTGCTTGGCGCGCCTGAGTGCGCCCTGTTATACACCGAAACCCTAAACCCGCGGCTTTCTATATTGCGCGCCAGGCTTGTTCCCATAACGCCGAGGCCTATCAATCCTATGTCGGAATTCTGCATATTGTCTCCTTATTTAAAACTGTTGCGTTAAATAGATTAGCGGGTGCGCTCCGCAAAATTTGTTGGCCCGTAATTTTTTTTAGGGAAAGTTTGGCCGGCTAATTTTGTTGGAACCGGTTTATCCGCGCACAAAAACCCCACAAGGCAACGTCAGAGAGATATTCGCGTGCGGCTTTATTGTAAAGCGTTTTCTATCGCCTGGGCAGAGTTGGGATTGCCCAGCAGGCCGAAAATACTGGCCGCGTTTTTAATTCAATATTCTCCTTTGCATTGCCAAAAATACAACATCCTCATTTTCCAATTGCCCGCCGGAAAGTTTCTCAAAGATGGCGTATTCCCCGTCCGTACATGCTTAAATTTCCATCTCCAATGGGGGGGTCTGTATAGTTACATTTGTAAGATGCGCCGGCAATTAGGCCCCATGAAAAGCGCCGCGCGGCATTTCCGCCGAAGGGGGCACGCAATAAACGGAACGCGCGTCACCTAAACTTCGGGCGCGCCGCAAGCGGATTCAATTTGAGCACCCAAGCAGGCGCACAGCGGGATAAATGGCCCGATTATGCGCGCCCGCAGTCGGATAAAAATTTTTCCACAATGGGAAGGTCTTCTTTGTATGTCACCCCCTGCCACTTCTCGTTTGTTGGCAGTATTTCCGCTGTGGCGCACCCTTGGCGTATGGCAGTGTCTACGGCGGAGGGGAGATAGAATTCGGCCTTCTGGCTTGAATGGTTGAGAGCCATAAAATCGTCAAAATATTGGCCCAGTAAATTCATAAAATCTTTAGAAAAGGTCCAAAAATTTAGGGACACAAACTCTTCCCCAGAGAATTCCTCGCCCTCGGCGCTTGTGACAAGGCCCTTTTTGGCGTCAAATTTCAGGTTGGAAAACTCCCTTATGTTTTCCAGATGCATGTTTTCCGAGGCCTTGCACACTCCGCGCGAAACCCCTCCATTTTCGGATAGAGTGTTCGAGAGCTTATAGCCGGCAAGCGCGTATTCTCCGTCGCCGTGCTTATCCATGAAGCTGGCGCTTTGCAAGTAAACACCCGGGCCGTAGTAGTCGTCGGCATTTATGGCCAGGAGTGGCCCATTTATAAGATTTGCGCAGCATAAAACCGCATGGCCAGTTCCCCAGGGCTTGCTTCTGCCAAGCGGAAGTTTTGAGGATAAATCCTGAAACACATAGTCCACATCAATCAGGCTTTCATACTTTTTCGAGACATCGTCCCTGAAGAGTTTTTCTATGTCTTTTCGTATTACAAAAACAAGTTTATCCATGCCGGCCGCCATGGCGTCTTCCAGGGCGAAATCCAATATGACTTTGCCGTGCTTTCCGAATTTTGCCGCCTGTTTTAATCCGCCGAACCGGCTTCCCATGCCGGCGGCCATGGCTACGAGAGTTTTTTTCATAACGGGTTGTTTTGCCTTTCCTATATCTTGTAGGTGAAAATGTGTGTCAGGGCCGCGCCCGAAGCGTCCGCCTCGTCGGGAGGAAGTATGGGCGCGCCGTCAACCATCGACGATACCGACTTTGCAATTTGTTCCTTGCTTGCCCTTCCGTATCCTATAACTGCCTGTTTTATTCTCAAAGGCGGATATTCAAAAACCTCAAGGTGCGCGCCCGCGGCCGCCGCTATTGCGGCGCCCCTCGACGAGCCCAATATAAGGGCGGTCTTAAAATTTTGCACATACACGCTCTGCTCTATTGCCGCGCACACCGGGTTGTTGCGCGCAATCATTGCGCTTGTCTCTGAATATATTCTTGCCAGGCATTCAGCCATGGTCATTTCCGGAGGATTTTTTACGGTCATCGACTCCACATACACTACCGTTCCGTCGGCACGCGCGTCTATTACCGAAAGGCCCGTTCCACGCAGGCTGGGGTCTATGCCCAAGACCTTCCCGCGAATGCGGCCTCCGTGATAGGCTTCCTCAAGTTTTTTTGATTTCGCCTCTTGGTAGCGTTCGCGCAGCTTTGCGTTGCGCGCAAGCCTTTTTGCGTCGGTAGCGCTTTGAACTTCCCCGCCGGGGATGCTTTCGCGGACGGGCGCACTATCCGCAGGCTTTGGCCCCGAAAGAAATTTTCGCTCTATGTCTTCGGAAGTCCATTTTCCCCCGGTGCGTTTAATTTGCTCTCCGGAAATTTTCCTTGTCCAAAGATTTCTTCCGCTTTTCGACATAGTTTTTTCAGTTGGATATTTCTGGCGCCCGGCGCGTGGCCCAACCTGACGCGTTTTTTTTGCGCCCACCCTGCGGTCTGTCGTTCGCAAACGCGCCTGGAGAAGTTGGGGCAATAAGCAATGCCATCATTGCGTCGGCCACACACTCTTCGAGGAGAAAAATGTTCAGTCATTCGCAATTCTCCAGCGGATAATTTATCCGCGCGCGAAAATGTCAAACATTACCGACTTTCATGAAATTTTTATTGGAGACAAAACATTTTGCATTTGATGGAAGTTGACGCCGAAAATCTAATTTGGAATTTGTCTGCGGCTGGCAGTATTTATATAGCCAATTGTATCTTTATAAGGGCAAAAGGTTTTGAAGATTGGCGTGTTGGTTCTGGTTGTCTAATCTTTGCGTAAGCTTGTCTTAATTAGGCTAATGAGAGAAATATTCTGTTGCGGCGAAAACACACTCAAACTGTTCCGATGTGAACGGTGCGAAAACATTGAATATTTGTACTGCCATAGAACCGCATAGCCACTTCCAAATTAGACAAGCAGAAATTTGATGTAAAAGCTTCGCTTTTCGTCAAACTTAGTGGGATGAGGAAAAAATACGGGCAAAGAGAAGAAGCAAAAAGATTAGAAAGAGAGAGAGGCAAAGAGGATAAGAAATATCCTACAATGCCCCATGTGATATTCAGTTATTACGGAATACGGAAAACTGGGCGGAAAGGGCAAGCATTTTCCGCAAGTATAGATTACATTCAACAAGATGGCATGCCATCTTGCCGCCGCTGCGGGGCAAGAGACACCATTTTTTACGACCATTATGAACGCAAGGCCAAATTAAACTCGATAGACGGCAGGACATACGATGTCAAAATCGGGGCCAAGCGTTATAGATGTCCGTATTGCGGACATCTATTTAGGGGGGCCATCAGGGGATTAAGGCCGCACAAGCGCATGTCGGAAATTTTTAAGGACAGCGTTGCGGGAAAGTATCTGGACGGCGTCACGAACAAGCGCATGTCGGAGCGGTTGGGGGTCTCGCAAAGCACGGTGGAGCGGATAATCCACGAGAAATTTGAAGCTCTAGTAAAAGAAAAGCTCAATTATGATTGTCCGACAATCTTGGGGATAGACGAGCACACGATGCACAAAGGCTACAAGTTTGCGAGACAATAGCCGATCTAAGCCATCACAGGATATACGATGTAATTAAGGGCAAGAGACATTGCGATATAGAAGGCGTGCTAATGTCATACAAATGCAGGGAGAAGGTGAAGGTCGTATGCA
>CASEFZ010000014.1 GCA_949287395.1 uncultured Verrucomicrobiota bacterium
CCTCTTGCCGTCCTCGGATTCAGAACATATTTCCGAATTCTTTAACAGCATCTGCCCCGGCTCGAAAAAAACCCAGCCGCTCCGCGCCCCTTCAAATGCGTCCGCCGCGCAAAACCCGCCCGCAACCTCGCCGGAGCCGCCGCCTATATCGTCCGGCACGCAATCTATCCTGATGCGCCCGGCCTTTCCGTCGCCAAGCTGCGTGCCGGGATCAAAGGTGCGTATGGCCTCCACGTTGTCGCCGAAAAAGTCCAACCTCGCCGGGCGCGACGCCGCCACCGGATACACATCTATCAGCCCGCCCCTCACCGCAAATTGGCCCGGGGCCTCGCAGAGAGTTTCGTTGCAATAGCCAAATTCCACAAGTTTTGCCTTTAAATCCTCCATTGCAAAACTGTCGCCAACCCCTATTTCAAAAGACTTCAAAAACTTTCCGTCGCGCATTTTTTCAGCGAGAGCCTGCGGCGTGGCTATCACCACAAGGCCCCTGCCGCCGTCCGAAAATTTAGCCTTTTTCCCCGCCTCCGGTCCGGCATCTTCGGCTGCGGAGGCAGCTCCTTTTCCACCCATTCCCCCGGAAACGCGCGCTATTTCATTTAGCGTGCCAACGCGCTCGCAAACCATATCGAAATATCCGGCATCGCTCGACGGCGGAAGCGGCGGCAGTATGCGCAAATCAAAATCCAAACCGTACAATTTTAGAAAATTTTCCAACCCCGAATAAAAATACTCGCAGTCAGAAAACGATTCCAAACATACCGCAAAAAGCCTTGCCCCAGATCTGTTATGCATCTCCGCCACCGCCGAGGCCGCGGCGCACTCCCAGGCCTGCCGCGGAACATCCCCGCAAAAGACCCTAAAACTTCCCTCAGACGGCAGCACCCTTCTCATAAAAAAAATATCGCGCCAAATGCGTCCGCATTAAAAATAAAATTAAGCCGTAGCCGAGTAGGCCACATATTATGCGCTAGCAGATGAACCTTCAGAAGCCCGGCCCGCCCTGCCTTTCGCGCGCTTCTTTGCCTGAGGCGCCGCCCGCTTGGAACGCGCAAACGCGGCCGCCTTTGAATCGCCATCCGCCTTTTTCCCCGCAGTGTCCGCGTCTTCAGCCTCGAAAAGCTTTTTGTATTCCCCAATCGCCGCGTTAGCCGCGCCGCATTCGGCAGCCTTCTTTGAGGAGCCCGAAAATCTACCGTAAGACTTCCCCCCCACAAAAATTTCCACCTCGAAAACTTTTTTATGGGCCGGCCCGCTCTGTGAAACCAGACGGTATTCTATCTCGTCGCCGCGCCTGACGGCAAGCTCTTGAAGCGCCCCCTTGGGATTGTGCGACTGCACAAGCCGCGGCAAATCGTCAAGCCCCCGCTTGTACCACGACATCACAACCTCTTTAGTCCGCTCAAAGCCTGCATCGAGATATATGGCCCCAACCACGGCCTCGAACAAATCCTCCGCCACCGACGGAATCTCCCTGAGGCCCTCCGAGCCGTGCGCCACCGACAAATATTTTGGCAGCCCGAGCGACGCCGACAACTCCGACAGAAAACTTCCCCTCGTCAGCGCTATGCGCACCTTCGTCAGTTCGCCCTCTTCCATATTGTCGAACTTCTTAAATACAGTTTCCGTAATTATGCACTGCAAAACCGCATCGCCCAAAAATTCCAGCCTCTGGTTAGAGCGCACATGGCCCTTTGACGTGCCGACAAGGCCGGGGTGCACAAGAGCCTCGCGCAGATAGTCCAAATTTTTAAACTTGTACCCAATGTGCTTCTGCAAGCGCCCGCAGCGCAGCCTGTCGGAAAACTCCTCCGAGGCCGCGCGCGCTATTTTTTCCCGGCGCATCGCCTTCGCGCGCTTGGCCACCGCGGGTTTAAACATTCTTTTCAAAATGTATTTTTTCAATTCCATACAGCCGCGCGCTACCGCCAAAAACGCTTTTCAAATTCTTTTGCAAGCCGCTCGTAGGCAAACGCGCCCTCATTCCAGCGGGCATACTCAAATATCGTTTTGCCAAAGCTCGGAGCTTCAGCAAGGCGCACCGTGCGGGGTATTAGCGTCTTGAAAACAAGATTGGGCAGATAATTTTGAACCTCCTTCAAAACCTGCTTGGACAGGTTTGTGCGGGAATCGTACATTGTCATCACAACCCCACCTATGCTTAGAGAATCGCTCACGTTGGCCTCCCTTAGCTGGTCTACAACACCCATTATCTGCCCCAGCCCCTCCATGGCCATATATTCGCACTGAAGCGCTATTATCAAATAGTCCGACGCCGCAAGCGCGTTCATCGACAGCAGCCCCAAGGACGGGGGAGCATCTATGACTATCGCGTCGAAATCGCCGGATTCTTTCAGCGGCGCTATGCATTCGCGCAAGCGCACCAGATAGTTTTCCCTCCCCGACAGCTCAACCTCCACCGCCGACAAATCTGTCTCGGAAGGTATCAGCCAAAGGTTCTTGCGCTCTGTCGCTATGAGCTTGTCCTGCGCAAGAGCCTCTCCGTGTAGAACCTCATACATGCTTGCACCGCGCTTTTTCTCGTATCCCAGGGAGCTTGTAGCGCTCGCCTGCTGGTCCATGTCGATAAGAATGGTTCTAAACTTTCTTCTCGCGAGCCCCGCGGCGAGATTGACTGCTGTGGTCGTCTTCCCGACGCCCCCTTTTTGATTTGCTATGGAGAAAACTTTTGCGGACATATTGGACAGTTCTATCAAAATTTTCCAAATTAGAACAAAAAAAATCTCGTTTGCCAACCTTTTTGCGCTTGCAAGAATGATTGTTTTTATTTGCATATATCGCCGTGTCCCAAAAGCCGAACGCGGCTTTTAAATGGGAATTTTTCGTCAATTTCAGACACGCTCCCATCGTTCAATGGATAGGACTGCGGTTTCCGGTACCGCCGATCAGGGTTCGACTCCCTGTGGGAGTGCGTTTTCAGGCTGACTTTTCCCTCTGCCGCCCTTATTCGCGCTGGAAATGAGAATTTTTTAGTTTTTTTAGCATTCCCTCGCCGGCGCGCGTGTAGCTTCTTTAAGTTTTGGCCGCCGCCTGTTTTTCAAGGAGATGCCAACAGCCCTGACACTCATTTAGGAAAGCAAAAAAAAGCGCCTGTAAAGCCCCTTGCAAAAACAAAAAAATCCCGCCCAACTGGCGGGATTTCCTTTTTATCCAACCGCGCGCTATTTTTTCAGCAGCTGCTTTTTCACAACACCGGTCAGGTTGTCTATCAAGCGCAAGGGAACAATGGGCGTTCCGTCTATATTGGATCCTTTTGAATTTATATTGATAGTGTCGGTATCGAAAGTTATATAGAGGCGCCCGCTCACTCCGCCGTGGTCTATGCTTGCGCGTATTGCGTCGCCCTCGCGCTTTAAATTCCACTTCTTGACGGTAAGGGCCGTAATCATGGCCTGCCTTAAATCTTCTTTCGATGCAACAAAATTTAGGATTGTATCAAATTTCCCCGCCTTTCCAAGCTCGTAGCTTCTGTCGGTAGTAGTTGTGGTACACGACACCGAAAAAAACACCGATATGCAAAACAGTATAAAAGTTATCTTCTTCATATGCGCGTTATTGTTCTTTTTTTTCAAAAAAAATCCAGCTTAATCCTCAATTATCCGAACCCCGGAAAGGCAAAATATCCTCACACCCCCTCAAAAAATTGCCGCCGCAAAATGCGCTTTCCTTCTTCAAATTGCGCACAAAAAACAAAAAAGTTTGCATCTCTGGCCAAAACCTCCGAAAAGCCCGGGAACGCCCACCATTCAAAAAGCGCGCAAGAAATGCCCCTACCTTCCCAGCAACTTTTTAAAAAAATCGTCAGGCTCAAACATCGGATCCGGTATATACACAAACGCGTAGCACTTTTCGCAAACGCCTATACTGCGGTTTTTCTCCAAGAAGTCAACCTCGTCAGCCGGAACCGACGCACCGCAAGCGGAACACTTTCCGTCGCGTATCTCGGCAACCCCGCACAACCCCGAAGCCTCCAGCCTGTCAAAATGCGAAAGCGCAAACGAAGGCACATGGCGCCTGTTCTCCAAAATGCAATCGCGCAAAATTTGAACCTCGTCGGCGGACATATCCGCGCGCTCCGACAAGATCCGCGCGCGGCGAATCCTCAGCAGCCGAAGTATTATGTCCTCCGTGTGTTTCATACAAATTCTTTAGGCAAGCCCACTTTCGCCGGATTGCAACACAAAATGTAAAATTGGCAATTATTTTTTAAAAACAAAGGGCCGCCACGGCTCTCGCCGCGCGGCCCAATTTAAAAAAATGCCCGTACACCCGCAAAAAACTACTTTTTCCTGGGGCCGTAATGCAGCGATGCAAGCCTCTTTACCAAAGAGTCGGAACCGAAATATTTTTTTATGTTGTCCAAAGTCCATTCCACGTCGGCCGGAACATCTTCGGAAGGAACAAGCTCCCTGTTGTCCGTCATGTAGAAGACGCCCCTAAAGACGCCACCCGTCCTGAACACTTTGTTGCTGGTGACGTAGTTTAACAAGAGCCCATCGGAAAAAACTTTGGAAAGGTCCGGATACTTTTTCAGAAGAAGCGAATCGTCACCGCCCATAAGATCCAAGTGCTTTTTGCGGTATTCGGCCATTTTTTCGCAAAATCGTTTGTCGCTCCAAAAGTCGCATCTGATCATTGTGGGGCAATCCAAGAACACATTGCGCTCGAAGTAATTGCCCTTCCCGCCGTGGATGAACAGCGCCGGGCGCTTGGTTGTTCCGGTGCGGCAAATGATATTGTCCCTTACAGCCACCCCGCCGTTGCCGTCGTCAATAAAAACTGCGGATATTTCCGTGGTGCCAACTTTCGGCTTTATGTTGTTGAAGAAATTCTCAGCTATCAAAACGCCGCGCTCGTAGGGGTTGGCCCCGCCGTAAATAGCCCCCATGTCGTCGCTGAAATTGCAGACGTTTTCTATATAATTTCGCCTTATTGTGCACTCAACCCCATTGTGGGCTATGGCCTCGTGGGGAAGATCGGATATGCGGCAGTGCTCCACCGTATTTCCGCATCCGTACACCCTCACCGCCGCCGCATAGGACTTGTTCAGGCGGCAAACGCGTTCGAAAACACAGTCCGCAACCAGGTTGTCGCCGCGCTCAAGCCTTGGGATGTTTCCGCCCATAAGCAAAACGCCTCCGGCGCCAAGGTCGTAAAACTTGCAACCGACAACTTCAACCCTTTTGCTGCCTGTGTCGTAGGGGCGCGTCATATCGTGCAGGCAACGGCGCAAAGACTTGCCGCGGTCTTTGTCGAAAGCCTTCTCCATCGCTATGCCGGCAAGCCCCAAATTGAAAAATTCGCAGTTTTCAAATCTGATGTCGCTCACCTTCGACATCGCCACGCCGTTTCCGCGCGAACATGTAAATTTTATCCCGGACACCGTCACATTTGAAACCCCTTCAAGCACAATGAACGGCGTCTCCAACAGAGAAAAGTCTATATACTTGTATTTAGACGGGTCGTCTATTACCGCGTAAAATTTGCCCGCGTCCGTGTCGACATAATACTCTCCGTGTTTGTCCGCCTCTTCCAGAAGGTTTACCACGCTGTACCCGCGTATGTCGAGGGCGGGATTATACCCGGGGGCCTTCTCGGGAAATTTTTTGAAATACGACTTTCCGGGAACTATCCGCGCCCCGCCCGATTCCAAAGTCTTATTCTTCACGTCAACCGATTTCAGAGGAATACACGCGTCATACCAACCCCTGTTTATGCGCCCGTAGATCCACGCTTTCTTTACGTTTACCCAACGCTCGGGCCGGTCGTAATCATACTTGAAAAACACGCTTGAGCCTTTTTTCGACACAACCTCTCCAAACTCGTGAAATTCGTACTCGCTGTTGGGATAGCGCGCCAAGCGCATCGGCTTGGAATCCAAAAAAGCCTCCATTTGCGACACTACGTTGCTTCTGTAAGCCCTAGGAACAACATCGCCACAGTTTTTCAGGCCGTTTTTATCCAATTCCAAAAAATACAACTTACCGTCGGGTTTTTCCGGGGGGAGCCTTGAGAGCACCGACTTGTCCGAAACTACACCCAATTTGGACACGGGCAAACGAGCGCCGCCGTGGAAGACGACCTCCCCGCCCTCGGCGCAAATTGAAAGCTTCGCGCCCTTGGGTATGTCTGTCTGCACAAATTCGACGGAATCTGAGAAAAAGTATATGCCGGGCTGAAAGACTATCTTTACCTCCTTCTGGCCTGCCTTGAACATTTCTACGGCCTTTTGTGCCGCCCTCTTTAAAGTCGCAAATGCAGCCCCTTTTGCCCCGGATGCAGAATCGCTTCCGTTGGTCGACACAAAAATTTCGGCTGCGCCAAAACAGGCACCCGCGAAAAACCACGCGGCAGACGCCACAAGAATCAAACACCTCCCTATCATACAGCTCAGTCTAACTCGGCTTGCCTCGGACAGTCAAACAAAATGGAAAAAATATATTCCCGAGCGGCAAAAATGGCGTATAAAATTCGCCGCAGGGGTGAAAATGTTTGACGCCGCGCCCGCCCGGTAATGATATACCCCCATGCCTAATTTCGTACATCTGCACGTGCACACAGACCACAGCTTTCTGGACGGCTGCAGCAAGGTTGACACTCTTGTTAAGCGCGTTTCCGAACTTGGAATGAAGGCTGTTGCCATAACCGACCACGGCAATATGTGCGGCGCAATCGACTTCTACAACGCCGCAAAAAAGTGCGGCATCAAGCCCATAATAGGCATGGAGGCCTACTTTGTCAACGACCATAAAATGGAGGAACACCCAAGGCAAGACAGGGTCAGAAGCGACGATATCGACGGGGTTGAAACGGACGTGTCGATGTTGAGCCCCGAAAATTTCCCGAAGTACCAGATACACCACCAAACCATTCTTGCGCAAAACTACAAGGGGTATTTAAACCTGGCAAAGCTTTCAAGCGAATCGTATCTGCGCGGGTTCTATCGCAAACAGCGCATAGATTTCGAGACGCTTTCAAAATACTCCGAGGGGCTTATTGTCCTGAGCGGCTGCATGAACGGCGTGGTTTCGCAATACCTTCTGTATTCCGACTACGAAAACGCCCGCAAGACCGTTGCCAAATTTGTGGATGTGTTCGGCAAGGACAGATATTTCATAGAGGTTCAAAACCACTTTTTGCCGCAGGACAAAAAGATACTGCCGGGGCTGGTAAAGCTGGCCGGAGAGTTCGGCCTGAAAATGGTTGCCACCAACGACACCCACTATGTCAGGAAGGAGGACGCCGCCGCGCACGACGCCATGCTGTGCATACAAACGTCGTCGTTCATATCCGAGGAAAAGCGCATGCGCTACCCCAACAACGAGTTTTACATAAAAACCAGAGAGGAAATGTCCGTTGCCTTCCCCGATATCCCCGATGCTCTCGACAATACCGAGCTTGTTGCGGATATGGTTGATTTGGAAATTAAGTTCGGCCAAAACCACTACCCAAAATACACAAAGCCGGTAGACATAACATACAACGCCGACGAGAAAAATTTCCACAGAATACTTGATTTGTACGAAACCAAAAAGAATGCCGTACTTGCCCAAAACGGGGCTGAGGCGAACTTCAAGCTGTCCGAAGACGACAGAAAAAAGTTCATGAAAAACGGCCTGTTTTTGTTCGACCTTGCAAAGAAGGGCCTTTTGCGTCGCTATGGAGTGGACTACGACAATCCCGGAGCGTATGTCCCCAAAAAAGGGGAACCCGCCGACCGCGCCAAGATACTGTGCGACAAGCTTGACTACGAGCTTTCCATAATAATCGGCGCCGGCTTTGTTGACTACTTTTTAATTGTCTACGACTTTATAAACTGGGCCAGAAGCAACGGCATACCCGTAGGGCCCGGGCGCGGCAGCGGCGCGGGTTGCATGATTGCGTATCTGCTAAAGATTACCGACATAGAGCCAATAAGGTTTGGCTTGCTTTTCGAGCGCATGCTTTCGCTTGAGAGAGTATCGCCTCCCGACTTTGATGTGGACTTCTGCCAGAGGCGGCGCGACGACGTAATAGATTATGTCAGGAGAAAATACGGCGAAGACCGCGTTGCGAATATAATAACCTTCAACAAACTTGGCGCAAAGCAGGTAGTCAGAGACTTGGCAAGAGTTATGGAGGTACCCTTTGAGCGCGCGAACGCCATTGCCAAGATGGTTCCCGACGCCCTAAACATAACGCTTGAAGACGCCCTTGCGGCGTCTCCAGAGCTAAAGCGCGAATACGATTCCGACGGGGAGATAAGGAAGATATACAAAGAGGGGCTTGTAATCGAGGGAATGATACGCCAAACCGGCAAACATGCCTGCGGCATAATAATAGGAGACCAGCCCCTCTCAAACATAGTTCCCATGATGGTGCAGGAAAACACCCTCACCACGCAGTATCCAAAGACGCCGGACGAGGAACTTGGACTGCTTAAGGCTGACTTTCTTGGCCTTAAGACACTGACCGTCATATCCGACGCCCAAGACAACGTGCGCCGAACGCGCGGCGACAAAAATTTCGATATAGAGGGCGTGCCGCTTGAGGACGCACCCACTTTCAGGCTTTTGAATATGGGCATAACCATAGGCGTATTTCAGCTTGAAAGCGAGGGCATGCAAAACCTGTGCAGGCGGATTGGGCTGTCGTCGTTCGAGGAGATCATAGCTTTGATAGCCCTTTACCGCCCCGGCCCGATGCAGTTTATCGACCAATTTATAGAGGCCAAGCACGACCCCTCAAAAATGCACGTTCCGCACCCGCTTTTGAAAGATTTGGTCACCGAGACCTACGGCGTGCTTGTGTACCAAGAACAGGTGATGATGGCCGCGCAAATAATAGCGGGCTACACCCTTGGCGAGGCGGACATACTAAGGAGGGCCATGGGCAAAAAGAAGCCCGAGGTCATGGCCAAGCAAAAGGCCGTCTTTGTAAAGAAGGCCAAGGAGCACAGCGGCCTTGAAAGCGCAGAGGCGGAAAGAATTTTTGCCGTGTTGGAAAAATTTGCTCAATACGGTTTCAACAAATCGCATTCGGCAGCCTATGCCATGCTTAGCTACAGAACTGCCTATTTGAAGGCCAACTATCCTGTCGAGTTTATGGCGGCTGTGCTTTCAAGCGAGCTTGGAAACATGGACAAGGTTGCCAAGTTCATAGAGGCCTGCGACGCCATAAACATAAGGGTGCTGGGCCCCGATGTAAACATATCAAGGCAAATGTTTACGCCTATAATAGACCCTAAATGGAAACCCGCCCTTAAAGGCGACATTTTTGAAAAGAGCGCCGGCTCCATAAGGTTTGGATTGGCCGCCATAAAGGGCATAGGCGACGCCGCCGCAACAGCCATAGTCAACGAGCGCGACGCACACGGGGAATTCAAAGACATTTTCGATTTCATAAAGCGCGTCGGGACAAAAAATCTAAACAGGCGCGTGATGGAAAACCTTGCCCTTTCGGGGTGTTTCGACTCTTTCGGGATAGACCGCGGCCACATTTACGCGAGTATGGGCGCCATCATGAACCACGCCCAAGAACTGGAAAAGGATATGCTCAGCGGCCAGACCAACCTTTTTGACTTGTTCGATTCCGCCTCCATGGACAACGGGGGATCGGCCAACATAATAGACACTTCCGGCCCGATAATGTCGCTTTCCGACAGGTTGGCCGCCGAGAAGGAACTTTTGCGCTACTACGTTTCCGGGCACCCGATGAACGAATACGCGGATTTCGACGACTCCCTTGAATTTGTTCCCTCGGCCGGAGACCTTGGAGGGGCCGACCGCGGGCGTTTCCGGGTATGCGGTGTCATTGGCAATGTGGTCAAGCGCCTGACAAAAAAAGACAAGAAGATGTGGTGCTACTTCACCCTCACAGGGCGCGACAGCTCCAAAAGCTGGCAAATAAACCTGTTCCCGGCGGCCTACGAAAAGTGGGGCGCGCACGCCAGGGAGGGCGCATGCGTCTGCGTGGTTGGCGAATGCAGGTTTGAGGGGGGAGAAGCCCGCTTGAACGGGGAATCTATAGAGTCGATGCGCGAGGCCATTTCGCGGTACTGCCAAACTGCCGAGTGGATAATAGACCCTTCCCCAAATGCGGAAGATTTTGTAAAGTATTTAGCCCGTTGCGTCCATGTCGACCTCAAGGGGGAAAACTTATCGCACAAAATAAAAATACGCGTCTCGGAAAACGACTACGTTGAGATGACAAGCCCATCAATCACCACAGATTTTGAACCGTCCGTATTCAAAAAGTTGCGCATGCAGCCCTCTGTGATCGACTTCAAGGTGACCGCTAAACCGCCGCCGCTGCCCGAAAAAAAGAGGTGGGAATTTGCGCGGCGCCAATAGCCCCGCTATTTTCGCCGGTTCCGACTTTCCAAAGTTTCCGGAGACAGCGGGAAATTCAGCGCGCTTAAAAACGCTTCGGCTGCGCGCCCTGCGCGGACGAAACTTTTGCCCTGCCCAGCGCTGGGTCAATGTGTGCCACGCACGTGAAAGCGGATTTCTCCCGCAAGCTCTCGGATTTTTTTGCCGCTCCCAAGCTTTAGGCTTAGCATAGACACGCCCAACAACGGGATGTAAAAGGAGCAAATGAAAAAATTCCAAAAAACTTTCGCGGCAGTTTTTCCATCCGCGAGAGAAAAATTTGCGAATAAAAGAATTCCCCCCGCGACCCGCTATTCCACATCCAAATAGAACCTGCGGGTGTCAACGCCTTTTTTCTCCCACGGGCGCTTGTAGGTCAATTCAACCAGAGTTTTGCCGCGTTGAACCGCGCAAAACTCAAAACATTCGGTTCCGCCTGCGCCAACGACGCCCGAATCGGCGGGCTTTTGCAGGTATTGGCTTTTTCTAAGAGCCAAAATGGGGCTTCCGTCGCTGACGACGTCCCAAACATAACCGGTAGTTCTATTTCCCTCCAATTCTATGCGGAAAGATTCCCCCTTGCCCAGGCGCGCCGACGTAGCGTTTTCATTCAGCACCGCCATACCGCCGCATCCCGAAGCCATCGCCGCAAATGCGGCGGCCGCCAAAACCGATAAAAAACTCCTCATTTTCCCCCAACCTTGTTGTTTTTAACTTCCCCGTTCTTGTTAGTTTTTTTTTCTCCCGCGGCAACATTATTCACGTTTTTTTTCGGTTTTACCCTGGGTTTCTTTGCCATTTCTTTTCTCAAATTTTCCGTAAAAGTCCACTGCTTGGCCAAGAATTTTTTGCCTTCCTTTGTGTCGGTAATCTCAAAATTCACCGGTGGTATCCTGCAAATATCGAGAAAATCCCTACCCGCCCTTCCCTTTATTGAAAGGCAAAATTCCCCTTTTTGCCCAAGCTTTACCTTTGAGCTGTCGCATTCAAAATCGACATATATTATTTTAGATTTCTTGTCCGCATACACCCCGGCGATTTTTATTCCGTCAACCGGATCGAGAAAAGTTGCCGAAAGGACGTTTGAACCGCCCCGCGTATATCCCACTGCAAGGCGCGTGCGCCCTTCCAACGGTATTTTAAAGGGCCTTTGAATTTTTTCGTAGTCGAAGAAGCATCCCGAATACCTCCTGGAATAACCGGCAAACGCATTTGCCGAAAGAGTCAGCTCTGCGCAAGGGACAAAATGCAGATAATAGAACGCCTGCATCATTTCCTGGCATGGGACAGCCCTTCTGCTGATAGTTTTCCCGCCGCATTCCGCCGTTCCCGTCAATTCCAACGTGCGCATTTGCGGGTCGAATTTTTCTGGGGCGGTTATCATCAAATGCACATAGTTCTTACCTTTGGGAATGACGGCATTTGAAACCTTAAATCCTGCGGGAAGATTTTTTAATTCAAGCTTTATGGGGGCGTCCATGCCGTCTTTTCTAAAAGCCGTCACTCTCAAAGAGACTGTTTCGTGGGGCCTGATATTTATGTTTGCGGGGTCCGCGCGCAACTCAAAATCCGGAGAAGGCTCCGCAATGCTTAGCCTGTAAGCGTGCGAGGCCGAACCCTCGCCGCGAGAATCCGCAATTCTTACCTTGTACAGGCCGGATTTCTCCGGAGTGAACTCTAAGCGCGAATCCGCATGGTGCGTGACAAGCCCGCATGAAAGATCCTCAAAGTCGTCTGCCGTTGCCAAAACTTTTCCGGACGAATCGCACAGTTCCAAAACCGAATCCAAGGGCGATCCCAAGCGCCTTGCAAAAACTTCCAAAACAAGTTTTTCACCCGCCTTGGCATAAAAGGAATATACATCCCCCGTATTTTTTGTGCGTTCCGTTATTCTTCCGTCCACCACAACCGGCACTGTTAATCTTTGGACGCCCCCACTTGTGCCGGAAAAGAATTCGCCCTTCTCTGAATCGGACAGAACCGTGCCAACACGACGAACGTCGAGGGAAAGATCCTTTGAATAAAACCCCGACGGCATTCCAAGAATTTTGCCGAAGGCGTCTGCGCCCAGCACGGCGTCGGCCACGGGAAGGTTCACACCGCTGAATTTGAATTTTGCGCTCTTGAAGGCACCGTCGGCCGCGGGTCTAAGCTCATTGGCTGCGTTAAAGCCAAGGGGGAAAATCGATTTCACGAAAGGAACCTCCCCCAAAAGTATGCGGTAGACAAAATCTTCCCGGCTGCGGTATATGGCGTCGCGTATCTCCAAAATGTAGTACCCATCCTCGGGAATGTCGGCAACGAGAAGAGAATCCGGCCTGTGCTCAAAATCGTCGTTGTAGGCTATCTCTTTGCCATTGGAATCCCTTAATGTCAGGACCGTTTGAAACCACCCGGGAACGGCATCGGATATGTACGCAAGCAAGCTTTGCGCCCAGACGGCGGCCAC
The DNA here is from genome assembly GCA_949287395.1 of uncultured Verrucomicrobiota bacterium. Taxonomy (GTDB): domain Bacteria; phylum Verrucomicrobiota; class Verrucomicrobiia; order Opitutales; family Intestinicryptomonadaceae; genus Merdousia. Next base: position 12,817 of record CASEFZ010000014.1, read on the forward strand.
TATTTTCTGCCCGCGGCGCGCGAAAAAACGGTAAAAGTCAGTCTTGGCCTCGACAATCTGACCGTTGACCACAACGGGAATTTCGACATCGTAAACTTCGCGTTCTGAAGGAAGAAAGAAATATGGGTCCTTCCATGTTTTCAGGTTGCTCCCGCTCCAATACTCGGGACGCTTAACGCGCTCTTTGGCCGTCTGCCTGAGGCTTGGCTTGACAAACTCTCTGGTATCGGAAACCACTATTGTTGCGCAGTTTGACAGGCCAGCCGGCGTCAGAATTGATATGTTCCGCTCTCCCGGCTCAGCCGATTCGTCAACCGAAATTTCAACCTCCACGGTCTCGGCAAGCGGATCGGATGTGACATACCGCAGGTAGTATTGCTCGTTTGCCTCGCGCAATTTTTGGGCGTTTTCGGGAATGGCAAGGTAGGCCTCGCGTATCTTTCTTCTGACTTGCGCTATAACTTTCGGATCCTCATTCTCCGCGGCCTTTTTCAGCTCTTGGCCAACCTCGGGGTTGTCCTCTATATACTTTTTTTCAAATCCGTTGCGCAACCCCACAAGCTTTCCGGTGTCGGGAGGTATCGTTATCTGGGAAATTTTGCACTTCACCCCGCCGCCGCTTACAAACACGGCGCTTGCGTCTTTCATGTTTTCTCCGCCCAAAAGCACGCTTGTTGTGACGCCCCGTTTGACTCCCGCAGGGTAAACGTACGCTATGTTGGCGGGCTTGTCCTGGCCGCAGGCTGTGCAGGCAAACGCGGCCGATGCAAAAAAAAGTGCAAAAAATTTCAACCCCGACGGCGCCATTGAATTTCCCCCCATCACATTATCTCCGAAAGTATCCCGGCGCGCTTTGCACCCTCGCTCTCAGAAGCCAGTATGCTAACTTTATCGCCTTGCGGAGTTATTAAAGTAGAAGCCGTGTCTATTCCCAAATTATTGTATATGCTGCCTATTATATCGCACGGATACGCCGGGCGCTCCAACACCTTTTCCCCCTTGTCGTCGGTTTTTCCAAGCACCGTTCCGCCCTTGAAGCCGCCGCCGGCAAGCATAACGGAAAACGCGTCGCCAAAATGGTGCCGCCCGCCGGAATAAGGAGGCTTCCAGTCAATTTTCGGCGTTCTGCCAAACTCGCCCCCCCACCAGACTATGGTTGAATCAAGCAACCCCCTCTGGGAAAGATCGTTTATTAGGGCCGCAACGGCTCTGTCGGTGGGCGGCAAAAGCCTGCTCATTTCCCTGAAATGGTCTTTGTGGGTGTCCCAGCCGCCGTAGTTTATCGTCACGTAGGGCACCCCGGCCTCAACCAATTTGCGGGCAATAAGGCACTCGTTGGCAAAACGGTTATTGCCGTATTCATCGCGAGTCTTCTGCGGTTCCGTGGAAACGTCGAACACCTTTCCGGCGTCACCCAAAACAAGGTTGTAGGCCTGGTCGAGAGCCTTCTCGGAAGCCCTCAAATAACCGGTCTTGCGCAAAGAGCGCTTAAATGTGTCTATCTCGTCGAGCAGGGCCTTTCTTGACTCCTGCCTGGCGCGCGAAATTCCCGCCGCCACAATTCCCTCAACCTGAAACGGCACCCTCGACGGATCACCGCCGGTTGCAAAAGGCTTGTAGCGCAGGCCCAAGAAACCCGACTCCGAAAACCTGCCCTGGGGCGATGTCATAACAATGTAGGGCGGAATATCGTTTTTGTATCCGCCGTCGTACCCCTTAAATTTAGACACAACCGCCCCGGCGCACGGAAACACAAAGCGCCCAGGCTCGCGCCCGGTCTGGACGAGGTACGCAGCCGTCTCGTGGGCATTTAAGCCGTGGGTTGCGCCGCGCACTACGGCGTATTTGTCGGCGCACTTTGCCAAATTCGGCATGAGCTGCCCTATTATCAACCCGTCCACATTAGTCTTTTGAAACGACGTCAATGGGCCACAATAATCGTATCCCGCCCCGGGCTTCGGGTCCCAAGTGTCAGTGTGCGGGGGCCCGCCCCAAAACCATATCTGAATAACAGACTTCGCCTTCCCGAAAGCAGACGCCCCGGCCTTTTGGGCAATCGAAGGGCGCGCCCTATCCTGGGCCCTTAGCCCGCACGCCGCAATCCCGGAAACTGCAAGCGCAGCCGCTTTCCCCATAAATCCGCGCCTCGATATCTTTTTCATAGCTACCCTTTAGTGCCTGTTTATAAATTCCTCCGAATTGACCAACGCCCACGCCAAATCGTTTACCCTGTTCCAATCAGGCTTCGCCTTCAGGTACACCTCAAGCTCGGAGAGCGTAGGCGGCCGCGAAAGTATGGCTAAATACAAATTCTTAAAGGCCAAATGCGGCGGCATTCTGTATATCTTTTGCAGCTTCTTGGAGCGCGTCAATTTCGACCTGATGTGCGTGGAATTTACCAAATGCAATTTCTGGGACGAGTTTGGCGCATTTACGCGTTCGTCGGCATTGCCCGTATCGCGCGAAGGCTTGCCGAACAGCTCCAAAAAAGATGTTGTTATGCTGCCGTCCGGCAGAGAGGTTGCGCGTTCGTAATCGGGAAGCGTTGTATAGGGCTCCGGGGTGGTGCTTGAATAAATCTCCGTCGTTGCCGAAATGCGGCAGAGGGCGTCTATGACAACCTCGGCGTCGAGCCTCCCCACCGGATAAACCGCCAGAAAATTTAGCGCCTTTTCGGGGTCCGAACGCGGTATGAAAGACTGGGAATACGTCTTCGACATCACTATCAGCTTAAAAAGCTTCCTTATGTCGAAGTTCGAGGTCTCAAAGTATTCCGCCAGAAAATCCAGCAATTTTGCGCCCGCAGAGTCTTTGCCTTCCATGTCGTCCGCAGGCGAAATCAGCGGCCTGCCGAAAATCCACCCCCATGCCCTGTTGGCAAAAGCCCTGGAAAAATACGGATTGCCCTTTGCAGTCAGCCATTCGGCAAAAACCGCGCGCGGATCGGAATTTTGCCCCACCTCCACCACCCAGCCGTCGGGGAGGGTCCCTTTGAAGGCGGATCGCTTTGAGATGTCGTTCATGACAATCTCCTCCTTCCACTCTTTTGTGGATTTAAGCACCATGCGGTCAAAAAACGCCGCCATGTCGTCCCGCTTTTTTTGCGGAAATTTTTCCAGGCGCACGCCCATAAAGGTAAGGGCCACGCACGCCGCCCTGGAGGGGGCGTCCCGGCTCTGCATGGCGCGGTAAAAGTTCACCTCCCCAACCCTGAAGTTGCTGCCTGAGGAACAAAGCATGCGCCTTACCATGGCGTCGTATGGAACGCGCTTCGAGATGCTTTCATAGACAAATCTGTCGTAAGCCTGGGCGGCGTTGGGCCACAAGTTTATGGGAAATTCAGCCTTGATGCGCAGCATATCACCGAATTTTAAAGCCCAATATCTGGAAAACTCCTCGGAATCCATGAGACAATCCACAAGTTTTTCGCGCTTGGAGGGATCGTCTGAATCCACAAATGCGCAAACTTGTTCAGGCTCTGGTATTGACCCGGTCAGATCCACGTAAAGCCTGCGGCACAAAACTGCGTCCGAGGCCTGTTTTGCCGGCTTTACGAAACGCGACTTGTGCAAATCTGCAACAATTACGTCAATGTGGTTTGCCGGCACCGCGGCAGCGTCGACCTCGTACGGGGAGGCGTCGGAAAGATTAAGGCTTTTCCAAACCCCGCCCGGGTTAAATTTCTTGGCGCTCTTACCCTCCTGCCTTGCAGCGCGCCCGGACGCGGAGGACATATTTTCAGGAGCGTCCTTTCCCGGGGCCGCGATGGCCGCAACAGATAAAAGGCACGCCGCCGACACAAGAAAAGCCTTGCACAATCTAAAATTCACCCAACTGCTCCCCTTCCACGGCGATTAGATACACCAAACGCCCGCACAGCAAGAAAAATCCGACTAAACCTATATGTTTGACAACCGCGCCGCATTGTGCGAACATCAGAACCTCTTTGGGGGTAAACGCCAGCTGTTTGAAACAGTTTCGGCTAAATCAGATAAAAAGGAATTATTCTTATGCAAAAGCGCACTTTTATAGCGGCAAATGTAATTTTAGCAGCCTCTGCCATCTTTTGTTGGGGAGAGGACAGAGCTGTGGCGGAGGACGCTTGGAACAATGTGGAAGTGTTCAGGGTAAACAAAGAGCCACCGGCCTCGTTCATGTTGACCTTTCCATCCCTGCAAGAGGCATCCGCCCCGATATCGATAGACGACATAGAAAACATATATGGGGGGGCGTCTTACAGGTCGCTAAACGGCAAGTGGCGCTTCTTCTTTGCGCAGAATCCATCGCAGGTTAAGCCGGAATTCTTCTCAGAAAATTTCGACGACTCTAATTGGGGCTTCATAGACGTTCCAAAATCGTGGCAGGCCTGCGGCTACGACTCCATTTTCTACAACAACATTGATATGGAGTTTATGTACGACCGCAACGGCGTCCAATATCCTGAGTTTAAGGACAGAAAGGCCTTTAGGGACAAGTATAAAGCCTTTATTCCCCAAGAGCACAGGCAGAAGGGCGTATACAGGCGGACCTTTTCCGTGCCCTCCGATTGGGACGGCAAAGACGTGTTTGTAAAGTTTGGGGGCGTCCGCACCGGATTCAACCTTTACGTCAACGGAAAGTTTGTCGGATACAGCGAGGACAGCTTCACTCCAGCAGAATTTAACATAACAAAATACCTCAACGCCCACGCCCCGAATTCAATGGCCGTGGAAGTGTTTAAGTACACAACGGGCTCCTACTACGAAATGCAGGACATGCCGCATGTTGTCGGGATAATCAGGGACGTCACCCTCATTGCCAGGCCAAAGCTCCACGTGCGCGACTTCTACGCCCCGGCCGAGCTTTCAAAAGATCTAACAAGCGCAAAAATAGACATTTGCGCCGAAGTGAAGAACAATTCCGCAAGCGCTATGGACGGCGCGCAGCTTTCCGCGCTGCTCTACGACGCGTCGGGAAATCTGGAAAAAGTGCTGTTTTCGCAGCCCGTTGGCAGGGTTGAGGCTGGCGAGTCCAAACTAATAAAGGGCAAGGCGGAAATTGATGAAAACATCAAGCTGTGGTCACCCGACAGCCCGAATCTTTACACGCTGGTGCTGCACCTTACAGACCAAGGCTCAAATACGCTTGAAGCCGTCCGTTCGGACTACGCCTTCAGAAAGTTTGAGGCCCGCGGAAAGGAGCTATTTTTCAACGGCGTGCGCCTATTGATAAAAGGGACAAACCGCCACGATTGGTCGCCCGACAAGGGCAAGGCCATAGACTTCCGCTGGATGAAGAAGGACGCAGAATTGATGAAACGTGCCAATATAAACTTTGTCAGGACATCGCACTACCCCAACGACGACAAATTCTACATGCTCTGTTCCCGCTACGGGATAGCCGTTCTTGACGAATGCAACAACGAGACCCACGCCTTTATAAACGCCCCGCTCATCGACAGGGACACTTACATTCCCGCCGCGGTTGACCGCATGAAAAACATGGTCTACCGCGACAGAAACGTTCCGAGCGTGGTCATATATTCCTTCGGCAACGAGTGCGCGTTTTTCCGCACCAAAGGGCACGCCGCCCTCGAAGAGACGGCGCGCAGCATAGACCCAACGCGCCTCTACCATTCGGAGGCGGAGTCGCACAGCATAAAGGACGGCCGCGCCGACGGCACAATGGACTTTTTCTCCCCGATGTACGGGGGCGTTGACCGCATGAAAAACTACATGTCTCTCAAAAACGAGACCCGCCCGTTCTTTTTCTGCGAATACGCCCACGCAATGGGCAACGCCATAGGGAATCTCAAGGGCAAATGGGACATGATCCGCGCGAACAAGTCCAAGGGGCTCAATGGCGGATTTATATGGGACTGGGTGGACCAATCCCTTCTTCTGCCGAGGCCGGAAGATCCGTCCAAGACATATCTATCCGACGGCCGCGACTGGAAAACCAAGCCAAGCGCGTCGAACTTTTGCTGCAACGGCATAATACTGGCCGACCGCAATGTCACGGGCAAGTACTACGAAGTGCAGAGGATGTACCAAGACATACAAATGGAGCCGGTGGAAGCAGACCCGTTCTCTGTGAGGCTGTCCAACGAATTTATATCCACAAACCTCAACCAATTCACCCCGCGCCTGACCGTGGAAAGAAACGGCGAAGTTATAGCCCAAAAGGACCTACCCGCCATAGACTTGGCGCCGGGCGAATCCAAGGTGGTAAAGCTTGATATGCCTAAATTCGACGCCTCGAAGGGGGGAGAGTATTTTTACAAGCTCTCCTTTGCCAGGAAATCGGGCACAAATTTTGCGGCGCGCGGCGATACTGCGGCAAGGGCGCAATTTCCAATGAGCGCCGCTAAGGCGGGAGCCGCGGCAAAGCATCCAGGGGGAAGCGGCGTTGCGGCAATAGAGGCAAACTCCCTGAAAGCGGGCGATGTGGAGGTAAAATTCTCCGACAAGAACGCCAATTTGGAGTCTTACTCCGTCGGGGGCAAAACCGTTCTTTCCAACGCGGCCTTCGACATATCAAGCGCGCTGATAGACAATTTTGAATACCGGCTTAGGAAGGAATTTGAAAAGGCGGGATTCATGCCTCCCGTCGAGGGGGAAAAGACCATAAGCTTTTCAAAAGACGCGAACGGCGTTTCTGCCAAGTGCACGCAGCGCCTGATACAGTCGAATGCGAAGCTTTCCAAAGACGAAGCCGAAAACAAAAAACTTCCCGCGCTTGAAAACACGTTTGTCTACACCCTGTCGGGCGACGGAACACTGACGGTGAAAGTGACCTGCAAAAAGGTAAACGGGGTTGCCGAAAACATACAGTTCCCGCGGGTGGGAATGCGCTTTGATTTGGACAGCAGCTTCGCAAACACAGAATATTTCGGCAGGGGGCCGCACGCGAATTACAACGACAGAAAATATTCCGCGGATGTGGGCCTGTACTCCTCAAAAATATCGGACTGGTTTGAAAACTTTACGCGCCCCCAGGACACCGGCAACAGGGAGGAAGTGCGCTGGCTCAAACTTACGGACAAAAACGGGGTTGGAGTTAAAATTTCCTCGGTGGACGGCAACAATCTGCCGATGTCCGTGCTGCCGTATTCCCAAAAGCAGTTGATGCAGGCAAAGCACTCTTACCAGCTAAAAGAGGGGCAGAATGCGGAACTGCGCGTTGCCGGCAAAGTGTGCGGATTGGGGAACGCCGCTTGTGGGCCGAATACGCGGGAGGAATTTAGGACGTCCTTCAAGGATTCCATGACTTGGACCTTTGAAATTTCCCCCGTAAGAGGCGGCAAGTAGAAGCGCCATCAATTTCAAACAACAACCGGCGGCCCATTTGCGGGAGCCGGTTTTTTTGCAATATGGGTTAAATATCGTTTAAAACCCGCGCACAAAACAAATTTCCGCGTGCCTGCGAATTTTCGGGCGCGAAAAAAGGCAAAAAACGATGCGGGATATTGGGGAATTTTTATGGAAAGATTAAAATAATTTTTTTCCGCCGCCAAAACGCGGATTCAATTAATGGGTATGGGAAAATTTAATCCGTGCGCAAATTTATCCGTGCGCAATAGCGCCTTATGTAAAAAAACTTTTGCACCGCGCGCGCAGCCCGCAAAAAACGCCGCCCAACAGATGTAGAGCGGCGCGGGGAGAGCAATGGAAGCGCCTACTTTCGCCTTCGCATAGCCAAAGCCCCAGCGAGAGCTGCCAAACCCGCGGAAAAAGCAAAAGCCGAAGGCTCGGGAATTGGGGGAGGATTGGCTATTATGGCGTTTATGTCTGAAACGTAATCGGTCAGGTTTAGAATTACGGAATAGGTGCCGTTTTCCCCATCGCCAAATACCGTGCTCGACAACTGGCTTGCCGACACCATTATACCCACAAGATAGGCGGTATCGCCATCTATCAGGAACACCCCGCCGCCGGAATCGGAGGAAGCCAAGCCTACGGAACCTTCGTCCGGGGTTGCGTCAGTTGCAAAGTAGTCTATGCCGTCCTGGGTAAAAACCCCATCAAACCTGTCCACGGACGAGCGGACTCCCCGCGAGGAGTAATCCCCCCATTCGACAGTCGAGTCGTCTACAGCCGAACCCTCGGCACGCCCCCTGCCAGCGGCCACAAAGGTCAAGTCTGTGGGGCGCGCCGACACAAGCTGGCAAATAGACTCGTTTAACGTTGCCTGGGTGAGCGAATCCAACTTTGATTCCGCGCCTTCGACATACACGAGCTGCAAATCCACCCCGCCGTGTTCCTCAGAGAAAGTGTCGTACACATAAGTAACATCCGCCGACTGTCCGTTTTGCTCCACAACCGGGCTGTTGGACACCGCAACGTGGCTGGCAGTCAGGAACCACCCGCCGCCAAGGTAAACCCCCGAAGATCCGGCCAAGCTCACAACCGAGTATTCGGCGGCCGAACCCGAAGAATCATAGACAACGGCAGCCTCTTCGTTAGTCTTTCCGTAAACAATCATCGCGCCGGCACTTGCGGGAAAAGCCAAGCAGGGCAGCAAAGCCAAAACCAAAGCTCTCATGAGTCGATTTTTCAGGCGGGATATTTC
>CASEFZ010000015.1 GCA_949287395.1 uncultured Verrucomicrobiota bacterium
AGGGAGTTGCGCACCGCCCAATACTGCTCCATCATCGGCGTCTGCTTTTTGTTCTCTTTGGACATTGAACGTTTTCTTATATGCGAAAGTCTATCAAACTATGGCGCGCGCCGCACGCGCGCGCAAGGCGTTTTTTATTCGCGGACAGTTAAAAAAAATATCGCAAAACATTCAACTTTTTTTGAGTATCAACGCATGCCTATTTACGAATATAGATGCAAAAAGTGCGGAGAGCGCTTTGAGGCGCTTGTGAGTGCCTCGCGCAAGCCCTCGTGCCCGAAGTGCTCATCGAGGAGCCTTGAAAAACTCATATCGGGGTTTTCGACCGTGTCGGCATCGGGCGGAAAGACGTCCGGGGCCGGGCATTCGTGTTGCGGCGGGCACGGACACGGGCACGGCGGTTGCGGCTGTGGATGCGGCTGCGGGCATAAACATTGCGGTTGACGTTTGTATGTTTGCAACATTGCTTAGAAGCGGATTTCCATCTATTTGCTGCGCAGCCATTTTGTGCGGGTGCGCGGCTGTGGGCACGGACGTTCAAAATGCGCCATCTGCGCCATCTGTAGGCGCATCCGCCGGAAACAATTCGCCCGCCGGCACAGGCCAGGCCCGAAACGCATCGTCCCCGGAGGGCGGGGCGGCAAATGCTTTGTCGGCCTCGGACATAGACAGCGCCATAGCCTCGGCGGGCGAGGGCAACATAACTTTGGCCAGAAAAAAACTGCTGGAAATTTTGGAGCAAGAGCGCAAATTTTACAAAATTATGGGCAAGGGCTCGCGCATGAAAGAGGCAGAGGCCCTTTCGGCGTACAGGCGCATAAACTCGCAGTGGGAGGCCTATCTGCTTGAAAATCCGGACGACATTGAGGCCCGCATTCTTTTTGGAAAGTTTTTGAGAAAGACGGGAAATATATCTGACGCCTACGCCCAATTTTGCATAGCCGACTCAAAGAACCCAAACATTGCGGTTGTCAAGCATCAGATGGCCGTTTTTGAGGCGGAAACGGGCATGGCCAAGGAAGCCTATGCCCACATGCTGGACGCCCTTAAGCTTCAGCCGGATAACGCGCTGTATATGTCTCAAATGGCGAAACTCTTGACGCTTGGGCGCGGCACGTTTCAAGAGCACTTGGGGCTCGACAACGCCGCATACGACGCCAAGCTTCTCTCCTATTACTCCGCCGCCGCCGGGAAACTTCCGAACGACTACCGCACTCAGGCGGACTATGCGCTTGCCTTCTACGACCTTTCCAAGGCCGACTGGTCGGCTGCGCTTGCCCAGTGGGAAAAGGTTGGCAAGCTTGCCGCCCTCAATGTCGACAGGCAGGTTGTTTTGGCAAACAAGGCGCGCGTTCTCATAGAGCTCAACAGGGACGCCGAAGCCGAGGCTCTCTTGGAGGGCGTCACATTGCCTGCGCTTTCGGACGCAAAAAATAAATTGTTGGGTGAAATAAAGAGGGCGCGCGAAAATGCGGCCCTCCCGAAAAAAAAGTCTTACCAGTACTAATTTAAGATATGGGGCCGGAACTTTTATCTCAAATCCGCGAGGGCGGAATATTGTATGTGATACTTCTCGTGGCGGTTTGCATGCACGAATTCGGGCATGCCTACGCCGCCGATAAGCTTGGCGACAAGCTGCCGCGGCTTGACGGCCGGGTGACGTTGAATCCGGCGGCGCACATGGATATGCTGGGCACGGTAATCCTTCCGCTGGTGACGATATTCTTGTCGATGGGCACGGGATTTCCGCTCGTGTTCGGGTGGGGAAAGCCTGTTAGGGTTTTTCTGGACAACCCTAAAACGCGCGTAAAAGTGGATATAATTTCCACGGCCGGCGGCTTGGCGATGAACCTTGTGGTGGCGGCGGCCTCCGCGCTTGCGGCGGGCGTGCTTTTTGCGTTGTCGGCGCTGCTGTCTTCGGGCGGGGGCATGCTGTCGGAATTCGCCGATGTGGCGGTTTTGTCGATGCAAATAAACTGCATGTTGTTTATAATAAATATGATTCCAGTTCCGCCGTTAGACGGCTCGCGTTTCCTAAAATACGCATTGGGCATGTCGGAGGCAACGTATGAATCGCTGGCGCGCTATGGAATAATAATTTTTCTCGTGTTGATAAACATACCGGCTTTCTCGCAGATACTGCGTTTCCTTGTGGGTTGGCTGGCTTTCATGTTTTCGTATTTGGCGCATTTTTCGGCGTGGGTTTGCGGTTTGATTTGCGGAGGTTAATATGCCGGTATACAGATATGTTGTGGTTGAAAAGGACGGAAGCGACGGCGAAATTTTTGAGGTGGAGCAGCCGGCATCTTCCGCCGTTCTAAAAAAACATCCTGAGAGCGGAAAGCCCGTAAGGCGCCTTTACGACGCCGCAAATATAAATATCCAATACACGCCCGGCAAAGAGAAGTCTTTGTCGAGCATCGATAGGATAAAAAAGGCGGGTTTTGAGGTTCTTGAAAAGGACAAAATTTCCGGAAAGTATTTTAAAAAATAGGCGGGGCAAAGGCCCTGGTTCTCGGAAGCGCCATGCCGGCGCTTTTTTTGTCACTTGGCGGTTTTTTACTTGGGCTGCGCCTGTGCGCCCTTTTCTAATTTTACGGGCGCCGGCCTGCCGCATATCTGCGGAAAACTTCCGCCTTTTGCCCGCTGGCAGCCGAAGCATTAGCATGCTTGCAAGTCTTTTCGGCGCCGCCTTTGCCGTCCGAAACGCCGCCTACACAACGTGCGCGCCAAGGGCGCTCACCGTGGCCGTTTCTATTTTCACATTGAAAAATTTGCCTATTCCGTCGGCGCCGGCCTTAAAGAAGGCCTTTCTGTGGTGGGGGGTTCTGCCCATCAACAGCCCTGCGCCGCGCCGGGCGGGCGCTTCCGCCAAAACGCTCTGCACCGTGCCGATTAGGGCGTCGTTGAAGGCCTGCGATTGCACCCGCAAAGATTCCAATAAAATTTGGTTGCGCGCCTCTTTTTCGCCATCGGAAATATCGTCCTGCATCTGTGCCGACAGCGTTCCCGCGCGCGGGCTGTACTTGAAAATGTAGGCCATGTCGAAGGCGCATTCTTCAAAAAGAGCCTTTGTCATGTTGAAATCGTCGGGGCTTTCGGTGGGGAAGCCCACTATGACGTCGGTTGACATGGATATATCCGGCCTTGCGCGGCGCAACTTGCCGACTATTTCCGAAAACTGTTTCGAGCGGTAGGGGCGCCGCATTAGCTTTAAAATTCTGTCGCTGCCCGATTGCATTGGCAGATGTACATAGGGGCAAAGCTCTTTAAGTTCCGCGTAGCAGTCTATCAGGGCGTCGGTAAAAAAAGCCGGGTGCGGAGATGTGAACCTTATGCGCTCTATCCCGTCTATTTTTGCCACCTTTTTTAAAAGACTTACAAACGCGTCCGCAGAATTTTTGCCGCCCGCCTCTTTCCCGAAGGCGTTTACAACCTGCCCAAGCAGCGTGACCTCGCGCGTGCCCCCCGCGGCAAGGCGCGCAACTTCGTCGAGAATTTCCCCCTCGGGCCTGGAGCGCTGGACTCCGCGCGTCTTTGGCACTATGCAGTAAGAGCAGTTCATCTGGCACCCCTGCATTATCGACACAAACGCGCACGGCCTTGTTTGCGCGGCGATGTGTTTGTTTATAAGCCTGTGCGATTGCAAGTCGTCGTCTATGTTTACAAGCGCGCGCCTCTTGCGGGTGCCGGCCTTTGCTGAAATGTCCTTAAAGAGCCTTTCGCATTCCTCGGCCACCTTGTGCGTTTGGCGCGCCCCGAGAATTATGTCCACGCCGCGCACAACTTTCGATATCTGCTCGCCAAGATTTTGCGCCATGCAGCCGGTCACGCATATGACGGGCAGGCCGTCCCCGCGCTCTTTGCGGTCGTTTACAACATGCCATAGTTTCCCAAGGGCCTTCTGTTCGGCCTGCTCGCGCACGGAACAGGTGTTCACAACAACGGCGTCGGCGCTTTTGGCGTCGTCGCAAAGTTCCCATCCGCGCTCGACGAAATCGGCGGCGATATTTTCGGAATCGCGCACGTTCATCTGGCATCCGTATGTTCTGAGGTAAACCTTCATGTCGGGAAAGCGACGAATGCTCCGTTTTCGCGCGGGTTTTGCAAGATTTTTCCGCAAGGCCTAATTTTCGGGGCGGAAAAGTTCGCCATTTTCGGAAAAGATTTTGTTCTTTGCGCGCACCGATACATTCAGCTTGTCCGGGGGAATGCCGCCTTCAACCCATTTCCTCACAAGCGGCAAAATATCCGCCGACATGTTTGAATGCGAGCCTCCGGGCACAAGGAACATTCTGGCAAAGCTTGCGGTATTTTCAAAACCCCCGGATTTCCCGCACAGGGTTTTGTAGTAGTCTTTGGCGTATTCCGCCGGAACTATTGTGTCGGCCTTGCCTTGCACTATCAAGAGTTTCCCTCCGGCTTTTTTAAAGGCCTCCAACTCGGGCAGGGCGTTCACTTCGCCTCCGAAAGTCTTTTGGAAATCGTCCACAAGCTTTGGCATGTCAACTTTTGACATGTCCACTTTTGCGCTGTTGAAAAGCCACTTTACCATCCAGCAGTCGAAGCCCTTTTTCAGGCTTTTGCCGCCGTCGGACTCCTCTGCCGATGGCGGCAGCCCGCGCGATATAACCCTTCCCGTGCGCGGATCGGCAAAGGGGGAGTGGACGCGCCTTAAAATGTCAACCTGCTCTTGGGTTAAAAAGCCGAACTTGGAATAGTCAACCGTTGCGCATTCGGGATTTTTAAGGTAGGGCCTGTCCCAATCCTTTGGTTCGGCGGGGTTGCTTCTGTTTTGGCGCACTATTTCGTCGGCTATCTTCCCTATTTCGGCGTCGGAAAAGTAGTTTTTCCCATGGAGCATGCGGCGTTCAAAAGCGAAGCGCAAATGCAGGTCTACGCGGTTTGTGACGGGGAAAAATACGCCTATGCCATTGTATTCTTCCGGGTGGCGTTCCGCCATCGACAGGCCTTCCTGCCCGCCCGTTGAACCGCCTATATAATAGGATTTCTCCGCAGGCCTGCCGTAAAATTTTTTTGCGGCATTTTTGCCGAATATTGTCATTTTATACACGGCGTCGTGGCCAAAATCCCTTATTAGGGTGCGCTTGTCGGCGGTCTTGAGCCAGTTTGCGGTTCCCAGGTTGCAGTGTGCGGCCGCGTAGCCGGCGTTCGCCCCTCCCACGGCCTGCGCGCGGCTGAGCCGCTCTCCCATGCCTCCGTTGCCAAGGCCCAAGAACATTCCGTTCCATGCGGATCCGAGTGGCAAGGCCACCGCTATTTCAACTTCCGACGGCGCCTTTGCGCGCCCCTCCACAAGAAGCATGTCGGAGGCGCACACAACCCTTCTGTTCCCCTCTTTAATCTCGTCCCCTTTTTTTAAGGGCTTTATCTCGACCACCTCAAACCCGTCGAGGCCGAAACTTACAAGTTTTGACGCATCTTCGGGCTGCCCGGCGAACAAGCCCCCGCAAAAGGGCGCAAATAGCGCCGCCGCCAAGAGGATTGCGCGCGCAAAACGCGCGGAAATTTTTAGAAGTCGCGCCATATGTGTTCTTCCGCAGAATTTATAAGCCCCCGCTTTTCCAAAAGCTTGAGAGATTCTTCCATTGATATCATTCCCCGCTTTTGGCTGGTCTGCAATACCGATGCCATCTGCCCAAGTTTTTGCTCGCGTATCATGTTCCTGACGGACGAACTTGAAAGCATAACCTCAAACGACGCAACAAGGCCCCCGCCTTTTTTGGGTATCAACAACTGCGCCAGCACCCCAAGCAGATTTTCCGAAAGCATTACGCGCACTTGCGGCTGCATTGCGGAGTCGAATTGCCCTATCAGGCGCTCGACAGTGGAAATAGAGTCTCGGGTGTGCATAGTTGCAAGCACAAGATGGCCGGTTTCGGCAAGGTCAAGGGCGGTTCGGGTGCTGTCAGGGTCGCGTATCTCGCCGAGCACTATGACATTTGGGTTTTCGCGAACCACGCTTCTGACGGCGCTCCTGAAATCGGCTATGTGCGTGCGAAGCTCCCTTTGGGATATCCATGCGCGCTTGTTGTGCAATATGTATTCTATTGGGTCTTCTATTGTCACTATGTGGACGGGCCTGGTTTCGTTGATGACATCCAGCATTGCGGTGAGCGTGGTTGTCTTTCCCGAGCCGTTTGGCCCTGTCACAATAAAAAGCCCGCTTCTGGCATTGCACATTTTCATTACGGAATCGGGCAGGCCTATCTCTTTTGCCGTCAGGCGCTTTGCCGGTATGACGCGCAGAGCTATGGCGCGGCCATCGACAGTCCTGTATATGTTTGCCCTTATTCTTGCGCCGCTGGAGTGGCCGAATGAGCAGTCCACGTCCATTTTATTTGACAGCAGTTCATTTGATATGGCCTGTTGTTCTGGATTTAGGCGCGATATTAAATCTTTGACAACCCCCTCCATCGGAAGCGGAGATGCGTTGTTCATGGCAACCACGTCGCCGTCTATGCGCAGGCGTGGAGGGTGCGCCTCCGACATTAAAATATCCGTGGCCTTGTAATTTAGCGCAAGGCCCAGCCACATATCCAATTCTGTCATGGAACGCTTCTATTTTTGGCGCATAGTGGTTGCAATCTTTTTATTTTTACAGTTGGTTTGGAGGAACTTTTTGCCGTGTTGAGGTTCTTATTTGTTGATTGTTTTTAAATAATAGGCTATTTAGGCGATATTGATGTTGTCCGGGTTGGGCGGCGGTTTGGCATGCTTTAAAAGGTGAATGGCTATGAGAAAATTTGTCGTAATTTTTTTGTTGTTGGCGACGGCCTTGGCTCAACTGAAGGCCGCTCCGCGAGTGTATGTGAACAAGGATTCGTACGATCAAAACAGCGAAATTCCCGCATACTACACCGCCGATTATTATGACGACCTCGCCAGAATGAGGGGGATAGAAAACCTTACTTTCGACGAATGGTTTAATGGCGCCGCTTTCTTTCCGTCGTGGCTTGGGTTGCGCCCGGCACTGGCCGACAACGGCATTGTGCCGATAATAGGATACCTTGGCAATTTTGCCTCCAACCCCGTGGGCGGAAGGAGCAGAAGCGCCACAAACACAAGCTCAGTGCATTTGGGCTTGGGTTTAGATTTGGAAAAACTAACCGGAATAAAGGCCCTGGAGCATTGGAGCATAGCAAATACGTGGATTTGGAGGTTCGGCAACAGCCTGACTAAAGAGTATCTTGGCAATACCTTTAATGTTCAGCAAAACTACGGCAGCCAAACTATGCAGCTGCAGTCTATATACGCGATATACAACAATACTTTCGCGGAAGACTGGCACTTAACCTTTAAAATAGGA
>CASEFZ010000016.1 GCA_949287395.1 uncultured Verrucomicrobiota bacterium
CCGCAACGTGGCTGGCCGTCAGGAACCACCCGCCGCCGATATACACCCCCGAAGATCCGGCAACGCTAACAACATAATATTCGGCGGCCGAACCCTAAGAATCATAAACGACGGCAGCCCCTTCGTTAGTCTTTCCGTAAACAATCATCGCGCCGGCAGTTGCGGGAAAAGCCAAGCATGGCAGCAAAGCCAAAAATAAAGCTCTCATGAGTCGATTTTTCAGGCGGGATATTTCTTTTTCAAGAAAAATCCTCAATAAATGCCTAAATTATTTTGACGAAAATATAAAACTCGTCCAGAATGAAGGTTCTTTTTTTAGGATTTTTGTAAAATGGCTACCTCCAATACAGACTACGAATTTACGGAAATAGAGAAATATTGGCAGAACAAGTGGGACTGCGACAAAACTTTTAAGACGCAAGATTTTGCCGAGAGCAAGTCTGGCAAATACTACATCTTGGACATGTTTCCCTACCCTAGCGGAGCCGGCCTTCACATAGGACATCCCGAAGGCTACACCGCAAGCGACATCATAGCGCGCTACAAGTGGGCAAAGGGATTTAACGTAATGCACCCTATGGGCTGGGACGCCTTTGGCCTTCCCGCCGAACAGTATGCGCTAAAAACCGGGACACATCCGGCAGTCACCACACACGCGAATATCGACAACTTTAAAAAGCAAATCAAAAGTATTGGATTTGCCATAGACTGGGATAGGGAAATAAACACCACCGATCCCGACTATTTCAAATGGACCCAATGGATCTTCCTGCGCCTGTTTAAAATGGGCTTGGCGTATGTGGACGAAAAGCCCGTGTGGTGGTGTCCGGCGCTTGGCACGGTTTTGGCGAATGAAGAGGTTGTTGACGGCAAGAGCGAAGTTGGCAAGCACAGCGTTGAGAAGCGCAAATTGCGCCAGTGGGTTTTGAAAATAACGGCCTATGCTGACAGGCTTTTGAAAGGCCTTGAAAAGCTGGATTGGCCCGATTCCACAAAGCGCCTTCAGACAAATTGGATAGGAAGGTCGGAGGGCGCCGAGGTGGATTTTGAAATTGCGGACTCGGGCGCCAAAGGCGAGAAGTTGCGCGTATTCACAACAAGGCCCGACACGCTTTACGGCGCCACCTATATGGTGATAGCCCCGGAACATCCGCTCATAGACAAGCTTACCAGCGATGAAATGCGCTCCAAAGTGGAGGCTTACAAGAAAGAGGTCGCCTCGAAAAGCGACCTTGACCGCACGGACTTGGCGCGCCAAAAGACGGGCGTGTTCACCGGAGCGCACGCAATAAACCCGCTGACGGGGAAAAAGATTCCGTTTTGGACCGCGGACTATGTTCTCATGAGCTACGGCACCGGCGCGATAATGGCCGTTCCGGCGCACGACGAGCGCGACTACGAATTTGCGGTAAAATTCGATTTGCCCATAATAAGAGTCATAGAGAAGAAAAACCCCGACGGCTCGGATGCGGAGCTTCCCTTTGCAGGGGCGGGCAAGCTTATAAATTCCGGCGATATGGACGGCGTAAATTCGGCAGAGGCCGTCGGTAAAATAACGGCGTTTCTCGAAAGCCGCAGCCTTGGCAAAAAGGCTGTAAACTACAAGTTGAGAGACTGGCTGTTTTCAAGGCAGCGCTATTGGGGAGAGCCCTTCCCCATAATATGGACACAAAAAGACGGATACGAAGCCGCCGCAAAGAGCCAAATTTGGAGCGCAAATATGCCAAAGGACGCGGTATCGTATGTTGACGATTCCGGCAGGCGTCTTTACGCGCTTGCTCTTCCCGATTCCGCCCTTCCCCTGCGCCTGCCCGAGATAAAGACTTACCAGCCATCGGGCACGGGTGAAAGCCCGCTTGCACACGCAACGGATTGGCTTAATGTGAAGTTCAACGCAAAAACTGGCGAGATTGTTCCCGCCTCTGAAGGCGTTTCCGGAGCGGACTGGTTTGAGGCGAGGAGAGAAACAAATACCATGCCCCAATGGGCGGGGTCGTGCTGGTATTACCTGCGCTATTGCGACCCGCACAACGCAAGCGCCCCTATATCGGCTGAACTTGAAAAGTATTGGCAGTATCCAGATTTCTACATAGGCGGGGCCGAGCACGCCGTTTTGCACCTTCTATATGCGCGTTTTTGGCACAAGGTGCTTTACGACTGCGGCGTTGTCACCAATGACGAACCCTTCAAGAAACTTTTCCACCAGGGCATAATACTCGGCCAGCTTGAGTATACCGGCTACAAAAAGGACGGGCACTGGGTGTCAGCGGACGCCGACCACGAAGGCGCCGAAGCTGTAAAATTGGACGAGTCCGAGGTTGAAAAGGCGGGAACTAATTTTGTATTGAAAGCCGACAAGTCTGTAAAGGTTGACGCGCGCAGTTTCAAGATGAGCAAAAGCCGCGGCAATGTGGTAAACCCCGACGACGTCATACGCGCGTACGGGGCCGACAGCCTGCGCTTGTACGAAATGTTCCTGGGGCCGCTGGAGGACCAAAAGCCCTGGAACACAAACGGGATAGAAGGGGTTTCGCGCTTTATAAAGAAAGTCTGGAGGGAGTATGTCGGCCGCGACGGCAAGATATCGGCGAAGATATCGGCCGGGGCAAAAGACAGCCCGGAATTTTTGAAAGTGCTCAATGAGACAATTTCAAAGGTGGGCGCGGATATAGAGAATTTGCGTTTCAACACGGCGATATCGCAGATGATGATTTGCGTTTCGTCGATGCAAAAGCAGGCTGAAATTTCTCTGGAAAGCGCCAAGAAGTTCATACAGTTGCTTGCGCCGTTCGCCCCGCACGTGTGCGAGGAAATTTGGGACAGGCTTGGCTGCAAGGGCAGCGTATCGAAGGCGCTCTGGCCGGAGGTCGATACAAGCAAAGTGCTCAGCGACAGCGTAAAAATGGCGGTTCAGGTAAACGGCAAGCTGCGCGGCGAGGTCAGCGTACCGGCAGAAGCCGCGCAAGAGGAAATTCTTGACAGTGCCAGAAAAGCGGTTTCCGGATATCTGGAAGGAAAGACTCTCGTGAGGCAGATTTGCGTTCCGGGGAAAATCGTAAACTTTGTAATTAGGTAAAACATGAAAAACTTTGCCGCGGCTGTATCTTTGGCGCTTTTTGCGGTTTCGTGGGGCGCGCTTTTTGCGGACGAAAAAAGCGAGCCCCGGGCGAGCGGGTCCGAAGTTGAGGGAATAGTGTTTTTCCACACATTCCGCAAGCCCGTGTCGGTGGAAGATTTGTTTACGTTAAAGCCCGATCCCGAACGCAAAGACGGGCTTGTTTTCGGCTCTAAAGGCTTTTGCGCAAAAACCGGCGGAGGCGAAACCGCGCAGTTGGTGTTTTCAAACAAGCTTGCGGTGAGCATGGAGCAAAATTCGGAGTTTAGCGTAGAAAAGTTCTCCATGTCCAAAGACGACGTAGATGTCAAGTACACCGACACATCAAGGCTTGAGCTTAAATCCGGCAGGGGCGTCTTCTTTTTCCACCATCCGGACAGCGCAACCGTGGTAACGTTCAGCGTGTCCACGCCTTTTGGAAAATTCGACATAAAAAGCCCGCGCGCAAAGTTGGAGGTTGGCGACAGACAGGCGAAGTTGAGCCTTGTTGAAGGCTCGGCGAATTTTATTCCAAAGGAGGGCAAATCCGAAGAATTTATAGGTAAGGAAAACTCTATAACTTGTTTTGAGAGGGGCAAGGCCTCTGTCGAGTCTATGACCCTTCCGGCAATGGACGCGATAAACAAAGGAGCCATTCCGGCGAAAGTTGCGCAAAGAAGCGTGATATTTTACCTTGGCAACGACGGAAAGTTGCATGCAAAGCGCGTGTCGGCCGCGGACATAATAAAGGATAGGAAGAACTAATTTGATGGACGAAGCCAAGCCCATATCGCGCTTTTTGCCAGACGGATTTGATCCGGCCGACGGAGTCGCCCTTTTGGCGGGCAAAGGGGAATATCCCAAACTTGCGGCACAGCGCATGCGGGACGCCGGGGTCAACTTAAAATTGGTTGCCTTTGAGGGCGAGACCGACCCAAAACTCTTTGAGCTGTTTGACGAAAGTGACAGGGCTGAAATAAACGTCGGCCAACTCGGGAAACTTTTGAGGGTTTTGAAGAGGTTTGGCACAAAGCACGCAATGATGGCCGGGCAGATAACGCCGAAAAAGCTTTTCAAGGGCATGAGGCCCGACCTAAAGGCCATACTTGTCCTTGCGTCGCTCAAGACGCGCAACGCCGAAACCATATTTGGTGCGATAGCCGACCAAATGTCCAACATAGGCGTTCAAATGCTGGACGGCAGAAGTTTTTTGGACGACTGCGTTGCGCCAAAGGGGTTTCTATGCGGGTCGAGCTGGGGAATAAAGGATTTCCATTTGGAGCACGCGCTAAAGATAGCGCGGGAATGCGCAAAGTTGGACATAGGACAAGGTTGCGTGACCTCGGCGGGAACTGTGCTTGCTGTTGAAGCTTTTGAGGGCACGGACAAAATGTTGGAGCGCTGTTCCCAATTTGGGGCAAAGGAAATGCTATTTGTAAAAACCGTAAAGCCAAACCAAGACTACCGTTTTGATGTTCCTGTTGTGGGCGAGCGCACTATCAGGAAGATGGCGGAAGCCGGAGTGGGAAATTTGGCGGTGGAGGCCGGCAAAGTGATAATACTGGACGCGCCGAAAGTTAAAGAGCTGGCAACGGCGAGCGGTATAAGAATTTTCGGCGTATAGGAGCGCATTCGGCGCGAAATTTGTATGAACGAAGAAATTGAGAGAAGAAAGCGTCTTTTGGAAGAAGAGTACGGGTGTTTTGGAGACGCGCAGGAGTTGTTTGAATATATAATATCAAAGAACAGGCGCTCTGAACCACTGCCTGCGGAGCTCAAGCGCGACGAATTTCTGGTGAAGGGGTGCGTTTCAAGCTTGTGGCTGATACCCACTTTTAAGGACGGCAAGTGCTGGTTCAAGAGCGATGCCGACAGCATGGTGACGCGCGGCGTTGCCGAGATAGTGTGCTCTATGTACTCCGGCTTGACCCCCGACGAAATATTGTCGTTTGACTGTTCGGTACTGGACGAGCTTGGGATAAGCACGCAGTTGAGCCCCAACAGACGCAACGGTCTCAGTCAGCTGTGCGCAAGGATAGCAAGCTTTGCGCGCTTTGAGAAAACAAAAGGCAACTGACGCAGCGGCCGCCGAAATAATTGCGGACGGCGGCAGGCAAAAAATTTAATTAAAATGCTTGAATAAAGTGATCAGACCCGACATATTGAACGGAAAACACGTGGCATTTGCGCGTTGCACCAGCGCGCTAGGTATTTAACTAATTGCAAAAAACAGAAACACAACAATGAAAAAAATATTGGCAATACTCACATTCGCGTCCATTTCCGCTTTCGGACTTTCGGCGATGGCGCAAGACACGAACGCCCCCGCTACCGAGGCAAAAGCTCCCGAAGTTGCTACGAAGTCGTTGATGGATTTGTGGCGCGCGGGCGGCATAACGATGTATCCGTTGGGCCTGTTTGCGATATTCGGAACTACGCTTATAATTTACAATTTTATAGCGGTTCGCAGGAAGAAGTTCTTGAATCCGACGGGTGTGGCGGAAGTCGAAAAGATGGTAAACCAGCTTCAGATAAAAGAGGCGATAGCTTATTGCGAAAAGAATCCGTCGCCGATAACGAACATTTTGGGCAGCGGATTGTCGCGTTCTACCGACAATGAAATAGACACCGAGGCAATGACCCAGGCTATGGAAGAAGCTTCGGTTGAGGAATTTGCCGCCCCCTACGTTTTGATAAACTACTTGTCGGTTATAGCGTCGTTGGCGCCTATGTTGGGTCTGTACGGCACTGTTAGCGGTATGGTTAAGGCATTTAACACGATAGCGGCGGAAGGTGCTGGAAGCGCGTCGAAGTTGGCTGACAACATTTCCGAAGCGCTGATAACAACTGCGGCGGGAATGATAATAGGTATTCCGGCCATGTTCTTCTTCTTCTTCTTCAAGAATAAGTACGGCGCCATTATTTCGGGTGCAAGCCGCATCATAGGCGACACTATGTTCACCCTCAAGACGGCCATCAAGTTTGGCCCGCAGGATATTTCGGAGGTCATAGCTGATTCCAATGAGGGCAACGCCGCCGCCATGGAGGCAGCAACCAAAGAAGAAAAATAAGGGCTCACTTTTAGCGGGATTGGCGCAATGAAAGTTTGGAGACCGGCAGAGGGAGACGGGGCGTTTAACATGACGTCCATGATAGACATTGTCTTCCTACTGATTACTTTCTTTATGACTGTGACAAGTTATGCCAATGCGGAGCTTATACAGGTTCAGATGCCAATAGCGCCTGAAGCTATAGTTCCGGAGGAGGTTGGCGACAGGCAGTTCATATCGATTGCGGACAACGGCACGTACTTTTTGGGGGCGTTCAAGTCGGATCTTGAAACAATCAAAAAGGCGCTTGCGGCGCGCAACCAGGTTGAGGGTTTTAAGGGGGCCTACATAAGGGCGGATGCCAACACTCCGCACAAGTATGTAAACGACCTCATGAAAGCTTGCGGCGAAGTTGGCGTGTACAACATAATATTCGGGACATTGCAGGATTAGTTTATGGCAAAGTCGAATGATGTTTTGGAATCGGAAGATTACTTCGACATGACGTCGATGATAGACGTCGTGTTCCTTCTTCTGATTTACTTCATGTATCTTCCAATTCAGCAAGAGGCAGATTTGATGTTCACCCTGCCGGCGTTTGACACTCAAACTAAGGGTGTGACAATGCCCAGCGAACAGATAGTTGAGATAATGCCTGACGGAAGCATACTTTTGAATGGGACTCCGTGCGATGCCCCCGGCAGTATCGAGTTCAAGGAACTCGCAACAACGCTGGCACGTTTGAAGGCGAGCGCGGACAAGGGAAATATTTCCACAATAGTGACTATTTCCGCAGACTCCGACTCTCCGCACCAGGCGTCAATGTCGGTGTTGGACGCATGTGCGAAAGCCGGCATAAAGCAGGTGTCGTTTGCGGAGGCAAATTAGAATATTGGGTTGTGTTTTGTTAATTGCTTGGCGCCGGCTCGAGAGAGTCGGCGCTTTTTGCATGGGGAGATTTTTTTAAGAAATACGGCGGCATTATCGGACGCAATATGTGCTTAGCTGGGGAAGTATTCTTGCCATCGGATTGCGGCCTAATCAGCAAAGTTAATTCAATATCGAATAAAAACTGTGCTTGCCCAGAAACATTGGCAGGGCAAATATATTTTTAGTGTTGGAAGGTTATTGGCAGGATTAACGCGAGGCTCAACGGGACAATTTCGGGCAATTAGAATTAAGACTATTAAGAAGTAAAAAAATATTAAAGTGCATAGCCAAAGCCGTTAAGTTTTATGGTGTACGCTCAGGAGTGGAAGATCAACCATTGCATTGCGTTGCGCATTTTAAGGGTAAAAAGCATATTTAGTTAAGCGCATATTGATTGGGCAATTTCCCCAATAAAAGCTTTACAAGCCTATTAAAATAGTGTCGAATGTTGTGATTAATGCGCCGGTTGGCGTGTAAAATCGGGCGGTAGCGCAGCCTGGCTAGCGCATCTGGTTTGGGACCAGAGGGTCGGGGGTTCGAATCCCTTCCGCCCGACCATTTTGTTGTAGGTTGCAATGCGAATCCAATGGTTTGCCGCATTATGGCAGACTGGCAATTATGGCGCGCTGTTGTGCAAGGAAAACGCAAGCGAAAAAAGCGGCGCTTCAGTATGCGAGCATGCAGCCATATTGAGTTGCCGCTTAAGCGCTTGTCTAATTCCGGCGCCGGAAATTTTTTTATGAAATGGCTGTTTCAAATTAGGCATAATTGACCATACCACATCGGGAAAGTACGATAACGGACACCATTTATTCTGAAGGATAAAAAATTTTCCGATAGCGCTCTAATTTTAAACGGATGTCCGCAAAAATAAAATAATAACATCTATGTTTTTTTGTGTGTGCTTGGGAGAGTCAATTCTGACAAATCCACCCGCCTTGCGCAAAAATTTCAAACAGCCGTAATAGCGCTTTGATTTTTCCGGATACCAAATATCCGAAGCTTCCGCTTGTTGTCACGGCAATCCGCTTATGTTTCTTGACAAAAGCGCAATTAAGGTTTGCCATGTGGAACCTCCGAAAGGGAAATCGGAAAAAATTTCGGGAATTCAAAGCCTTTTTGAGATTTTGCCACATATGAAATCTGCGTTGATACTTGAGGGCGGCGGAATGCGCGGCGTATTCACATGCGGGGCGCTCGACTGCCTGTTGGACAACAAACTATATTTCCCCTATGTTGCGGGAACTTCCGCAGGAGCCTCAAACGGTTTGTCCTACGCCTCAAGACAGAGGGGCCGCGCACGCGCATGCAATATAGACGAACTTCTAAAACGCAATTATATAGGCTTAAGATTTATGCTCACCCAAGGGTGCATAATGGATTACAAATATCTTTTTGGCGATCTTCCCCGCAAGGTGCGCCCATACGATTTTTCCGCCTACCTTAAGAGCGGCCGCTACATATTGACAGCCACCAATTGCCTTACCGGAAAACCGGAATATTTCGATTCTCCAAAGACTTTTGACGATCTTCTAATATGCTGCAAGGCCTCTTGCAGCCTGCCATACTTGTGCAAGATGGTATTTATAAACGGCGTTCCGTATGTCGACGGGGGAATATCTGACGCAGTTCCGCAGAAGAAAGCCGAAAGAGACGGTTTCAAAAACAACCTTGTAATCCTGACAAGAAACAAGGGATATAGGAAATCGGGACAATATCTTTGGCCGGCAAAGTTTTTTTATGGGAAATACCCCGAACTTGTACGGCAGCTGGGCAGAGCCCATATAGACTACAATGAAAATATTTCCTACATTGAACACCTTGAGGCACGCGGAGAAATTACCGTAATCAGACCCGAAGAACCGCTTGTTGTCGACAGGCTTCAAACAGACCCAGAAAAATTGCAACAGCTTTATGAGCAAGGATATAACGCCGCCAAAAAACTCTTAAAACAAATAAAATCCAAACATTTTTAAGGATTTACCCAGCACGCGCCAAATTTCTTAACAAAATTGCGGATATTAAAGCGCGCAAGGTTTTTTGGAAGAGACAAAAAAAAGTGTTGCATATGGGTAATCCTTGCGGACAATACGGGTTTCATTTTAACCAAACTAAAAAAGGAAAAAAAATGGCAATTAAAGTTGGCATTAACGGTTTCGGCAGAATCGGACGCATGGTTTTCCGCGCAGCTGTTGAAAACTTCTCGAACGATATCCAGATTGTGGGAATAAACGACCTTCTCGATCCCGAATATCTGGCTTACATGCTCAAGTACGACTCCGTACACGGGCGCTTCAACGGCGAAGTGAAGGTTGAAGGCAACTTCATGATTGTCAACGGCAACAAGATCCGCCTGACCTCCGAAATGGATCCGGCAAACCTGAAGTGGAATGAAGTTGACGCGGATGTAGTGGTTGAATCCACAGGCTTCTTCCTCACAGAAGAGCTTGCTTCCAAGCACCTCGCTGCGGGAGCAAAGAAGGTCATTATGTCTGCCCCCTCCAAGGATGCAACTCCGATGTTCGTTTACGGCGTAAACGACAAGACCTATGCCGGCCAGAAAATCATTTCTAACGCCTCTTGCACTACAAACTGCTTGGCGCCCATATCCAAAGTTTTGAACGACAAGTTTGGCATCAAGCGCGGTTTGATGACCACCGTTCATGCGACAACCGCTACCCAGAAAACTGTTGACGGTCCCTCGAAGAAGGACTGGCGCGGCGGACGCGGCATATTGGAGAACATCATACCCTCTTCCACGGGTGCTGCAAAGGCTGTGGGCAAGGTTCTTCCCGAACTTAACGGCAAATTGACCGGTATGTCCATGCGCGTTCCCACCTCCGACGTTTCGGTGGTAGACTTGACTGTTGAACTCGAAAAAGCCTGCACCTACGAAGACATTTGCAAGGCTATGAAAGAGGCTTCCGAGGGCGAATTGAAGGGAATACTCGGCTACACTGAAGATGCGGTTGTTTCCACTGATTTCCGCGACTGCCCGAAAACCTCCATATTCGACGCAAAGGCCGGCATACAGCTTGACCCGACCTTCGTAAAAGTCGTTTCTTGGTACGACAACGAATGGGGCTATTCGAACAAGGTGCTCGAAATGGCTCGCGTGATCGCCAAGTAGGGTGGTATAGAAAATTGTTTATTCCGCGCGTTTTATTTTAAATTCCGCGGAGGTTAAATTTCAGGGGCGGTTTTGGTTTTCCAAAACCGCTTTTTTTTTGCCAAATTTTCACGGAACTAATCCTTGCCTTCCATAAAGAATGTTTTTGGCCGAATACATTCCGAATGCGGAGGGTGACACATGTTTGCCTGAATAACTAAATTTTTTGCAGGCTTGCCGCCCAATCCGCCACTTTTTTAACAGAATCCGTTTTGGCAATCAAATGTGCTAAGAAAAATCACGCAAACAAAGAGCATACGGCCCCAAAAAAACTCATCTTTTAAATAAAGATTGCCCAAGCAATGGGAAAAGTCCCAGCGAATCCATCTAAAAGAAATAAGGCCATAACTTGCTCCACTAAAAAAAACACTAATCAATGACAATTGGCGGGGTAATAAAATGCGCATTTCCAAATCCGATTTAACCCCATAAGAGCAAAAAAGATTCCGCCTTAAACAAAGGGCACAAAAAAGCGGTTCCAAACGGGAACCGCCAAAAGACCAAATTATTCCAAACCTTACAAGTTCTGAATCCAAATATTGCGGAACTCAAGAAGGTCTCCGTGATCCTGCAACTGTATGGAAACGGGAGCGCCAGTGTGCTTGTAAGTGCGGCCGTCGCTCGGGAAAAGAGAGGTCTTGTAAGCAACAGGAGTATCTTTCTGCACAAGAACTCCATTGTGGTAAACCGTAAACGTCGGGTCTTTTTCAACCTTGCCATTCTTTACAACAGCCGGCGTGTAGGTGATGTCGTAAGTCTGCCATGAACCCGGCTCCGTGCAAGCGTTCACCAACGGCGCAACCTGCCTGTATATGGAACCGCATTCGTTCCATATGCCGTCGCAGCCAAAGGAATCGAGAAGCTGAACTTCATAGTCGCCAACTATAACACCGGAGTTTGCGCGCGCCTGCCCAAGCTTGTTGTAATACATCGGCATTTTAAATTCAAGGTGCAGCTGGAATGGCCCAAAGGTCTCTTTTGTAAATATAGATCCACCTATGCGCTTCTTGCCTTCTTTAATAGCCGGCTGAACCTGCATTGCGCCGTCGCCAACCAACTTCCAATTAACGGGAGTATTGGCATCGCCGTGGCGCCAAGAATCAAAATTTTTTCCGTCGAAGAGAACCTTCGCCCCTGCCGGCGGCTTTGCGCCCATAGTCGGAGAAACAATGTTCAGCCTCTCAAGCTTGAACTTCGCAGGATTCTTTCCCTGAACAAAACCTTCGGCAACTATGGAACCAGGAGTTATTTCTCCCTTGAGGTCGTAGTAATTTGAAGCTCCGCTAAAGGCTATTTTTCCGTCTTTTGCCTTGAGATTCCCCATCTCGTAAAAGACGTCGCAGCGATTCATAATCGCCGGAACCAGACGCAGCCTGTACGTCTCATTTGGGCCGCGATACACCTCGGCAAATATCTCCGGGCATATCGTGGACGGATAACATTTCTTGGCCTCAATCGTGCCCTTGTAAAAGCCCGCGAACTCGTCCTTCTGGGAGAACGCGGAAAGCGTTAGAGCAAAAGTGGCCAATGCCGCTATAACTATCTTCTTCATAATTTTTTCCGTTAAAAAATATTCGTTTGAGCAGTTATAAATCTCAGTCCAGTTTCTGCAGCCATATATTCCTGAAACGTATTTTTGAGCCGTGATCCTGCAAGTGTATAAAAATTGGATCCTCCGAATGCTTGTACTTTAAGCCGTCTTTTGGAGACATGGCAGTTGCATACATCACCGGGCTGTCCATATGTATTCTGATTCCGTTGTGCCACACGGTAAAACGCGGAAGTAATACCCTGCCCTCTTCAACTTTAGCGGGTTTGAATATAATGTCGAAAGTCTGCCACGTACCAGGCTCAGTGCACGCATTCACCTGCGGGGGTACCTGGCGGTAAACCGCGCCTATGTCGCCCCAGTTGCCCTCAAAACCAAAACCCTCCAATATTTGTATTTCAAAATCCCCGCAATACACGCCGGAATTTGCCCTCTGCCCCGGTACGTCCTTGCCGTAATTCGGTGGCAGATTGAACTCAACATGCAGCTTAAACGGGCCGCTAAATTTCTCCTTTGTGCGTATGGAGCCGCCCACGTTTTTGCCCTCGGCATTCTTTACCATCGGCTTTACCACCATCTCGGCGTTTTCAAGCGCCCAAAGCGGCTTAGAACCGTCAAAATGCGACCACGCATCCATATTGCTTCCGTCAAACAGCACCACCGCCCCCTCCGGTGGCTTTGCGCCCATAGTGGGTGAAACGTAATCGTACTTCTCGAGGTTATAGACAACATTCCCCCTCTTTATTTTTGCGCCCTTGGCCGACACCGTCCCGCTGCACGCTGGATTGTCGAATTTCAGCTCTCCGCCCTTCGCCTTGAGAGAATTCATCTGAGCAATAACCTCGCACCTGTTGAATATGGCGGGCAAAAGCTTTACCCTATAGACAGGATCGCTGTCGGGACCGGTCCTAAACACCTCCGCGCACATTGACCTTCCGTCGCCTGAAGAGCCGCGGTAGAAACCAACCAGAGGATCTTTGTCCACACCGAAAGCCGCTCCTGCAAAGGCGGCCAATAAAAAAGCGAGCAATGTAGTCTTCATCTGGACGGAATATGCCTTTTTGTCCAAGATTAGGCAATTAAAAAATTCTCTAAAAACGCTCCAAACAAGCCTCCAAAAAAGTCAAAATTTTTTAGAATATGGTTGAGAAGACCCATAAAACGAATTTCATCGCTCCCCAATGAAAACGTCGGATTTGGATTACGTTTTGCCGGAAGACAGGATAGCCCGCTACCCCTCCGAAAAGAGGGACGCCTCCAAGCTGCTTGTGTTCGACAGAAAAACCAAAGCGATAACCCATTCCGTATTCAGAAATCTCGCCGATTTTATCGACGGCAGTTTCGACTTTTTCAGAAACGACGCCGCAGTCCTAAAAGGGCGGATTTTTGCAAAAAAAGACACCGGAGCGCGCGTCGAATGCCTGCTTTTAAAGCCGGAGGATGGCAACGAAATTTGGAGCTGCATGCTAAAGCCCGGCAAGCGCCTGAAAAAAGGCTCAAAGTTCGGCATAGATGGCGAATTTGAGGCGGAGGTTTTAGAAAAATCGGACGACGGCTGCGCGCTGGTAAAATTCGGGAAGATGTCGGCGGCGAACGTGCTTGAGTTAAGCGAAAAAATAGGGGTTGTGCCCCTGCCCCCCTACATAGGAAGAGACCAGAACTCCCCGGAATACGACCGCTCCTTCGACAACTCCCGCTACCAAACCGTATATGCAAATCCCGACAAGCGCGTGGCCGCCGCTGCGCCCACCGCAGGCCTGCACTTTACAAAAGAGCTTCAACAACTGCTTGAAAAAAACGGCAACCGATTTTTCAACCTTACGCTGCACGTAGGCATAGGCACATTCAAGCCGCTCACCGAAGACATAGTTGAAAACCACAAAATACATTCCGAAATATATGAAATTTCGGAGCCAACAGAGCGCGCCATGCGCGACCCTTCAAGACGCAAAATTGCCGTCGGCACAACCTCACTGCGCGCCATGGAGGACTTTTTAAGGAAATTCCCCCATTCTGACACCCCGTCGGGGTACCTCGGGGAAGCCTCATTATTCGTATACCCCCCGCAAACCATTGTCTCAGCTGACGCTTTGATTACAAATTTTCACCTTCCGCGCTCCACCCTCATGTGCCTGGTAGGGGCCTTCTTGTCCCCAGGAAAAAACGACGGCGTAGAAATCTTAAAAAAAATCTACGCCGAAGCCGTCGAAAAAAAATACAATTTCTACTCTTATGGGGATGCCATGCTAATACTGTAAAAAAAATCCTCCCCCCTCACTATTACTTTGCACGCACAAATTTTTTCCCGTACAGACGCTCGCGTATCATCTTTTCAAGGCGCATAAGCTGGTACTGGCTCCTGTTTTGCAAAAGTTGCTCTATGCCTTCCATAAAAGTGTCGGGCGTATAATTTGCAGACTCAAGCAAATACATCAATATGGCGTCCCTATGTACGCGCAGGTAAGACTTCTTCTCCTCACCCTTGCGCGCCAAGCCGTTTGACATGTGACCCATTATTTTGCCGCTGTAAAAACTGTTCCTGACAAATTGGTCCGATCTGCCTATTATTGCCGCAACTTCCTTGGGGCTGAACCATTGTTGATTGGGCGGAACAAAATCCCCAAAGTGCTTACTTATCCAATCGCGTTCCATTTCCACTATTTTACCTCCTTTCCTTGTTTTGCTTTTTAATCTCCATTAGTACTTTTTTGTTGTGCTTTTGAAACATTTTACTTAAAAATATTTGTATTGAATATAAAATAATTGAATATGTCAACAAAAAAAAATAGAAAAATTCCATTTTTCCCAAAAAGCCCAATATCCGGGAGTAAAGCCGACAAAGACTTTGCCAGGCGTTTCAGGACCTTAATGGGACATAGATTACTGACGCTCAAAGACATCTCCGAACAAACGGGCAATGCCGTATCCACAGTCAGCACATGGCGCAACGGGAGGCTTCCAAAGAGCAAAGGCACAAGAATGAAAGTGGCCCGTATTTTTGGGGTGTCGCAATCGTTTCTATATGAAGGGAAAAAGCTTGATGGTGAAACAGTATTTTCCAACGATGCTCTCTCTATATGCAAAATATCACCGTCCCAGCAAAGGGAATCGGCTATAATAAATTGCGTAGAGCGCATGATAAAAAAGGCGAAAAAAACTTCCGGTGGATTGGATTCTCTTTTAGAAAAGCTCTTAAGGTTTGAGGAAAGCGGATTTTAATAATCCCACCGAAGTTTAAGGTAAGAGAAACACATTTCCACGGTATCTTTGCGGAGGATAAAAATTTCCACAAGCCCGCTTCCCTACCCTGCACGCAGTCTGCATTCAAAACAAAATTCCACATCCAACACGGCGGTTTTTTGTAAAGATAACAATTAGAAAAGTCGCCGGGCAAATCTAAAAGCCTTCCGGTTGCCATGTAGTTGCCTCAATGCGCCAACGCCTCGCCCTTTCTATATTTCTACCGGGGAACAATAGCTTCCCTCTAAGATGCGCATCGTTTCCCGGTTTTAATTTTTACTTTCCGGCCTTCCCGAATGGGCGCATATGCATATTTGCATCCTCCACATTCCAAGAGAATATTTCCATTTCAAGAATATTGCGCGGGTG
Organism: uncultured Verrucomicrobiota bacterium; assembly: GCA_949287395.1. GTDB lineage: Bacteria > Verrucomicrobiota > Verrucomicrobiia > Opitutales > Intestinicryptomonadaceae > Merdousia. The sequence goes on from CASEFZ010000016.1 coordinate 15,402, forward strand.
CACGTGAACTGCACATATCAATTAAGGCAATAGCGCCATCGATGTGTCAATTTTAGCCTTCTCGACTTTCTCCCCGGAAGTTTACCGGAATGTTACGAATAAAAAATACAACTGCAAAAACGGCGGCTTCTTGCGGTGAAAACTTTCCGAAATTTGCCCGAATAGCCGATCAACTTGCAACAACTATGAAAATTTAATCTGTTGAGCCTTAAAAAATAGGTTTTTTCCAGACAATACCACCGAAACATTCCCGGCAACAACCTGAAAACCACAAGATTGCACTATTCAATATTTATCCCACCGGCGCGCGTGCGGAAATACTTTTTCAAAGCCGCTCCCGTTATAGGGCCAGCCGTACGCCCTCCCGCAACATCGCCGGGCTCTTCACCCTCCACAATCACCACTGTTGCAATTTCGGGATTGTCCGCCGGCGCGAAAGAAATCATCCAAGCCAAGGCCAATTTTTTTCCCTCGGACATCACCTGGGCCGTACCGGATTTCGCCGCAACTTCAACCCCGTCAACCGCCGCGCTTCTGCATGTTCCGCTTCTGACGGCTTGTTTCATGCCCTCCAATATGGCGGCATACTGCGATTCGGAAAGGTCGAGCTTTTCAGCCCCGTGATATTCAAGCGTATTTTTATGCGACGAATCGCGCAAAATCGACGCCTTTGTGCGCGTGCGCTTCGAGGCAAACGAAGCCGTCATACAAACCATCTGCAAAGGCGTTTGCCGCATGTATCCCTGGCCTATCGACATGTTTGCGGTGTCGCCGCCCAGCCAAGGCCCGTCGCCGCGCCTGCGCTTGTACTGGGGATTGGCTATAATGCTCAACCTCCATGCGTCCTCCTTTAGTTCTATTCCTGTCCAAGAGTTTAGACCGAAATCTTTTGCAGTCTCCACAATCGCGGCAACGTCGCAATCGAGAGCCGTCTCGTAAAAATAAACATTGCAGCTGTGCGCTATGGCACTTGAAAGGCTGAGATTCCCATGCCCATATCGGCTGTTGCATGGAAATATCCTTGAGCCAACTTTGAGCCCTCCCAGGCACTCCTTAACCGAATCAGGCTCTATCACGCCCGTCATAAGCCCCGCGCAAGCCGTCACTATCTTAAACGTCGATCCAGGAGGATAAAGACCCTGGGTTGCCCTATTTAACCATGCGTCTCTCTCCGTTATCTCGGCGTAAACTTTCGAGCTTATATAGGGGCTTAACATATTTGGGTCGTATGCGGGCTTGCTGACCATTGCCAAAACCTCGCCCGTGCGAACGTCCATCGCAATGGCGGCGCCCTTGCGGTCCCCAAAGCGCTCTTCCATCTCCTGCTGGATGTCTATATCCAAAGACGATATAACCGAATTTCCCTTCGTAGGTGGAACATCGGCAACAACATCATATTGGAATCCATCCAAATCCACCACCCAAATCTTTGCGCCGCTGCCCCCCGTAAGGTGTTCGTCAAAAGCTTTTTCTATGCCGGTACAGCCCATTTTTCCGGCAAAAGTGTAGGTCCTTAAATTTTCTCCTGGCATGCCGACGGTTTCAACATCGTCAAAATTTCCCCTCACATATCCGAGAACATGCGAGGCGCAATCGCCGTATGGATAGTATCTGACCGAGTCAGTATATATTTGAATGGGGGAATCCACCGGTATCTTTTCGGCCAGAATTGCGTGCTCTTTCGGAGTCAGATTTTTCACCAGCGGGAAAGGCAATAGCACGCGCTGGGAAAAATGTTTGTTAAAGTCGGCATCAGGCAGTTTGTAATCGGTGCCAAGAACGCGGTTTATCTCCTCAACATAGCCGTTTAGAACACGTTCCCGCGCCTCTCTGGTAAGCTCGGAATAAGACACCTTTTCCCCCGCGGCAATTTTGCTTTTCTTTAACTTGAAATATTCTTCCCTAAACTGAAGCCTTATTTCGTTAAAATAGACCACCGCCGAAAACCTGGGCCTGTTTGTTACAAGAAGCTTTCCGCTTCTGTCAAATATGTCCCCGCGCACGCCGGGCTCTATAACCCGCCTCATGCTCTGGCGCTCACCCATGGCAACATATTCGTCGTACATAAAAATTTGCCTGTATGCAAGCGCACATATAAGCACCAGAAAGGCCAATGCAAACAACCAATAGAAGGCCTCTATTCTGGGGTTGCGATTACTCAATATGTCCCTGGGCCTGTCCATCCTCTAAAATTCTCCGCGCGAAGGTTCAAACAACCTTATTATCCTGTCTGGAAATTCCACCGCCCACTTGGACAACGGGAACAACACGAGCGCCGAAGCCAATATGTCGCAGGCCACGCGCAAAATATACTCCGAAATCCCGTCCACAGCGCTCGGCAGGAAAACTGTGTACAAAAACAGTATCGAAAAATTTACAATTTCCATAACGCCGATTGCCCATACCGCGTGGACTTTTTCCGTGTTGGCGCACAATACCCGCGCAAAAGCTGCCGCCAAAAGCCATATTATAGACACTATGCCCATCGGCAGCGGAATAAACGTCGACGACGCCAAAGAGCTAACCAACACCACAAATATCAGCCCGCCCGTTCCCAGCCATTTCGCCGCCGGAACAATGAACAGCGCCGGTAGCATCAAATACACGTATGGAGACAGCCAGTTATTCACCGACGCAATCGCATACGCGTACCCTAAATTCACGAGCAACACTACCAGAAACCTTAGATCTACGCGCTTTATCATCGCCACACCTATTTGGCAACGTCGGCAATCGGCACCAGAACCGAAACCTCCCTCAAACTGTCCAAGCCCTCGCTGAGTTTTACAACCCCTGTCTTAAACAAAGCATCGCTGTCGGTCTTTAAGTCGACAACGTCGCCTATAAAAATCCCCTCCGGGAAAGTTCCCGCCAAGGGCGACGTCACAAGCCTAAGGCTTTCCCCCGACGCAATCCTTACATCTCCCGGCACATCCGTCACTACGCCCTTGCCCGTCCGGAACGAGAACGACCCTCCCCCCTGATATATCACCGGCCTGTCCTCTCCGTCGAATTGGGCTGCCATCCTAAATTTTCTGCTGCTTACAAGCTCCACTGTAGCCGTGTGCACGGTGGTTTTAACAACCCTTCCAACAACGCCCCCCGCATATATTACGGCATACCCTTCCCTTATTCCGTCGGCACTGCCCTTGCGTATTACTATGTACTGCCACCATGCGTTGACCTCTCTGCGTATGACGCGCGCAACTTCGCATTTAAAGCGGTCGGGAGTGGGCATGGACAATATCTTTTCATACCTCGAAAGCCTGCTCTTTAGAAACTCGTTTTCCCTTAGCTTTAGCTCGTAGGCCGAATTCAAGCGCGCCAAATCGCGCCCCGCCTCTATGAGCGAGCGCTTTGAACCCGCGCTCATCAGCCAGTACTTTTCCAAATCGGACAAGTGCGAAGGCAGCGAATCTATGGGCGCCCTAAATTCCGAAAATACCCGCGACGTAAAATGGCGAAGCGCCGATGGCGCCAATAAACAGACAAGCAGCGCCGCCACAAATGCGGCTATATCCCGTAGAGCCTTTGCCCTGTGTTCCAATGCCAAACCCGGTATTTATGCGTTCTCATTCGCCCAAAAGGAGTAGTCGTCCAAAACGGCCCCGGTACCGTTTACGACGGCGCTCAAGGGATCGTCCGCAACAAAACACGGCAGGCCCGTCACGTCGCTTACACGCAGGTCAAGGTTGCGTATCAAAGCTCCGCCGCCGGCAAGAACCATGCCCCTGTCCACCAAGTCGGCACTCAGCTCGGGCGGGCAGTTTTCAAGGGCTTCGTGTATGACGTCGGTGATCTCTTTAAAAGAGTCGCTCAAGGCGTCGCGTATTTCCTGGGAAGTAACCATGAGAGTCTTGGGCAAGCCAACCACGGCATCGCGCCCCTTAACCTCCCAAGTAAGCTCGTTGTCCAAGGGGAATGCCGAACCTATGTTTATCTTAATCTCCTCCGCGGTGCGCTCCCCAATGACGAGGTTGTACGCCCGCTTCATGTACTGCGCTATACAACTGTCAAAGGCGTCCCCGCCTATTCTGACACTCTTCGAATAAACCACGTTTGAAAGCGATATTATTGCAACCTCCGTGGTGCCCCCGCCTATGTCGACAATCATGCTCGCCGTAGGATCGGCTATGGGCAACCCAACGCCTATTGCAGCCATAAGTGGCTCGTCCATCAGGCAAACTTTACGCGCGCCCGCATGTATTGCGGATTCCTTAACGGCCCTTCTTTCAACCTCAGTTATCCCGGAAGGCACCGCCACAACAACCCTAGGCGCCATAAACTTCCACTGCTTGGCAGCCTTCTGTATGAAGTAACGAAGCATTATCTCCGTTATGTCGAAATCGGCAATCACGCCCAGCTTCATCGGCCTGACCGCCGTTATGTTGCCGGGAGTCTTTCCAAGCATCCTCTTCGCCTTTTCCCCCACCGCCAACACTTTCTTGGAATTTGTATAAACGGCCACAACACTAGGCTCGCTCATTATCACGCCGGAATCCTTTGCGTATACAAGCGTGTTAGCCGTCCCCAAATCTATGCCGATGTCGTTTGAAAATAAAGTGTTCATAAATTTATGCCTGGAAAATTTTACCGCAACAAAATGTTTGCCAACACCGCGCGCGCGGGCAACATTGAATTCGTCCTCAAAAAGAATCGCTTTTTCGCGCAAATTGTCAACAATTTTAAAGGATGAAAGCCAACATAGCAGTATTGTCCGCCGCAATTTTACTGGCTGTCGCGTATGCGCAGGCGTCCGCCCCGGAAACTTCGGTTTACGCCGCCCTTCCGGTGAGCGTCCAAAAAGACAAAGAAATAACCGCCGTATTTACCTTCGATATTCCAAAGGGATGGCACATATACGGGCAAAATGCGGGCGAATTCGGGGAGCCAACAATAATTGAGGCAAAACTTCCGGCAGGCTTAAGGCATATTTCCACAAAATGGCCCGCCGAAGAGAATTTCGACTTCATGGGAATGAAGTCTTCCGGATACTCGGGGAAAATCGACGTCCGCATGACATTTGAGGCAGACAGTTCCGCAAAGACCGGACCGGTGGAAATCCCAGTAAAAATTTCCATGGTTCAATGTATGGACACTTGCATGCCCATTGAGAAAAATCTGAAACTTAAATTCTTTTTGCAGGCCCCAAGCCCTGAAAATTTAGTGGCCGAACCCTCGGCAAAACAGACCTTAGAAGCGCCGGGCAACGCCGCTGCAGAAACGGGCTTTGGAAAGATTTTATCCATATTGGCGGGGGCGTTTTTTGGAGGGGCTATCTTGAACTTGATGCCTTGCGTCTTTCCCGTAATAGGCATAAAAATCCTCTCGTTTGCCTCGGGAGCAAACGACGGGTACGGCAAAACCCTCTTGAACGCGGCCTTTTATACGGCTGGGATAGTTGTGAGCTTCCTGGCAATGGGAGCGGCCCTTGTTGCCCTGAAACACGCTGGGATACAAGCTGGTTGGGGTTTTCAGTTACAAAGCCCGCTGTTTACGGCCTGTGCGGCGCTGCTGTTTTTCGCGATGGGCCTAAGCTTTGCGGGGGCGTTTGAAATAGGCGCTTCTATTGCCGGCAAGGCAACAGAAGCAACAAACGCTGCCTGGGCAAACGCGAACCAGAACGCCTGGGCAAATGCGCTGGGTGGGGAAAAGGCGCCTGAACGGCGCCCGGCGGGCAAAAAATTTGCGGCGTCGTTTTTATCCGGAGTTTTGGCGGTGCTTGTGGCCAGCCCGTGCACGGCGCCCTTTATGGGATCGGCGGTTGGATACGTGCTTACAGCCGACGTTTCAAACGAGCTAACCTTCAGCGTATTTGCCGCATTGGGCCTTGGAATGGCCGCGCCATACATGGCGCTCTCTGCAATGCCCAGCCTTGCGCGCGCAATGCCCAAGCCGGGCGCGTGGATGGAGGTGTTAAAAAATATTTTCAGCATTCCCCTTTTCGCTTCCGCAATCTGGCTGGTATGGGTCTTCGACAAACAAACAAACGAGGCAGCCGCGCTGCTTTCGGCAATTTTAATTTTGGCAGTCGGTCTAAGGACATTCGGCATGTGCTCAGCCCCGCACCGGACGGCCGCTGCGCGCGCTTTCGGATTTGTAGCGGCGCTTGCGGGCGCGGCGGCGGCGGTCTGGATTTCATTGGAAGTTTCAAAAATGGCCTCCGAAAGTGCAGAAACGGGCTTGCAAAACAAATCCGCGCTGGTGACCGAATTTGAAAATTACGGAATAAAGGCCTCTGAATGGTCGGCTGAAAAACTCGACTCCCTAAGAAAATCTGGGAAGCCCGTCTATGTGGATTTTACCGCCGCGTGGTGCATAACTTGCCAATACAACAAGATGGTCTTGTTTTCAAAGGCCGTCACGGACGCTTTAAAAAAGCGCGAAGTTGAAGTTCTTGTGGCCGACTGGACAAACCGCAATTCGGCAATAAAAGAGGAGCTTTCCAAGTACGGCCGCGCGGGAGTTCCGCTGAACGTCTACTTTCCGCCAAACGGCAAACAGGCTGTAATACTTCCGGCCATACTTACCGAGCAGGCTGTTCTGGACGCCGTTGACAAAAGTCGATAAAAATGAGACAATGCCGCATTTAAACTATGAATTTTGAAAAGCCAAAATTTTTAACGGAAAAATCCGCAAAAGAGATAGCCCGCAAATACGGCACGCCGTGTTATGTTTACGACGAAGCCTCGCTTGAGCGCCAGGCAAAGGCGGCGCTAAAATTCCCGAACGCATTCGGGCTGACGGTGAGATACGCCATGAAGGCCGCATCCAATGCGGCAATTTTAAGGTTGTTCGACAAACTGGGCCTGCACATAGACGCCTCGAGCGCATACGAGGCCGAACGCGCCATGGCGGCGGGGATAGCCGCCGAAAAGATATCGCTTTCGTCGCAGCAGCTGCCGCAAAACCTGAAGGCGCTCATAGATGCGGGGGTAAAATATAACGCGTGTTCGATGCGCCAGCTTGAGGAATTCTGCAGGCTTTTCCCCGGAGGAGAGGTTGGGGTTAGGATAAACCCGGGGCTCGGCTCGGGGGGCACAAAGCGCACAAATGTGGGAGGGCCGGCGTCGAGCTTTGGAATATGGTTTGAGTACGTGCCGCAGATTCTAAAGACGGCACAAAAGTACGGTGTAAAAATAATAAGGATACACACGCACATAGGTTCGGGTTCCGACCCGAAAGTGTGGCAGAAGGTTGCATCCATGAGTCTTGGAACTGTTGAAAAATTTCCCGATGCGCGCATATTAAACATGGGGGGCGGCTACAAGGTTGCCCGCATGGGTTATGAGAAGTCCACCGACTTGCAAAAGATAGGCGCGCCCGTAGCGGAGCTTGTAAAAAAGTTTGCAAAAAAGACAGGCAGGCAACTCCACTTTGAAATTGAGCCCGGAACGTTTCTGCTGGCCAACTGCGGCAGTGTTTTATCGACCGTCCAAGACATGTGCGACACGGGCAAAAAGGGCTACCAATTTCTAAAGCTGGACACCGGCATGACAGACATATTGAGGCCGTCTATATACGGAGCCCAGCACCCGATACATATTCTCACAAGGGCGGCGCAAAGTTGCAGCTATATTGTCTGCGGGCATTGCTGCGAAAGCGGAGACATACTCACTCCGGCAGACGGAGACCCAGAAGCGCTTTCTCCGCGCAAAATGCGCAGGGCTAAAATAGGGGATTTGTGCGTGATAGACGGGGCCGGAGCCTATTGCAGCGCGATGTGCACGGCCAACTACAACTCTTATCCAGCCTCGCCCGAGGTGCTCTTGAAGAAAGATTCCACCTTTCAGCTAATAAGGCGCAGGCAGACACCACAACAAATAGTCGAAAACGAGGTCTAAGAAATGGTAAGCGGTACAGCCAATGTAAAAGTGAGGTTTGCCGAGACGGACGCAATGGGCGTGGTTTATCACGCCAACTACCTGCCGTGGTTTGAGTGTGCGCGCCTTGACCTAATAGAGGGCGTGGGCCTCAGCTATGAGCGCCTCATAGAGGAGGGTTTTCACCTTCCCGTTGTGGAGGTCCACGTTGAGTACAAACACCCGGCGCGTTTCGGCGACGAGGTTGAAATACGCGCGTGCATAAAGAGCAAGCCTTCCGTAAAGATGAAGGTTGAATACGAAGCGCGCGCCAACGGCAAACTTCTTGTGACCGGATACACCACGCATGTGTTTGTAAACCTGCACGGCGCGCCCGTAAAGCCGCCGCGCGAGTGGACGGAAAAGCTTTCCGGTAAATTTGCAAAATGCTGAAAAAGTTTGCATACATTGCGCTGTTTGCGGCGGTTATTTGGTGGGGCTTGTCCATCAGGCTCTTTAACGCGCAAACAAGGCTGCCGCATGCGGACGAATGCGAACAGGCCACAACATTTTCGAAACTTCTTGACGAAGGCAGATACAAGTACAATCCCAACGGCCCGCACGGGCCAACTTTGTACTATTACGCGCTTGCGTGCTGGCAGATTTCCGACGCTTTCGGTCATGGAGCGGCATACATGCATGACACAAGCCAAGCCGCAAGGCGGCCGTCCGACAACGTGGACATATGCGCGCTTAGAATATGCGTGCTTGGGGTGTATGCATTGATTTTTCTCGTATTTGTGGCAATGGGGAAAGAGCTTGGCATTGCGGCGGCATTGTCGGGCTTTGCGTGCCTTTGGGTTTCGGGGCTTTCGTGCATTTATTCGGTATATTTTGTGCAGGAGTCCATATTTGCGTTTTCCATATTGCTCACGGCGCTTGCGGCTTGGCGGTTGGCGGCAAACCCCTCGGCTAGGGCGGCCGTATTTCTCGGGGCTGCGGCAGGTTTTGCGCAAGCGACAAAGGAAACGGCGCCAATGTCGTTTTTGGCAATAGCGCTGTCTCTGGCTTGCTGCGCGCTTTTGGAGCCAAGGCTAAAGGAAAACTTGAGGGGCATATTTTCCGCCAGGCGCTTTGCGGTTTTGTCGGGATTGGCGCTTGTGGGCTTTGCGGCAATATTCTGCCCGTTCTATTCATCTTTCGGAGAAAATCCGTCTGGAATGCTGGATGCGTTTTTAAGCTATGGCCATTTTGCGGACAAGTCGCAAAGCGCCGAACACGCGCAAGGCGCGCTCTACTACCTAAAATTGCTCACCCTTCAAAAGTCAGAGGGCGTCTGGTTTGGGGAACTGCCCGTATTTGCCCTGTTTTTGGCGTCGGCAGCGGCGGCGGCGTTCTTTGCATTGCGCGGGAAATTTTCTTGTGAAAGGTTGAAATTGCCGTGGCAAGGCCCTGGTAAAAGGGCTCCGGAAACTTCGGAACCCAAAGGCGCGGACGGCATAAAGAAGCCGGAGCGCGCCCCGCTAAAGGGCACCAAAGCCCAATCCGTGAGCGAATGCGCGCGTGCCGAAATTCCCGACATAATATTTGTTTTATACATGGGCCTAACGGCCGCAATAAACGTGCTGGAGCTGAGCGCAGTCTCCTACAAAACGCCGTGGCTGCTTTTGGCGCCGCTAACTTTGATGTGCGCGGTTGCAGGTTGGGGAGCGGCGAAAATTCTGTTTAAAAAAAGATCGTGGCTGGCTTTGGCCTTGCTGGCGGGGGTGTTGTTGCTCCTATGGTGGCAAACGGGCCTTTCAAAAATGGCCGCGGGGCGTTTCCATACAGATCCGCGCAATCCGTTCTTGTATTCGCACACGGTGGCGGATTTCGCAAACCTTGTTAAGCGCATAGAAAATTGCTCAAAATTTTCGGAGTATGGCAGCGACATTCCGGTTGCATTCGCAACAAAAAATTCGCCGTGGCCGGCGCCGTGGTTTTTAAGAAAATACAGAAATGTCGGTTTTTGGAATAGCGATATTCCAAAAAATCTGGAAATATTTGAAATTGTCGTGTGCGACTCACCATTTGAGGACGAAGTAAGTAAAAGGCTCGAAGGGAAAGGCTACGTGAGCGAGTATTTCGGGTTGAGAAAAAATTTAATCCTGCGGGCATGGGTTAAGAAAAAACTATTCGACGAATCGACAAAGTGATGAAAAAACTTATTTTTGTAGTGGCTGGCGCCCTACTTGCGGCAGTGGTTGCTGTTGTGGCACTGTCGAGCGCGTCTTTGCAGACAGCTGCGGTATCGGGGCTGTTAAAGAAGGAAATGGAAGGCGCGGAGCTAAAAAAAATCCGCCTGGGGCTAGGCAGCGTAAATGTAAGCGGCCTGAAGATTCCGCTAAATGGCGGCGGGGAGCTGTATGTGGATTCGGCGCAGATAAAGTTTTCGGCCATTGCGCTTCTGTCAAAAGAGATTGATATTGAAAGCGCCGTTATAGACGGCGCAAGGCTGGATTTAACCGCGGCAAAACCGGACGGCGGGATCCCAAAAGACCCGGCAACTTCAAATGCTGGAGTAGCAAAAAAAAATGAGCCGCCGCAAAAAGAGGCCTCCAAAGCAAGTGCAGCAAACGGAACCACCCTGCCCGATAAAAGCGCAAACCTTGCGAAGGCGGACAAAAAAGATGCCAATATTTTGGAGCAGCTTAAGAAATGGTCTCTTAGAATTGGCTCATTCAAGGCGAATTTGGCAGTGGGGCTTGCAAACAAAAAAAATTTCCAGCTTGGGCTTGATTGCGGCAACATAAAAGTTGGCAGAAACATCACCGCAAACTCGGGGCGCGCATTGCTGGAGTGCGAATCGGAAATCTTCAAAAACGGAAAGCTTTCCGCGCAGGCCGACATTTCAAAGCCCTCGGACAGGGTAGAATTAAGGCTGTCGGCAAAATATGGGGCAAAACAGCTTTTCGCGGCGAAGGGGCTTTTGGAAAGCGACATGTCGGCGGGTGAATTTGAGGCAAGTTCCGATTTTAAATCTTCAGACATTGAAGAATTGGCAAATTTGCTTGAGACATTCCCGGCTTTCAACTCAAAGCTCTACGCAAAAGCAACCTTCGCCGATTTTGCAAAAAAGTGCGACTTTCGCGTGGCGATGCAGAATTCAGTTCCGCAATATAAACTCCTGCCAAAAGCAAAAAACATAGGCGTAAACGCCGATATATCGGCCTCCAAAGACGGAAATATTTTCAGACTTGGAAAGTTGGACCTGTATGTTTCAGAGAGCGGAACGAACATTTTGTCGGCGCAGGCATCAAGAACGTTTGAATTCTGCGCGGACAATTTTACCGGGGAAGTGTCCGAGGGAGAGGTTGCAAGAGTGAGGATTGGAAACTTAAACCCAGGGCTTTTGGACGGATTGAGCGAGGGCATGGAGTTTTCGGGAGAGCCCCTGTCGGGAGAGTTTAGCGTGGGATTGGGCAAGGGTAATTCACTTTCAATAAGAACGCTGAAGGCTTTCAACGCGGTAAATTTTTCGGCCCGCGAAAACGGGAAAGCCCTTGTTGAAAAGCTCAACGCGTCCGTCGACGCGGACGCTAAAATAGGCCCAAACTCCAAAATTTCCTGCCGCCTTGATGCCGACATATTCGGGAATTCCGCGGGTAAAATAAATTTGAAAACGGATGCGGATATTGAAAACGGAAAGGGAATTTTCAGGGCGAAACTTGACGGAGAGTTAAAGCCCCTTCTGGAGAAGTTTGGCGAGAGGGGATTGTCTGCGCTCTCCGGAATGCGAGTGTTTGCCGAAACCGAGACCGCCTACGCAAACAACAGATTGAAAATTGAAAAATTTGCGGTTTCAATAAAAGACACAAAGAATTTGGAAATCCTGAATGTGCTTTTAGAGCAGCCCTTGGAAGCGGGCCTAAGCCCGTTTAAATGCGAGCCTGCAGCGGGAAAAATTTTTACTGTAAAGAGTTCCGAAATACCCTTCTCAATATTAAAGCCTTTTGTTTCAGGGGTTGATGCGGAGAGCATTAAGGCCAACATATCGATTTCTGCAAAAGGCCAAGGGGCTCCATTTGAAGCCCAGGGCGATGCTGCAGCGAAAAGAATATGCGTGGAAAACAAGGGGGAAAAACTCTTTAGAGACATAGATATTTTTGGAAAATTTTCGTGCCTATTGGATTTAAAGAGCGCGGCTTTGGAAACGAAAATATCGGAGGCCGTGATCTCGGACTCCGGAACGCCAATAGCCACACTTTCGGGCTCTATTAACACGGCGGGGGCGGCGTTGAAAAACGCAGATATAAATGCTTCGGTGTCGCTTCCGCGCCTCCTGGCCCAGCCGGCGCTTAGGGGAAAGGTGAATATTTTGGCGGGATTGGCGGAAATAAAGGCATCGGCGGGGGGAAATTCGGTGCAAACGCGCACAAAAATATCATCGCTAAAAATTGGCTCCTTGGAGGCGACTCTCGATACAGTAGAGCTTGGCGCCGACATTTTGCTTGCACGGGACATAAACGAGGCGGACTTTTCAAAATTGGATATAGACGCCACCTTAAAGACCCGCAGCTCCAACGGAGCCTCGGACTTACGCGCGAAAATAGGCATTGGCGAGAACATAAACGCGCAAATAGACGCGCCCGTCTTGTCGGCGGAGGACATATCCGCGTTTGCTGGCCTCGCCTCGGGGGAAAGCGATTTGCAAGGCGATATTATAGACCAGGCGAGGGAAAACGCCAAAGAGGAAATTTTAACCGGGCGCAGAAAGATTGTTAGGCCAAAAGCCCCCTCAGAAAAGAAGCTCGACACCGCGCAAAACAAGCAAGATTCAATTGCCAGGCGCGACGCCAAAGCCGTGTGGGATTTCGGGAGAAACCTGACGGCCAGCGCAAAGCTCGGGAAATTTCTAAGCTCAGGCAGAACGGTCTTTGAAAAGTTTTCGGCAACTCTTGAGGTATCCCCGTCCGCACTGAATTTGAAAAACGCCTCAATGTTCCTGTACGGGGCAAGCGTATCGGCCGACCTTTGCGCAAAGTTCGACTCTAAAAACCCCGCCCCATATTCCGTAAGGAACGCAAAAATCTCCGCAAAGGGCATAGACATCTCGCAAATATTTGCAGACCCGTCCGACGCCCCCTTTACCGGAATATTCGACGTGTCGGCGGTTGCGGATTCTCAAGGCAACAACATATCGCACCTGGCGCAATTTGCGACATTCAAGGCGAGCCTCGGCAGCAGAGGCGGAGGATCCATCAGAATAATAGACGAAGATTCAGCAGCCGGGGCAACGGCCTCCGCCGCAAGCACAGCGCTAAAGCTTGCAGGGGGAATTTTTGGCGGCAAAGTAAAGGAATTGGGAGGGCTGGGAGAACTTGTGGGAATGTTTACGCTGATTGAATATTCGTCAATATCGGCGGCGATGTCCAGAACGCAGGACAACTACGATTTTTCAATAGACAAGGCGCTTGTGATGACTCCAAAATTTATGTTGCGCACAACAAATGGGAAAATCTTTTTCGACCCAAACCTGCACTTTACAGATATGCGCATGGACATACCGGTGGAGATCCTGGTATCGGACAAGTCGCTGGCGTCGCTGTTTAAAAAAATAAATTATTGCACGGTGGAATCGGACGTAAACGGATACTACAAGGGTCCGAAATTTAGCGTCACGGGAACCGCCTCAAAGCCCGAGAATAACCTGTTGCAGGTTTTAGTTGGGTCGGAATCTAACTTGAAAATTCCGTTAATAGACATATTTAAGTAGGTCAAAAAATAGGGTTGTGAAATGAAAGTTACAACGAAATGCATTCGCAAAAAAAAGGGCGTTGAAAAGATATCAATGATAACCGCCTACGACGCGATGTTTGCGCGCCTGGCGGACGAAGCCGGCGTGGACATAATTTTGGTGGGAGACTCTCTCGGGAACACGATACTCGGATTTGAATCAACCGTGCCGGTGACACTTGAGATGATGGCGCACCATGTCCGGGCGGTTGCAAGGGCAAACACAAATGCAATGGTTGTTGCGGACATGCCCTTTGCGGTGGCGCACAAGAGCTTCGACACAGTTTTGGACGCGTGCGCAGAGCTTGTGAGATCCGGGGCGCAGGCGGTAAAAATTGAGGGAGGCGCAAAAATGGCCGAAAAGATAGGCTGCCTTGTGGAAGCGGGCGTGGCGGTAATGGGGCACATAGGCCTTGAACCCCAACAGGTTTTGAAGCTTGGCGGATACAGAAAATTTGGGAAGACTCCCGAAGAGAGGCAAAAGCTTTTGAAAGACGCCGCCGAGCTTCAAAAAGCGGGCGTGTTTTCAATAATAGCGGAAATGTGCGACGCCGAGGCTGCAAAAGAGCTTTCCGCATCTGTGGACGTTCCGGTAATAGGCATAGGCTCGGGGCCGGATTGCGACGGGCAAGTGCTGGTGTTTGCCGACGCACTTGGGCTTACGCAAACTCCCCCGTCGTTTGTCAAGCGCTACGCGGATTTGCGAGCTGCGGTTATAGGCGCCTATTCAAATTTCGTATCAGACATAAAAAACGGAATTTTTCCGGAAAGAAAATAGTTTTTCAGAATGTCCGGCGCAAAAGGTAAAAAATACGTCGTCAAGCCTTCAAAAATCCACGGAATGGGGGTTTTTGCGGCAATGCCCATATCTAAGGGCGAAAGGATTATAGAATATCTTGGCGAAAAAATAGACAAAGAGGAGTCCAACAGGCGCGGCCTTAAGTACGAGGAAGATTCCCAAAAAAACGGGTCGGGCGCCGTCTACATATTTGAGCTGGACGACAATTTTGACATAGACGGAAATTTTGACTACAATGACGCAAAATACATAAACCACGCATGCCGCACCAACAGCGAGGCCGTGTGCGAAGACGGCTCAATTTGGATTTACGCTACAAAAGACATACAAGAGGGTGAGGAGATTCTGTATAATTACGGCTATGCCCTCGAACATTTTTTGGACCACCCATGCAAGTGCGGTTTTCCCGAATGCGTTGGATATATAGTTTCCGTTGAGGACAGGCCGCGCCTGCGCAAAATGCTGCGGGGCAGAAAAAGAAGAAAATAATTGCCTAAATTGGGCATTTGCTGCAGTATGGCGGCAGTTGCGCATGGGACTACGTTTGACAGGTGTGGTGGCTGTTGCGGCGGCACTTGCCGCCGACTGTTGTGTTTTGTGCGCGGCGTTTAAGGTGCATGAAGTCCAGTATTCCGATTTGGGGGGCTTCGACTACAGAATTTTCAACAATGCGGCAGGAGTGCCGATCTTCTCAAGAGAACCGCTGTGGGAACAATCGCCGCTAAGCTTGTTGTACAGGCTGGGAACCACTTTCGAGCAGACGAAATCTCAAAAATTGTCGCGTTATTCGGCGTACGTGACCGACAGAATATTCGGGGTGCGTTCTGAGCTGTTTAAAATAGAGGAAGACAACGGAAAAATTTCCGAGATACAAATAGTATTCTTCAACAAGGGTGACTCCGTTGACGAGCGATGGGATTACAAAGACACGCGCACAATGCAAGTGCAGGAAAAGGCCATAACCGACGCCCTTACCGATCTTTTTGGCAAATATGAGAACACGAGAATGGGCAGTGGCAGAAATTCTGAAAAAGCCAGGCTTTGGAAGGGCGCCGGTTGCGAATTTCTGCTGGCCGCCCGAAACCGCGAATACATAACTTTAAACATACGCCCTGAAGGCTGGGTTGGGGAGAAAAAAGAGGATGAATCTCCGGAGCGTGTGACAATGCAGATGGGCTGGGACAAAAATGTCGAAAAAAACTCAAACGGAGACGTGTGGATAAAGAACATGCCCATGGTAAACCAGGGCAACAAGGGATACTGCATGCCGGCAACCATAGAAAGGTGCATTCTCTATTACGGAGTGCACGACATAGACATGCACCGCATAGCCGCCGCGGTGAACACTGCTGACGGAGGCGGGACAAAATTGCCCTCTGCAATAGCCAACACAAGAAAGATAATTTCCCCGAACAACCTGCGCATAGATATGTCGCAATTTACATTCCCCAAAATACGCAAATATATAGACATGGGCGTTCCAATGTGCTGGTGCCTTTTCTATCTGCCGGAATTTCGCGACAGATTGCGCGAAACCGCCATGCTGCGCGATGTGGGCGATTTTGAAAAATGGGTTAAGCAATCGAGAAAAATGCCCGTATTAAAGGCCAAAAGCGATACATTCAATACCGGCCATGTCTGCAACATAGTGGGATACAATTCCACCACGCAGGAAATAGCCATTTCCAATTCATGGGGCGAAGCCCACGAGATAGAATGGGTGCGTTTCAAAGACGCGCGCGCGGTTTCGCTTAGCCTATTTGCGATACGCCCTAACTGAAATTTTTTATGATGAGACGCATTTTTACAATATCTACCGCCCTGCCCCTTATTTTTTTTATCTCGGCGTGTTTTAGCCCGGAAGGCAACAATAGGACGGAGGCACCCGGGGAAGACCAACCAGCCTTTCCGAATAAGCCGTGTTTTTCTGGAATATACCCTCATCTTGCCATGTGGAACAACGAGGACGAGTGCGGAACCGGCGCCCTGGCAGTTTGGAACGACAAGCTTTGGGCCATAACTTACGGACCGCACTGCGACAAATATTCGAGCGACAAGCTCTACGAAATTGACGAAAACCTGAATGCGGTTATCAGGAAGGAAAGCGTTGGAGGAACCCACGCGAACAGGCTTATACACCCGGAATCGGAACAGCTATTTATAGGTTGCTATGCAGTGGACAAATCCGGAAATGTGAGGGTGATTTCCAGGGAAGATATGCATGGGCGCCTCACGGGAACGGCAAGATCTCCTTGGGACGCAAAAAACAAAGTTTTTTTCGCAACAATGGAGGAGGGGCTTTACGAAGTTGATGTGAACAACTTGGCGGTAAAAACCCTAATACGCGACGGCAACCTTGCGCCGCTTCCGGAAAAGCTCGGGCCCGACGGCAAGCCGCTTAAGCTCCCAAAGGTGTCAAAGCTGCACGGATACCACGGGAAAGGCTTCAACTCGGATTCGGAAAAACTCTATTACTCGAACAACGGAATACGCGGCAAGAAAGCGCTAAAAGACCCGACTATAAAATCAGGAGCGCTTGCCGAATACAAGCTTGGCGATGAAGATTGGTCGCAAATACGGGCAATGCAGTTCACCGATATTGCCACGCGCGACGGTATTTACGGCAACTTAAATCCGGATTCAAACCCGATTTGGGCGCTTGGCTTTGATGCGAAATCTGTGGTTTTGATGTCAAAACAAAACGGCAAGTGGTCCACTTTCAGGCTTCCCAAGGCAAGCCATTCATACGACGGCGCCCATGGCTGGAACACTGAATGGCCGAGAATAAGAGACATTGGGGAAGAAAAACTGCTAATGACAATGCACGGCGCCTTCTGGGAAATTCCCCGCAATTTCGGGATATCGAACGCATCGGGTATAAGAATGCTATCAAATTATTTGAAAGTTGTGGGAGACTTTTGCGAATGGAGAGGAAAACTTGTCTTGGGATGTGACGATTCCGCAAAAAATGAATTTTTAAACAAGAGAGATCTGAAATCTAAAAACGGCGCCGCCGGGCAGTCGAATTCAAACCTCGTATTCATGGATAAGGGGGATATCCATAAATTAGGGCCGAAACTTGGAAGGGGAAACCTGTTCTTGAGGGAGGACGCAAAGGCCGGACAGCAGTCGGACCCCATGTTAATTGGCGGGTTCTCGAAGAAGATAATGGCGGTAAATTCCGACGACAGCGCCGTCAGGCTGCAACTGGACTTTTTCGACAGGAAACTTGATAAAAGCCTCTTTCGTACCACACTGACTTTTAACAAAAATTCCGAGGGAAAAAACTTTGCCAATTTGGATAATCTCACATTCGGGCAGCAGTTTGAATGGGTAAGAGTTACGCCGCTTTCAGATGCAAAAAATTTGACTGTCCACTTTGAACTGTCAGATGGCGACATCAGGCCGAAAGCTCCGTCCAAAATCTTTAATGGTATTGCGCAGATGTCGGACAGGCCCGCAGATGGCGCCAAAAAGGTTCCCTCATGCGTCGCATTAATGCTCTCGCTGGGTGGGAACAAGCGCATTGTTGGAATGTCGGCAAAGAACCTAAATGAAGACGGAAATGTTGAAGATATAGGCAACTATTCCCTCAACTGGAAGGCGGAGCTAAAAAAAGCCAACCTCTCAAATGACGACGCCGAACTTGTAAAGTCTACCTCTTTCCAGCCGAAATCCGTTTCTTTTGAAAAAGACAGCGTGCTTGTTATAGAAAATGGGAAACGCTTCAGATTGCCGGTCAACGGAAACATGGAAACATTCAAAATTGCCTCGCCATTTGGATTTCCGCGAACGGCAAGAGAGGTGGTCACAGAAAGGGACATTTTTAATTGCGGCGGAATTTTTTATGAACTACCGGCAATGAACGCGTTCGGATTCTCAAGAATACGCCCTATAAGTTCGCATAATTTTGACATTTTCGACTACTGCTCGTACAGAGGACTGCTCTTAATTAGCGGTATAAAAACAGACGAAGGAAGCGCAGAGCATCCGGAGAATCCTCATATAGTAACTTCGGAAGACAAGAAATTCTCCATTTGGGCGGGAAGTGTAGACGATCTCTGGAAGCTTGGCAAGTGTGTGGGACGTGGCTCGGTATGGTTTGAAGAGGAAGTTGCCGATGGCCAATATTCCGATCCCATGCTAATATGCGGATTCGATAAAAAAACGCTTCTGCTAAGTTCAAAATCAAAGGTGTCAGTAACGATGGAGCTGGACATAGACGGAACAGGTTTGTGGTTAAAATATAAAACCTTCGATATCCAGCCGGGGAAACCTATGACAGTAAAACTTGACCAAACGTGCAGCGCATATTGGGCAAGATTCAAGCTCTCCGGCTATTCAGAAAATATGACCGCCACCTTAATATTTGATTAGCCAAACGAAATTATGCGCCCAACATAATGGGCAAAAAACCTCCATAAGAAAACTGATGGAGGTTTTTTTGATCTAACCAAATATTTACCCAATGGCAACTGAAACCAATTGCCCCCAGTAAAAAGGCTAAAAAAATATCCAGTTCCGACAAGTTTTGTAAAATGCCCAAACTGCAAACCACACACGGGCGCGTCTTCGTATAAATCCGAATTATTGGCCTGTTGTGGCATCATCCCCCGCCAATTGAAGCAAAAACTACAAACAAAAAAGCCCCTCAACCGAGGGGCTTAAAAAGGATACTTCCCAAACTATCGGTACTACCTATTTGGAGTGGAAACCACAGTGTTGTCGGGTGTTACGTTGGCGGACACAGCCTCCTGCCTAGAAGTTGGAGTCAAGCTTTTGATAGTAGCCAACAACTCCGGAGTCCTGTGAGCAAACGCCGCATCACCCACATTTCCCACAACATTGCCGGCCGGATCAATAGCCATGGATATGGGAGTCGGAGCAGAAGCGTTGCCTCTCGGGTCTGTTACAACCAAGCTTCCTGTCGTGTTCACGCCACCATCAGCCCTTACTTCGGACCTGGTGTTCAAAGCATAACCGTAACCATTGAGGTTCAAATTGCCATTGAGAAGAACCGCGCGAGTATTGTTCTGGTTTACCTCGTCAAGTTTGAAATTAGACGAGAACTGACCCTGAGCGGGAGAATTTGGATTCGCAAGGCTAACCCTTGCCGCGCTCAAAGCGGAATTCATCGCCGCCAAGTGAAGATTATTGACGCCGGACCCCGCAACCGTACGGCGGAAAAACTCTTCAAGAGCATCCCTAGAAGTAAGAGCCAAATCGCTAGCATTACCGGAATGGGTAATCAAAGTCGAAGCCCCTTCCCTCGTTACATTTACTCCTGTAGGAGCGGCCGCCTGCTGAGGCTGCTGAGCCGCCTGCTGGGGAGCTGGAGCCGTCTGAGCAAAAAGCGCCCCCGCGGCAAGAACTGTTGCTATAGATGCTAAAAACTTGAGAGTTTTCATAGTTAGATATCCTTTTGATTTAGTTTGGGCAACATCCCATTTCTGAATTGTTGAGTGCACTCTACATGCTAATCGCCAAAATACAAGTTTTTTTTACACTTATTTTCACTTATTTTTTCTTCGCAGATACGGGAAATATTTTGCTAAAAAGTGCGATTGTGGAAAATTTGTTTTGCGTTGGGTGTAAAAAAATGTTTCCATTCCACGATGCACAAGCGTATCTCCAAATAGCCGCCAAGGGGTTGGCGGTGCTTTGCTGATAGCCAAATACGCAATATTATGCCAGAACATACCGAAGACGAAAACAATAAGAACCTGCCCGATTTGAGCCAACTTTCGGGACTCAAGTTTGAAACTGCCTGGACGCCTGTGTCAAATTCCTACACAGACTCGACCTCGCGCGCGCCCGGGCACAAGGGCAAAAAAACTTTCAACAAGGACAAATTCGACAAAAAGTTCCATGATTCCGGGCGCGCAGCTCCCCGCGGAGATTCCTTTGGAGGAGATTTCAAGAAGGGACAGCGCCGTCCGTTCCCCGAGCGCAAATCCGATCAGGGGGAATTTCAGCGCAAGCAGCAAAATTCCAAGTTCAGGAAGTCTCAAAAGCCGTTTGAGAAGCACCAGCAATTTGTCCCGTCGATGGAGGTTCTGTTTTATCCGGACGACGCCCCATTCAATAAACTGATAGATGCGATGAGGGAATCAAAGCGCACGTATCAGCTTTTCGACATAGCGCAGCTTGTTCTTGAGAAATTCGACCGTTGCGTAATATTGGCAAAAAATCTTCCGGAATCCGACGGCACAACAAAGCCCCTCTATTGCGCGCAGCCTCTTAATTTGCCATTCGACGACGAGCAAGACGCAAAAAAAGCCGCCACAGACTATTATGTCGAAAAGCTTTTTTCCACTGAAAGCGCAGAATGCGAGCCGCCAAAGGGAAATTTCCAGGTTGTGAACCGCTGCACCATAACAGGAGAGCTTCTCGGCGCCCCAAATTGGCACCGCTATGGAGAGTTCTTGAGAGAGTACCATGCGCGCAAGTGCCCGAAGATATCTTTTGAGAATTTCTGCGAAAGCATAGAGAGCGTTCGTGATCCAGAGCAGATAGAAGCGTGGCTTTCCCAGATGAAGACGCGCACCGTGTACAGGCTGAAAGAACCGTCCGAGGGTGAACTAGACATTTTTGACACCATAGAGGCCGCTTCGACATATGTGCAGAAAAAATTTGGCGCAGAGCTTGTCAAGACTTATGAGCAGGTTCGCCTTAAGGGCGTCAATATGGAATTTTTGCCGCGCGGCAGAATACGCAGAAACATAGAGGAGGAATGGCGCAAGCAGAAAAAGTTTCCGATAGTTACGGCAAACAACCTGCGCGGCAGGCTGCGCCGCTCCGGGCTTACTGTCTACAAGCGCGGCAGCAAGGGGTTTGCTTTTGTCTCGGCTATAAAGAGGAAATTCCTAATCGAGGGAGACAAGCTTTCGGAACTGCCGCAAAGCATTTTTGACTATATCTTGGCGAATCCGGGTGTAGCGGTCGAAAAGCTCCCATATGTCCTTATGGGTATAGACTTCCCGGAGAAGCCCGCAGCCGAAAGCGCCGCGGAAGCTGAAACTTCGGCCGGCGCCCCGGCGGAAGCTGAAGGCTCGCCAATTGACGGTGGCGGCGAAAAACCGGCTGTGAAGTCTGTAGATTTGACCGAAGAGCAGACCGCAAAGTTCAACCAGATACTTTCGGAGCTGTCTTGGTTAATATCCGAGGGCTATGTTGTAGAATACGCAAATTCCTCTTTGCAGGCCAACCCGTACATGCCAAAGCCAAAGGATAAGTCGGCGGCGGACGCGCCTTTGGAAACTCCAGGAGACGAGCCAATCTCTGGTGCGTCGGCAGAGATTGCTGAGGATTCCCAAGAAAAGCCCGGAGTTGAAAGCTCTCAAGATGAAACTGAGGAAGAAGCAAATCCGGACACTTGCCCCACAACAGAAAGTTCTGCCACACTGCCTGAGGCTGACAAACCGACGGCGGAATTGCCTGACAACGCGGAATTGTCGGGCGGCAAAAATGTTTCGGAGAACAATTCCACTCTTCCAGAAGAGGAATCTCAATCTCAGCAGGAAGAGGGCAAAAATTAACGCGGGCCCGGATATTTTTTTAAAGCTTCCCCAAAATTTTCGGGGAAGCTTTTTTTACAGTTCGATGAACGTCCAGGCTGGGCAAGGTTGCGCCGTATAAATAGCTCCCGTGGGTATTCTGGGCAAAACTCATTTTGCGGACGGAGCATTCAAAATATCCAGGCAAGGCATGCGCATTTATTTGGCAGGTTCAAACAATGGCAACTTTGAGATTGCCGGAACACTGCCACAGGGAAAATTTTTACAATGCGGGCTACACCAAGGCGGCATTTTACCCGCAGGGGCGCCTTGCCAGCTCACAATAGCGAGCAGTTGCCCACCTAATTGCCGTCTCAGGAAACGATTGCAACATGCCCAATTCAACAATGTCTTACCCCGCTTGCCGCATGCTTATATAGTACAGCCCT
>CASEFZ010000017.1 GCA_949287395.1 uncultured Verrucomicrobiota bacterium
CGAATAAAAAACGCCTTGCGCGCGCGTGCGGCGCGCGCCATAGTTTGATAGACTTTCGCATATAAGAAAACGTTCAATGTCCAAAGAGAACAAAAAGCAGACGCCGATGATGGAGCAGTATTGGGCGGTGCGCAACTCCCTGCCGCCGGACACTCTGCTGATGTTCAGATTGGGCGATTTTTATGAAATGTTTTACGGTGACGCCGAGGAGGGCTCAAAAATATTGGGTATAACCCTCACAAAGCGCCAAGACTACCCCATGGCCGGCGTGCCCTACCACGCCGCCGACCAATACATACCCAAACTTTTGGCGGCAGGCAAAAAAGTTGCCATTTGCGAACAGGACGAAATTCCGCAAGCCGGCAAGCTTGTCAAGCGCTCGATTAGCCGCATACTCACGCCCGGCACCGTGCTTGAAGACAACCAGCTTGAGAGCGGCAGGGCAAGCTATATTATGGCGCTTGACATAGACAAAAAGCGTCGCCTCTATTGCGCCTGGTGCGACATTTCCACAGGAGAGTTCTATTGTTCCGACTTCGACAATCCTGAAGATTTCCTTCCAATATTTTCCGCCTGCGACCCGCGCGAGGTGCTTATTCCCGAAGAGGCTTCAGCCGAATGGGGAAATCTGGAAAATTTAAGGAACTGGCACGCGGTCTTTCGCGGGGCGCTGGAATTCCGCCCGGTGACAAAGCTGCACGACTACCGCTTTGACCCCGATATGGGCGAGCGGCTTTTGCGGGAGCTTCTGGGAGTGGCCGGGCTGGAAGGGTTCGGTATTCCGAGCGGCTCGCGTTTGGCGGGGCCTGCCGGGGCGCTGGTGTTTTACGCGTCGGAAAATTTGCGCGCCGCGCCCGGAAATATAAGGCGCATTAAAAGGGTTTCAAGCGGCAGTTGCGTTCTTATAGACCCGGCAACGCAGAGAAGCTTGGAGCTGTTCAAGACAACTTCGGGGGCGAAGGGGGGCAGCTTGTTGTCGGTTCTCGACAGGTGCGCAAGCGCGGCGGGTTCGCGCCTTGTGGAGGCCTACCTTTCGGCGCCCACAACCGACACGGAGCAGATACGCCGCCGGCAGGACGCCGTTTGGGAACTGTATTCCGAACCGTCAGAATGCCGCAAAGCGCGCGAGTGCATATCGCAGTTCAGGGACATAGCCCGGATATTGGGCCGCCTGCAAAACAGGCTTAGAAACCCAAGGGAACTGCTTGCCGTATATGTTTCCCTTGAGCAGCTTGAACCGATAAGGGAGGCTCTTATTTCCACCGGCGGGGCCGTCTGCCGCCAATTTGCCGAGGCGATTCCAAACTTTGCCGATTTGCGTAGCTATCTAAACCGCGCGGTTTCGGAAAACGCCCCCACAAAAATACAGGACGGCGGAATGATACGCGAGGGTTTTGACGAAGAGCTGGACAGGCTCAGAAACCTCTCCAACGACAATGTCGCCTGGCTTGCCGAGTTTGAGCGCCGAGAGCAAGAGGCCACGGGCATAAAGAATTTGCGCGTAAAGTTCAACGGGGCGTTCGGATATTTCATAGAGATAAGCCGCGCCGCCGCCGCAAACGCGCCCGCCCACTATGTCCGCCGCCAAACCATGACCAACGCAGAGCGCTTCACAACCGACGAGTTGCGCCGAAAGGAAAACGAAATACTCCACGCCGAAGACAAGGCCAAAACGCGCGAACTTGAACTTTTTGGGCAGGTTGTGGACAAAGTGCTGGAGCGTTCAACCGACCTTTTGAAAGCCGCCGACATTGTGGCGCAAGTTGACGCCTTTTCCGGCTGGGCACAGCTGGCTCGCGACTGGAACTATTGCCGACCGGTGGTGGACAATTCCGACGCGATAGAAATTTTCGACGGGCGCCACCCGGTGGTGGAACAAACTTTGCGAAATGCAGGCGGAAGACTTTGCGAAAACGCGAGGTTTGTGCCCAACGACGCATTTTTATCGTCCTCGCAGCAGCAGATAGCGCTGATTACTGGGCCAAACATGGCGGGAAAATCCACGTACATAAGGCAGGTTGCGCTCATAACCCTTATGGCGCAGATCGGCTGTTTTGTCCCGGCGAAAAAGTGCAAGCTTGGCGTTGTGGACAGGATATTCAGCCGCGTGGGCGCCAACGACGAGCTTTCAAAGGGCAACTCCACCTTTATGGTGGAAATGAACGAAACCGCGAATATTTTAAACAACGCAACGGACAAGTCGCTAATAATACTCGACGAGATCGGGCGCGGAACAAGCACGTACGACGGCCTAAGCATAGCGTGGGCCGTTGTGGAGTACATACACGGGGACGGAGACCGCGGCCCGAAGACGCTCTTTGCCACCCACTATCACGAAATAACCAAGCTTGAGGAAACCCTGCAGCGCCTTTCCAATTTTCGGGTGTGCGTAAAGGAGTGGAAGGACGAGGTCATATTTGTGCGCCGCATAGAGCGCGGCGCGGCGGATAAATCTTACGGGATACAGGTTGCGCGGCTGGCGGGCCTGCCCGGAGAGGTCATAGAGCGCGCAAAGGAAGTGCTTTCCGAGCTCGAGACGGAGGGCAAATCCATGGCGGGGAACCTTGGAGATGCGATAGTTAGGAAGTCTCCGCGCAAGCGCGGCGGCGGCGAGAGCAATTTTAGGCAACTGACATTTTTTTAACGCGGCACAAAAAGCGTATGCCCAACGACGAAAGATTGCGGGAACTGAGGCGCAAGGCCCGAAGCCTTCCCACCACAAGCGGCGTCTATGTAATGAAGGACGTCTTGGGCAAGGTGATATACATAGGCAAGGCTTCCAACCTAAGAAGAAGGGTTGGGCAGTATTTGCTCAATTCGTCGGCAAGGCGCGCGGAAAGCCCAAAGCGCGCAGCACTGTGCGAATCGATAGCCGACTTCGATTTTGTAAACACCAGAAGCGACGCCGAGGCCGTGATACTTGAAAGCTCCCTCATAAAACAGTGGAAGCCGCGCTACAACACGCTTGAAAAAGACAATAAAAACTTTCTGCTTTTGCGCGTGGAAACGTTTTCTCCGCTTCCGCGCTTCACATTCGCCAGGCACCGCAAGGACGACAACTCCATATATTTTGGCCCCTATTTGGGGGTTTCGGCCATAAGAAGGGCGCTTGCGGAAATAAAGAAGCAGTTTGGAATACTGCTTTCCGACGCCCACCCCAAGCGCCTTGAAGACGGAAGGTGGCGCCTTTACGACGACGCCCGGAGCGAAATATCAAAATACCCCAATATTGTCAGCGAGGCCGAATACGCCGAGAGGGTCCGCGCGGCCATAGATTTTCTGGGCGGGCGGAATGCCGAACTTCAGGCGCAGGCAAAAAAGAAAATGGAGGCCACCGCCATGGAAATGGAATACGAGGCCGCCGCAAAATACAGAGACCTTCTTTCCGCCATAATGCAGACAAGGCGCGCCAACGCGCGCGGCTGCCCGCACGCCGACATATCCAGAACGCCCGAAGAAATTGCTACAGCCGCGGCGGCGCGGCTGAAAGAGGTTCTGGGCCTGGAGAATCCTCCGTTTTCAATGGAGTGTTTCGACATCTCACACATATCGGGAAGTTTTGCGGTGGCGTCGATGGTGCGCTTTGAAAACGGAGAGCCCGCGAAAAAAAAGTACAGGAGGTTTAAGATAAAATCCTTTGTGGGCAACGACGACTTCCGCGCAATGCGCGAGGTTGTCGGCAGGCGGTATTCAAGGCTTGCCAAAGAGGGCCTTCCCTTCCCCGATTTAATAGTAATAGACGGCGGCAAGGGGCAGGTGTTTTCAGCTCTCGAGGCCTTCGGAGAGGCGGAGCTTCCCGCGCCTAAAATAGTGGGCCTTGCCAAAAGGGAAGAGACCATTGTTCTCGACGACTTCTCGGAAAAACTTCTGCCGCGCACGGACGAGGGCCTCAGGCTATTGCAGCGCCTGCGCGACGAGGCCCACCGCTTTGCAAACTCCTTCAGCAGAGACCTGCGCAGCAAAAAAATTCGGGAGAGCATATTGGACGATTTCCCGTCGCTTGGCAAAAAGCGCAAAGAGAATTTGCTTAAGCACTTCGGGTCCATTTCAAAGATAAAATCGGCCACAGCCGGGCAGCTTGCGGAAGTTGAGGGCATAGGCCGCGAAACCGCCGAAGCCTTGAGAAAATTTCTCGATGCAAATTTTCCCGAATACGCCGGAGGGAAGGCGGAGAATGGGTGAGATGGACGGCGCGCTCACTGAGGGGTACAGGGGCAGATTGGCCCCGACAACTTCGGGCCTCTTGCACCTGGGGCACGCGCGCACTTTTGCGGCGGCGCAACAGCGCGCGAAAGAATTTGGCGGGAAACTTGTCTTGCGCATAGAAGACATAGACTCCCAGCGCTGCAAACCCGAATATGCGCAGGCGGCATTGTCGGATTTGAAGGCCTGCGGTTTTAAATGGGACGAGGGCCCCGACATAGGGGGCCCCTTTGGGCCGTACATTCAAAGCTTGCGCACCGAATTGTACAAAAAGGCGCTAATAAGATTGATAGAAAAAAACGCCGTATACCCATCGTCTGCTTCCCGCAAACAGATATCGCAGGCCTCTAAAATTCCCGAAAAAAAACTTTTCCCCGACGCCGAGCCCGAACATATATTTCCAAAAGCCCTTAGGGAATGCGACGAAGGCTTTATAGCCGAGGCAAAAAAACATCCATTTTGCTTCAATTGGCGCTTCCGCGTTGAAGACGGCAAAAGCGTGGCTTTCCAAGACGGGGCCTTTGGAAACATACGCCTTCAGGGACAAAGAGATTTCGGGGATTTTCTTGTATGGAGAAAGTCCGGGGAGCCAGCCTACGAGCTCGCGGTGTGCGTTGACGACGCCTCAATGGAAATATCCGAAGTTGTCAGGGGCGCCGACCTAATTGTATCGACCGTCCGCCAGCTGCTGGTTTACGAATCTCTTGGGCTAAAGCACCCAGATTTCTTTCACTGCCCGCTCATGAGGGATAAAAGCGGCAAAAAAATATCGAAATCGTCCCTTGTCGGTTCCGATAAAAACCCCCTGTTAATCAGAAACAGCCTTTCCGCCGCCCGCAAGCTGCTTGCTTAGCCAATATCAAAGGAGGCGCAATCCAAGCGGGCCTCCCGGGAAGGGCCGCCAAAGCTGTTTGGGCGCTTTAATTAAACGCCCTTTTGCAATTAAGCAACAGCCGAAGCTCTGCGGAATCTGCACGCGCAAAGACGCGCAAAAAAAATGGTTTCTGCGCCAATGCCGCTGCCCCGCGGCAGGTCTGATGGGAGAACAATTTTTAAATTATGAATTTTTTGGGAATGCTTAAAAATAATTTTGGAGGAATGCGCGGCGGCGCGAATTGGAGCATGCAACGCGCAAAGAAGCAAGGCCTAATACGGGAAAGGCAAATTTACAAGGCGTTTAAAATTTCAGCAGCGGCGGCCGCCTCCGAAGGGCTCTGCCTAAAGTCTATCGGTATGCAAAGCAGAGTTTGGGCCTCCTTTAAAAGCGCGGGGCCGGCAAGCTTACCAAATCCGCCCCAATATACGCTTAAAAAAACTCCTCCGGAGCAAAGTGCGCAATAGGCTTTGGAGCACTCGCGCCGGGTTTCAAATTTCAATACCGGGTTGAAGCGCGCGCCCACAAGGCGAAATTTCTTCGACGGCTCAAGAGCGGCAGCAAAGGCCCCCATATTGGCCGCGCGGGCGCGCTCGAGAGCGCGAATATCAAGACAGTCGAGCACGGCGAGGGAATAGGCGCTCATTCTCGATGGCTTTAGAGCTCCGTTTAATTTGGTCTCTGCGGAATAATAGAGAGCCTCAACTTCGGAATCGTATTTCCCGCGCGCGTTCAACAGGGCGGCCGCCTGAAGCGCATCGGCGGAGAAATCTGGCATGGAGCCGCCCTTTGAAAAAAGTTTTGCGGGGGCAAGGCTTTTCCCTTTCAGATAGGCACCGTCGGGAATTGGAAAATATTTGCGCAAAGACGCGAAGGAGAAATCGGCGTCGGAATTTTTGGCCCAAGCGGACAGCGGCGCGTGGGTGTGGTCCTCAATGATGAGCGCACCGCCGTTGCGCTTGCGCCATTGGCGCCAAACTTCCGGATCCCGCAAGCCGAAAAAATTTACGCACAAAACAAAATCTCCCGGGGCGGGATTTAGCGTGTCGAAACGCGGCGCAGGCTCTGACGGGAAATCGTCGAAGCTGCGCATATCGAAGAAATTTCCCAACGCCCTTTTTATTGATGGGCAGAAATAAGACGGCACCCACAGCGCGGCGCGGCGGCGCAACAGCGCGCCTATCCTAAAAAGAGCCGCCCTGCCCGACGACAAAAGCTCAGCCCCGCCGAAAATATCTGCGGCCGCGCCCTTCCCTTCCGCGCGAACCTGCCCGGAATTGGCAAGGGGCGAAAACGGAATGGGCGTATGTTCAAATTTTTTCACTGCCAGCCCACGCTACACCGCGGAGCATTTTTTTCAATTTTTAAAAAATGCTTGACCGGCGGCGCGTAATTTTTTCAATCGCGGAAAAGTTTGTTCTTTTTAGCTTTGCGGTGTTTGAATGCCGAATGGCGGAATTTTTCAAACATCGGTTGCCTGCGCGACAACGGAAGTCCGTTAGAATCGGACGCGGTCGCGC
Organism: uncultured Verrucomicrobiota bacterium; assembly: GCA_949287395.1. Taxonomy (GTDB): domain Bacteria; phylum Verrucomicrobiota; class Verrucomicrobiia; order Opitutales; family Intestinicryptomonadaceae; genus Merdousia. The sequence goes on from CASEFZ010000017.1 coordinate 6,598, forward strand.
CGCTGTAAGAGTCTTAAACGGCCGCACCAAGCCACTGTGCAACAGCATGGGAAGGCGCGGCTTGCGCGGGTAGGTTCCGCGGGGCTCAAGCCAGAAGACGTGTGCGCAGGTTTGCCTCTTGTCGTTTCCCGCGAGTTGGAAGTCGGAGTCTTGTTTGCAGCGAATGTTCGGGCGTTTGTTTTTCGTTTTTCATCGCGCCCGTACGCGGTGTTTACGCCTCTCTTCCCATCCGCGGGGGCGCACCAATAAAAATTTACAACGCTGTAAACATTGAAAAAAAATATGTATTTGCAAATTCTATCGAAATTGGCCGCCGCTGCTGCATTTGCGGCCATGGCTTCGGGCGCGGTCTTCGCGCAGGGCGACGCGCAAACTTTGAAAAATGTGCCATCAGAGGAAAAGCAGCAGCTTCCCGAAAAAACCGCGGATGCGGGCGGCGCGCAAACTTTGGAAGCGTTTGAGGTGACGGCGTTCCGCTTTGGAGACTCCCTCTTCGACATGCCCGTAAGCGCGCAAAACATATCCTCGCAAACCATAGACCAAAGCGGACTCACAAGCGTGCCGGAAGTGCTGCGCCGCTACGCGTGCGTAAATACCAGAAACAACGGCTCAAGCCTTTTCACGTCGGAATTGTCAATGCGCGGCTTCGGGGAAAACAGCGGGCAAAGGGTGTTGGTGCTGCTGGACGGACAGCGCCTCAACACGCTCGACTTGTCTTTCATAAACTGGGCGCAGCTGCCTCTTGAGGAAATTGACAACATAGAGGTTCTCAAGGGCCCCCAAACCGCCGCCTACGGAAACTACGCCGAAAGCGGGGTAATAAAGATATCCACCAAGCGCTGGAACCAGCCCGATTCCGCAAAAATAGGCGGATTCTACGGAACGGACGGCGAATATTCTGCCTATGCAAGGGCCGCGCACTCCGGGGAGGACTATTTTGCCTCGGCAAACATGAACTACTACCACAACAGCGGAAGCATTCCGAACTCCCTAAATTGGAATAAGTCGGCGGGCGCCAATGCGGGTGTGAAGCTTGACTCGAAGAATGAATTTTCCGTCTCCGCAAGCGGCGGAAACGCCTTTATCAGGTGGCCGAACCCCATGTCCTCCTACGCCGACATGATTAAAGACCCAACGGCCAATACGGGAACTTCCTCGGAAAACAACATATATTTTACCACAATTTCCGCGCTGCTTGACAACAAGACGGATTTCGGCGAGGGCGCAATACAGTTCGGAACCAATATGCGCGACATAAAGACGCTTTTCCCCTCTACATGGGGAGACACCTCTAACAAGACGCTTCTTTGGACAAGTTCCTTCACCCCGCGCTACCGCCTCTTTCTGGATTCCGACAAGAACTCCTACGTCGAGGCGGGCGTGGATTTCTACTACGACAACATGACTTCCAAGCGCTACTCCGACGGAGGGTTCTCGCAGACAATAGCTTCTTCCGACATAGAACGCACAACCGTCGCCCCGTGGGTCGGCGGCAAATACGCCTTAAACGACATATTTTCACTCAGCGCAGGCGGCCGATATGAAATAGCCATGAACGAAATAGACCACCGCTCCGCCGCCGACAATTACGACGAGTCTAAAAACTTCAGCGGCCTTGCCGCCCAATTCGGCATAAATGCGAAAGTCAGCGACACTTGGAATTTGTACATGCGTTTCGACCAGGTTTACCGCTACCCGGCCATAGACGAAATGGCCTCCTATTGGGGCTACGGCGGAGACTTTTTCAACCCCAACTTAAAGCCCGAACGCGGCCAAAATTACGAAATAGGCACAAACTATCTAAATGGCCCGTGGCGCGCCTCCTGCAGCGCGTTCTTCATGCACCTCGACGAGGAAATAGTTTACAATCCCTATGTGTGGACATCGCAAAACATAGGCGCCACCGACAGATACGGAGCGGAAGTCAGCCTTGCCTACGAGCTTGAAATGTGCGGCGCCTCAACTTCGTGGACATTTGTTTCCTCAAAGTTTGACGGCGGAGAATTCGGGGGCGAAAGGATACCCCTGGTTCCCACAATAGTTTCATCCACGCGCGTATGGGTAAGGCCCGTAAAATTTTTCCAGCTGGCCTTGGAATACGAGTGGACAAGCCAACAGTACATGGCAAGCGACTTTAAAAACGAGGCAGAGCAAATGCCGGCTTTCTGGAATATAAACATTGTGGCAAACTTTTTCGTTTGCGAAAACGCCCGCATATTCGTTGCCGTAAACAACGCCACCGACGAAAAATACGCCTCCTATGCGGTGTACTACGCCTCGGGAAGCTCTTGGTATCCGGCCGTGGGGCGCACAATCAGAGCCGGCGTGGAATTTAAGTTTTAAGCGCAAAATGCGCGCGCCGAGCGGCCCATTAAAAAAAACCCGGCGAGGGACAATCGGTCGGGCGGCGGCAAATTTAGTCGGCGCCCGTTTTTTTAGTGCGCACCAAGGGCCGTTCCGGAAAATAATTTAGGAAAAGGCAACGGGGAAAATACCCCATTGGCAAAGTGCGCCGCAGAAACGCAATGCCCATATTGGCCAGGAAAAACAAAAAAATTTTATCTGTTAAAAACAGGTTAATTGCCGCAAAAAAACAAAAACATCCGCGCCTCACAGGCAAATCTGCGCGGCAAACACTGCGCGCCTTGAAGCCGAATTTTTTTAAGACAACTCCCGCAAGCGCGCCCTTCTATAGCCTGCCAAACATTTTACAGCCGCATAGACAAGCGCGTAAGCGGCAACCGACAATGTAGCGCACAAAACGGCGCTTCCCGCCAAGACGGGAATGCCTATGTCGCCCCACACAACGCCCGCGCCGCCTATGGCGTCGCGCCAAAAGCCGCCGCGCTCTCCGCCCACGCGCCCGAATATCTCCGCAAAATTTTCAAATGAGCGTGCGCCTCCGCCCACAATTTTCTCTCCAAACGCGTAATAGGCGTAAAAAAACGGCACGTCCGTTGCGGGGTTTGAAATCAATGTCAGCGCCCCGGCTATGCCCACGTTAAAATTTATCCGCTTGCGCAAAGCCGCCCATGCAAGAATGCAGAGTGTGGTCTGCAGCGGTATTGGTATAAATGTAAAAAATACGCCCGCGCAGCAGCTTGCAGCCAAATACGCGGGCTTGCCAATATTCCGCCTGAAGTTGTCGTACAGGTTTTCCTTCAAAAAGCTCAGACCCTTTTCAAAAAAGCTGCCCTCCAACATATGCGAAACTTTTTAAATTCAACGCGCGCGCCGAACTTGCCGGCGCGCAGGATTTGTCGGCGCAAAATAAATTAGTCTATAGACGTCACTATTGCATCGGCCAAACCGTAGTCTATGGCCTCTTGCGCCGTCATAAAGAAATCCCTGTCGGTGTCGGCGGTGACCTTGTCGAGCGGCTGGCCCGAAGCTTCGGAAAGAATTTTGTTAAGCTCTGCCCGCATGCGCTCCATTTCCTGCGCCTGTATGTGCAAATCCACGGCCGTGCCGCTCATCTGGCCCATAATCAAGGGCTGGTGTATCATCACGCGCGCGCTCGGGAACAGAAACCTGTTTCCCTTCTTCGCCCCGCTTAGCAAAATGGAGCCCATACTCATTGCTATGCCCGTCACAACAACCTTTATCGGCGCCTTTATTAGCTTCATGGTGTCGTAAATCGACATGCCCGCGCTTATAGACCCCCCAGGCGTGCTCAGATAGAAAGTTATGGGCTTCGCGCTGTCCAACATGTCAAGGTACAAAAGCTTTTCGACAACCTCTGCGGCAGTCTCGTCCGTAACCTCGTTCCACAAAAATATCTTGCGCTCCTTCAAAAAACGCCTCTGGATTTCCGCATTGACCGGCGACTTCGCCGAATCGTTTACCTGACATTGTTCGCTATCTCTCATTTTTAATCCGTACCGTTAAATTAAATATGCCCCTTTTTGGCAATCTCGAATATCGCATACCCCGCGCGAAGATTCGGCCAGAACGTGCACGCCCTAACCCAATCCCCGCGCAAGCAGTGGCTGCGCTTTATTATAATATCGTTATCGGCGCAAAATTTCTTAAAGGATTGCACCGATATTTGGTTCGTTGGCCGCGACGTGTCCCAATACTCGGGAAAGACGCCGTTGACAATCCTGTTGCCCGTCAGCGCTATGGCAAGCCTGTTGCGCCAGTATCCGTAATTTACAAAACCAACCGCCACGCGCTTGCCAACCCGCAAAGATTCAAATATCACGTCGCGGGCGTTGTCGAGCTCCGGCAAAGTGCGCGAGCAAATTATCCAATCAAAAGAGTTGTCGTCAAACGTCGACAGAGCGTCCATGATGTCGCCGTGGTAGACGTTAAGCCCCCTCATGATTGCCCTCGAAATTTTCTCAAAGTCCAAATCCACCCCGACGGCGTAAACATTCTTTATCCGCACAAGCTCTTTCAGCAGAATGCCCCTGCCGCAACCGAGGTCTAAAACCCTGTCTCCATGCCCCACCCATTGAAGCAGAGCCTCCAGCTCTATCTTCTTTTTGGCAGACGACATTGGAAGTTTCTTTTCTTCAGACATCGAGGAAATACTCCACTAATTTATAAAGTTTCGGCGAATGCACAAGGAAAGAGTCGTGCCCCAAATCGCTCTCTATTTCGGCGTAAGAAGCGGTCTTTCCCAAGCGCATCATGGCCTTTACAATCTCCCTGTTCTGCGCCGGCGGGAAAAGCCAGTCCGAGGTGAACCCAACGCACAGCACGCGCGCCTTCAAATTCTTAAAGGCGCCGTCCAGCCTGCCGTCCGCCCCTCGCAAATCGAACAGATCAAGCGCGCGCGTAAAATACAAATAGGTGTTGGCATCAAAACGGTTTACAAAGCTCTGCCCCTGGTAGTGGAGGTAATTCTCTATCTCGAACGACGGCTTGAATATCTCCGTGCCAACAATGCTCTTGTGCTCTCTGCCAAACTTGCCCTCCAGCCCCTTGTCGGAAAGGTATGTTATGTGCGCCATCATCCGCGCTATGCCGAGGCCCACGCTCGGAACGCGCGCAAGCTCGTAATTGCCGCCGTTCCACACGGGGTCTTGCATTATTGCAGACCTGCCGACCTCGTTGAAGGCTATCGCCTGGGCGTTCTGGTGGGCGGTTGTGGCCAGCGCGCATACCCGCTCAACCTTGTCGGGAAAATCTATGGCCCACTGCAAAGCCTGCATTCCGCCCATTGACCCGCCTATGACCATCGCCAGCTTGCCTATGCCCAAGTGCTCTATCAGCCTGTTCTGAACCTCAACCATGTCGGCCAAAGTCACGGCCGGAAAGGTCAGATTGTAGCGCTCTCCTGTGCGCGGATTTACGGAGGACGGCCCCGTTGTTCCCCTGCAACCGCCTATGCAATTGGAGCAAATTATAAAATAGCGGTTCGTGTCCAAGGGCTTGCCCGGCCCTATGATATTGTTCCACCAGCCGGGCTTGCGGTCGTCCAAAGAATATATGCCGGCGCAGTGGTGGTCCCCGGTGAGGGCATGGCAGACAAGAATTGCGTTGGTCTTTTCGTCGTTCAGGCGGCCGTAGGTCTCGTACCTGACATTGAACTCCTCCAGCCTCCCGCCAAGCTTGAAGCAGAGCGGCTTGTCGCAAAAGAAGTCGCTGTGGGAAACTATGCCAATTTCCCCGTCGTATGCGCCCGAAGTGGTTATGCCGTTGGAATCGTTCACTCTAATTTTGAATGTCCTTGCCGCCACCGGGAACACCCGCCGCCGCGGCACTGTTTGAAGCCCCGTTCGAAGCGTCCTCCGAAACCGGCGCCCCCGCGCCGGCGCGCGCCGGCAACAGGGAAGATTCCGCCGACTTGAGTATCTCGGAATCCATTTTCTCCGCCAAGATGTTCAACGTAAGCGTCTCTTTCCCGCGCCTCACCTTGAATTTTGCCGTCTCTCCCGGGCGCACAAAAAATGTGCTGTTTCTCAACTGGGTATTGTTGGAAACCTTCTGGGAATTTATTTCCAAAATTACGTCGCCCTCCCGGAAGCCCGCCTTCTTGGCAGGGGCGTTTTCGACAACCATTGTCACCACAACCCTGTTCGAGGCATCGTCGGAATAATCCTCGGCGCGCAGCCCAAACCAGCTGTAAACGGGCTCCCCGCAAAGGATAATGTCGTCGCGTATGCGCGCCGCGGCGCGCGCGGGTATTACAAAGCTGCCACCTATCTCGGGAAGCGACGCTATTATCATTCCCACAAAATTTCCGTCCAAATCAAATATTGCCCCGCCCGTGCTGCCGCTTGGCGCCGGTATGTTTGTGCGTATGTAAACCGTAGGCAAGAATAGCCCGCCAAACTGTATGTTGTGCGCAGTCACAAGCCCCGTGCGCGGCGCCGGCGGCAAACCCATCTCGTAGGAAAGGGACATCAACATTGTGGCCGGCGGCGGCATTTGCGCCTTTGCGTCCATGAAAACCGCAGGCGCCCTCTTAAGGCCCGCGGTAACCTTCAAAACCGACACGGTTGTCAGCGGATCATACCCGACACTCTCCGCGTCCATGAGTTTCCCGTTCCATTCAACCCAGATTTTTTTCGCCGCATAGGTGATGTAGGCCGACGTTATTACCGTCCCGTCCACCCCGGATATAAACCCGGAGCCCACGTCCAGCGTAGGCTGCTGGCGGCGAACCCCGTCTTTATCCACAACCGACACGCTCCGTTGCGCATACACTTTAACTATCGAATCTTTATTCTTCTCGAATGTTCTATACAGCTTTTCCTGCAACGAGGCCTGCGCGGGCGCGCTCTCGGACGCGAGCCCCGACAAAGAGTACGGTGCCCAAAAAAACGCGGCCGCCAACGCCAAAACTGCCTTCCGATGCAATCTCATCTAAAGCCCCCAATGATGAATTATCGCCGCATCTTTACAAGTATATTAATTCGCGCCCCGGCCGGCAAGGCGGGGCGGCTGCGCGGCAACTACCTCTGCCTACTTAGACACCCCAACTTCCCTTTCGTTCAACAAAGGGAAAAAACAGCCACGCGCAAAGCCAAAAACCGCCCGCAGGCTAATCCGGCTCAGATTTAAAATGTTTTGGGTAGCGCGCTTTCAGCTGCTTTTTTATCGGCAGCCACGACGTTTTAAAAAATTCGCCCAAATTTTGCGTCGTCTGGACGGGCCTGCCGTTGGGCGCCAACACCTCGAAGGTTGGGAGAACCGCCCCGCCGCAAATCTTGAGTTTTGCGCCATCGTAGCCGTAAAAGTCTTTAAATAAAGACGCAACCACCGCGCGCTTTGCCGGCGGCTCGTAGCGTATCTCAACAGGCCTCCTGCGCCCGGGAAGCTCCACAAACCTGGGCGCCATGGAATCCACAGTCCAAAGCTGGTGCGGGGAAAGCCACTCGCGCAGGGCGCGCAATACATCGGCATTTTTCACATCTGAATGAGATTCGCACCCCAGGCACATAAGCTCGTAAATTTCGGAAAGCGCATTTTCGTCTATGGGCTGTATTCCCGCGTCGGGGAGAACGGCGGCCACAAAATTTACGCGGTTTATGAAATTTTTTTCGGCATCGCCAAAATTTTTTAAAACAATTTTTCCGGAGACTATTCCGTCCCTAAAAATCCGCGCGCGCTCTGCGGGGTCGGGTTCGCCGTCCGACGACTCCGACAAGGGCAAATCCGCAAACATAGCCGACCTTCTGCAAACGACGCGCTTTTGCGACTGGTCAAAATATGTCGACCGCTCCTGCCTGATAGCCCCTGGAAAAACCTCCTCTATCTGCCCAGCCGAAACGGGAACAAGCATCGACGCCAAAATGTTGGCCCCGCCTGCAACATTTTGCTCGCCGAGTTCCAAAGCCACAAATATGTCTGCCGCCCACGCGCGCGAGCTCTTGCGTATTTCCCCCTTGCGGCCTCCGACAACCCTGCACGCGAAAGTTCCCTTATTCAGGCGCGCACACAAATGGTCCGGAAAGGCCCCCAGCACGCACTTCGCCAAGGCTCCGCCGCCTTCGGCGGCTTGGCGGCTGCGCCCGCCAAGCCTGTCGCAGGCTGTCCTGAACAACTCCGCCGCGCCCTCCCACGCGCGCCGGGCATTCGCCCCGTGTATGCCGAATTTTCTGCAAAAATCTGCATTGAAGGCGCTTTCGCGCGCGGCGCGGCAAAGCGACAACAATTCCTCAACCTCGCTCTCCGCGCTTTTTGAAAGAGCGTCCCGCTCCGCCTCCGCAAAGGCGTTTTCAAGCGGCAGCTTAACCCTCCCAACGTCAGTCAAGGCCGCAACCAGACACGCCTCCCGGGCGCAGCCCAGCCTGAACCCGTCTATTATCATGCGCGCAAGGCGCGGCTGGGCGGGGAAATCGGCCATAACCAAACCGTCGGGAGTTATTTTTCCGTTGTTGTCCAACGCGCCAAGTTTGCGCAGCAAGTCTTGCGCCCTGAGCGTGGAAGCCTCCGGAGGCGCCTCGAAAAGCGCAAGATCCTCAAAGCCCAGCCCTGCGGCCTTCAGCCAAAGAAGTATTTGCGAAACGTCCAAACGCGAGATTTCGGGATCCGTATACTTGTCAAAATAAACTTCGTCGGCCTCTCTCCACAACCTTACCGCAACCCCGGCGCACGTTCTGCCAGCCCTTCCCGCGCGCTGGACGGCGCTGGCCAAGCTCTCCCTCTCGACAAGCAGCGTGTTCAGCCCCCGCGCCGCATCGAAACGCGCCACCCTAACCTGCCCGGAATCGATTACAAACCTCACCCCCTCTATGGTAAGGGAAGTTTCGGCAACATTTGTAGAGACTATCACCCTGCGCCTCGAAGATGGCGCAAGAATTTTATCCTGCTGTTCGGGCGGCAAATCCCCGTGCAGGGCCAGAACGTCGAATCCCCTGGCGGCAGGCGCCTCAAGCAATCTGCCAACCGTTCTGGAAATTTCGTACACGCCGGGCATGAAAATGAGAAAATCGCCCTCAGGGAACTCGCGGGAAAGTTTTGAAAACTCCGCGGCAGCGCGCTCCCAAACCGGCTCACCAGCCTTGGGAGGGGCATACCTGTACTCCACGGGGAAAAGCCTGCCGCCGCATTCAAAAACCTCGGCATTCAAGTGGGACGCCAGCGCCCCAAAATCCATCGACGCCGAACAGGCCGCCAAAACCAAATCCGGCCTGAACTTCTCGCGGCACCGCAGCGCAAGAGCAAGCGATATGTCGGCGTAAATATTGCGCTCGTGAAATTCGTCGAAAATTATTGCGCCCACGCCGCCAAGTTTTGGATCGGCCAAAAGCATGCGGGCAAGGATTCCCTCGGTGAGAAACACTATCTTCGCATTCGGCCCGTAGTGCTTTTCAAAGCGCACATGCCACCCCACGGAGCCGTCCGCAAAGCCGGATGTCTTGGAAACCCTCTTGGCCAGCATCCTTGCGGCCACCCTGCGCGGCTGCATCACCAAAACCATTCCGTTTACGGCTTCCGACTGCGCAAGCATAACCGGCAGGCGCGTGGATTTCCCCGAACCAGTGGGAGCCGAAACAACAAAACTCCTTCCCCCGCGCCCCAGACTGTCGAGCAGCGGGCGCTCTATCTCGTCTATTGGCAGACGCATATTCGCCAAGCTACCTTATGGGCGAACCCATCATTCCGCCTCCGGGGGCGGAATCGTCCCTGGAAAAACTCCCGTCCATTTTAGTGAGAACCGTTGCCGTGCCAAGATACCCCCTCTTTTGGGGAACGTCAATGTACCTGAGGCCGTCGCAATACATGTCCACGCCCTTTTCGGTGACAAAAAAAGAATCCTTCTGGTAGTCGTAGGTCACAAACATGTTTTTCGGCAGCCAATAGATTGAGTTGTTTTCTATTTTGCCGTAGTAGCTTTCAACCGAACCGTCCTCGCTTATGACGTCCGTGCGCAAAGTCCCGTCCTTGTCTATAAACATCACCGAGCGCGAGGTTGCAGACTCGCTTCCATAAGTTATCAGCCCCGTGGAAACCACGCGCATTTGCGGGCCGTCGCCGCGCGCAACGCAAGTCTGCGTGAACGAGCCCTCGCCCAAAACCTTCCCGTCGAACAGCAGAGTCTGAACGCCGTTCCACCGCCCCACGTAAAGCTCCAAAGCCGCCGCGGCGTCCCGTATGTACAAGTCCGGAAACGCCTTTGAAAAAACCGACATCGTTGCCGCACCGGCCTCCGCAAAACACGAAAGCATCGCGGAAAACAACCCCAATCTCAAAAGTACCCTCATTCCCATAATGTCAAAATTCGCCCCAGTGTGAGCCCCCGCGGGCTATACGTCAATGACGTCGTCGTCATTATTTCCGCCGTGCTTGGACCTCCACGCCCTGCGGATATTTTTTTCGGACTGCGCCAAAGCCAAGCCCCATGAAAGAAACGACACGAAAAACGACGCCAGCAAGGCCACCCAATACGACGACACGTAAATCTCCTCCGGCGGCAGCAGCCTTGCAGCCACGTATATTATGAAGGCGTTTATAAAGAGCATTCCCACCCCCATTGTAAATATGATAAACGGAAGCGTGAACAACACCAGCACCGGCCTCATTATCCAATTCAGGAACCAGATGGTGACCACCAGCATCGCAAAATATATAAAATTGCCGAAGTGAATAAATTTGTCCCCGCATATCAGCCAGGCCAGCAACAGCCCCGCCGACGTCAGTATGCACGTACGCCAAAAGTTGAGCTCTATGCGCCGCGTAATTCTAACCTCGGCGCTTCCGCTTTCGCTGTCGTCTTCTGAAATTTTATTCGGAAACTTCATCGCCCGAATTTTTGACTTATTTGCCCGCGCGCGTCAAGCATTTCAAAACGCAGGTTTTCCGCCCGGGAATTTTAGCATGTTCCACCGTCCGCCGCAGCGCAAGCCCATTTTGCCATTTTTCAGACCTGCGCATAAAACAGGCGAATTATGGGGAAAGCTTGTCTTGAAACTTTTTGGAAATGCTGCAAGATTGCGGCGCAGTTATATTGAATGAAGTCTGACAAAAAAGTTTTGCCTGCCGCCTTGACCGTTGCCGGAAGCGACTCCGGAGGCGGGGCGGGCATACAGGCCGACATGCTCACTTTTGCGGCATACCGCGTGCACGCGTGCTCCGCGATATCGGCCATAACCGCGCAGAATCCGGAAGAGGTTGCCGCCGTAAGGCCCTCCTCGGCAAAAATGTTGGAGGCGCAGCTAAAGTGCGTGTTTGAATACTACGCCCCAAAAGCCGCAAAAACGGGCATGCTTGCAACAGCGCAATGCGTGCGCGCGGCCGCAAGGTTTTTTGGTGAAAACCGGCAGATCCGCCTTGTGGTGGACCCGGTAATGATTTCCACAAGCGGAGCAAAGTTGCTGTCGGACGATGCGGCAAAGTGCCTCAGCCAACTGCTCATACCGCTTGCGGAAGTTTTTACGCCGAACCTCGACGAGGCCTCTGTCTTGTTGGACGGGGTAAAAATAGATTCCCGCAACATAGCGGCCTGTGCCGCGCGCCTGGCGCAAAAATACGGCACTGCCGTCTTACTTAAGGGAGGGCATCTGTCTTCAAACGAACTTGTCGACATACTTGCCAAACCCTGCGGAAGCACAACCTGTTTTAAAAGCAAGAGGATTGGCGGCGTAAACACGCACGGCAGCGGCTGCACTCTAAGCGCCGCAATAGCGGCAAACATGGCGCTTGGCAAATCTCTGCCGCAATGTTGCGCGGCCGCAAAAAAATTTATGCAGCGCGCACTAAAAAAACCCGTTGCATTGTCGCGCGACTTATTTATAAACCGTTTTCCACAACCTTAGGCAATGAAGCAGGAAAACACAGACAATATGGCATCGGGGCACCGCGCGCGCCTCAGGGACAGGTTTTGCACAAACGGCCTTGAAACTTTTGCCGACTACGAGGTTGTAGAACTTCTGCTCACCTACGCCATACCCAGAATAGACGTAAAGCCCGCCGCAAAAATGCTTGTGCGCAAATTTGAGAATTTGCGCGGCATACTGCATGCGCCGGAAGAGGACCTAAGGCAAATACCCCACATAGGCGACAGCGCCGTAACTTTTTTAAAGTTCATCAGGGAACTGATTCCGATATACCACGCAAACGAGCTTTCCGAAGGCGGGGAGAAAGTGCCAACAATCTCGAAACTTATGAAGCTTTTTCGTGCAAGAATAGGCTCTTTGCCGAACGAGGTCTTGGAGATGGCGTGTTTCGACGCAAAGCTGAAGATAGTGGACGGCGGAATAGTGAGGCTTTTTGAGGGCTCGGTAAATTCGTCGAGTGTGGACATAAGGCGAATCGTGGAAACGGCGATATCAAAGGGCGCCTCAAGCATAGCTTTGGCGCACAACCATCCAAGCGGGGATCCAACGCCGTCTTTTGAGGACATACGCTTTACGCGCAGGCTTTCGGCGGCTTGCAAGCCCATAGATTTGAATTTTATAGAACATGTGGTGGTTGGCCGCAACCAGTGTTTCTCTTTTAGAAGGGACGGACATTTCGACTCCCTATACGACGAATCGCTCGAGGAATCCAGGCTGCGCGGCAGGTGCAAAGTTGCCGAGCCGGAAGATTCGATAGACGACCGCCCGGAGGGCGAAGAAAAGGCTGCAAAGCCAAAGGGAAAAACCAAAAAGAGGGCCTCGGGCAAAAAATCCGCCAAGGCGGACAAGAGCAAATGAAGATATTTGCAATAGAGAGCTCCTGCGACGAATCGGCAGTGGCGTATTTTGATTCGGACATAGGCGTTGTTGAAAGCCTTGTGCACTCGCAAGTGGACATGCACGCGTTGTACGGCGGGGTTGTTCCGGATTTGGCCAGCCAAGACCACCTTGCGAAACTGCCGGCGCTGATAAAACAGCTTTGCGGCAAGTGTCCAGACATGGACGAAATTGCCGTCACGTGCGGCCCCGGCCTGCCCAACTGCCTTGCCGTGGGCGTTGCCGCGGCGGAGGGCTTGGCAATGGCCATGGGAAAACCGTTGCGCGGGGTTAACCACCTTTGCGGGCACGCATTCTCGCCATTCATTGAGGTGCACAAGAGCGCGCCGGCGGAATTTTGGTGCAACTACAAGGGTCTCTTGCCGCACCTCGGGCTTATAGCGTCGGGCGGAAACTCGATTATATTCGAGATAGGAACCGACCGCAAACTGAGGGTTTTGGCGGAAACTGTCGACGACGCCGCAGGTGAGGCCCTCGACAAAGGAGCCAAACTTTTAGGCATGCCCTATCCCGGGGGAGCCTTGCTTGAAAAAACGGCGCGCGGCGCGAAAATCGATAAAAATTTATTTCCATACGGGCAAAACAGGAATCTTGGGCAAGACCCGAGGCTCAGCTTTTCCGGCTTGAAGACAAGCCTGCGCTACCACCTTGAAAAAATAGGGCCGCAGGCCGCCCGTGAAAACCTCGGAACAATATGCGCAAGCTATCAATTTGCGGTTGTGGAGCAGCTGAGGCGGCATGCGCGCCATTTTTTGGCGCGCGGAGAATACTCAAGCCTGGGCCTGTCGGGCGGGGTATCGAACAATTCGGCGCTCTCTGCGGCATTCGGGGAACTCTCGCAAAAATATTGCCGGCGGCCGCTGCTTTTGGCGGAAAGGCAATACAGGGGAGACAATGCCGCCATGATAGCTTTCGCGGCGTTTGCGGCTCCGGAGCTTTGCATTGAGCCGCAAAATTTATCTGTGAAAATTCTGCCGAACGCCGGCATTGCGCGCGCAGACGCATAATTTTTTAAAGCTTGCCTATGGGGTTTCGCGCTGAGATAATGCGGGACATGAAAAAGAACAGAAGAGCCTTCTCGCTTCTAGAGTTTGTGTTGTTGGCGCTTGTGGTGTGCCTGTTGGCCGCTGTATTTGTCCCAGCCTCGGTTGCGGTCAGGGAAAAGGCGCGCGACGAAATAATAGAGAGGCAGCTTGCCACTGTGGTGAAAAAGGCCGAAGAATACATGCGCGAAAGGGACGTCAAGAGCGTGTCGTATAAAACGCTTGTCGACGCAAAAGTATTGGACGCCATGCAGCCGGTTGCCGGGGAAAATTACGAGAGCCTCACCATACAAAAATCGGGCGGCATTGCCGTGTTGAAGAAATCGGACGGCAAGGAGATAACGCAGACGTACTGAGGGTCACGGGCGCCAAAGGGCAATGATTCCAAACTCCCGGGAAATCAGTTTTAACGAAAGCAAAGGGACTGCCTTGCGCAAAATTTTTTAGTGGCGCGCTTTTAAGCGCGTCTTTTTTTATGTGAAACGGGTTTCGGGAGCCAACCCGCCGGCAGGCTTCCCGAAAAGCGCCAGTTTTTGCTCGGTGCACAACGCCCAAAAGCGTGCGCGCGCACTGCCGGCAGTGTACATAAACTAACTTTTTTGGAAACGCGCATTGCGGCCTTAATCCCGTCAGTTTTCGCCGACGAGCACGGCGCCCCGGCAATGCGGCGGCTTTTTCTAAGCGGAAAGATTTTTCAGACTTCCATCGGGAGGGATATGGCGCCGTGCCGCGCCTGAAAATCGGCATCTGAAACGCCGCGCGCAGGCGGCAAAAAGACTATAAATCAGACATCATAGCCGAGACCACCTCAACCGTAAACCACGCCGCCATAAACACCACAATCAGAAATTTTGCCAAAGCCGCCGCCAAGGTGCCCGCAAAAGTCCCAAAGCCGGCCTTTGCGGCCTGCCTTGCGGAAGCCCCGCCGACATACTCGAACGCAAATGCAAAAAGCACCGGCGCAAGGAATATCCACAATATTTGCGGCGGTATAAACGCCCCCACAAATACGCCGACGAATGCGCCCACCGCGCCCCACCGGGTTGCGCCGAAACGCCGCGCGCCATACCACGACAATATGAAATCCAACGCCTGCGCCAAAACGCTTAAAGCAAGCGCCACAATCGCGAAAGTCCAGCTTATTGGGGCCTCGGGGACAAGCGCCTTGAAGGCCGCAAGAGCCGCCGCCGCAAGAACCACGCCGGGAATCACCGGCAAGAAGCAGCCTATGGCCCCTATGAAAAACATCAGGTACACCAAGACCGTTCCAGAAACGATATAGATTTGATTTTCCATTTTATAGTTGAAAAGTTTAGCGTTTTAAGATTTAGCTACAAGGCGAATCTTCTTATCCCATGCAAAACGGCGACGATAAAAAACTG
>CASEFZ010000018.1 GCA_949287395.1 uncultured Verrucomicrobiota bacterium
ATAAGACGGCCTATATCGGACCACTTCTCGTCTCCGGTAAACTTGGCCAGCTTAAAAAAGTCGTTCACCATAACCACAGCATAGGGGTCTATGGCGTGGTGTTCCGCCGAAATTGCCGTGCCGCCTGCTGTGTGGTAGCCAATCTTTGAGAACTCGGCTTCCGGAGGATAGTGGGCGTCGTAAACAAACAACCATGAACACAGATAGTAGGCGGCCTTCAGCGCCCTGTCCAAATATTTGGCCTCGCCGGTAATTTCGTAAAGCTCAACGGCCGATTCGAAAAATGGATAGGCCGATTCTTTGTCCACGCACATGCAATCTATCGCCCCTGCATTGCAGACAAAATTGTCGAGGTCTCGCCGGTAATAAAAATCCATTGCCCTGTCTATGACGCCGCGAAGTTTTGCGTCCTTGTCAATTTTCCAAAGCTCCACCAGCCCCAGCAGGACAAATCCGCCCACAGACCCGCTTTTATCCACGGCTTTGCCCCCGCGCGACCAGCTCTTGCCAAATCCGTACTCGCCGCTATAGTTCGCCACAAAAAAGCCCGCCAATTTTTTTGCAGCAGAAAGATATTTACTCCCGTCCAGGCCGTTTTCCCTCAAAAGCTTTGCCGTCCGCGCCAATTCTATTATTCCCCAACCTTGGTGGCAGCAGTCGGTTATTTGCTGCCCGGGCTTCATAATAAGCCCGTTGTCCAACTGGCGGAAATCTATCCAGTTGTTGAGTACATTCCTTGCAAAAGCCAGCTGTTCGGCATTGCCCTCCCTGTCGAGAAGGGCGTCTGCAATCAGCACCCGTGCGCACATAAAGCCCTGGCAGGAGAATCCTATCCCACCCCCGTTTCCATTGCCGGTGTGTTTGAAATAGAAATTTAAACTTGGGTTTGCCTCCATATCTGCGAGAGTCAGATTCTCAATGCCGGGCCTTTTTATGTTGTTTGCCACCGCATGGTTGGCGTCGGCGTAGGCGCCCCCAATCCATTCGCGGCCGTTCTCATCGGTCTCCCGTAGAAACCATATAAAATCTGCGGAATATTTCCACACCTCCCTGTTTGTCAGCGACAGGGGAACTTCGTGTTTAAACAGGCCCCACGCGCGGTTAAAAACTTCCGCAAAGCCGTAGTTTTTGACGCTCGGTTTGTCAGAAACCGCGTAGGCCAACACGTTGACTTCGCCGCCGGACGGAAGTTCAAACCACTCGTCATAGCGCCCGCTAAATTTATTCTTGGCGCTGTACGTTACCGGAGCCTCCGCGACCGGATAGTATATCTTGTGCACAAACCTTCCATCGGGCAACTTTTCCAGCGACGCCGCCGAGCGCAACGAGGCCAAGTTCTTTTGCGACGCAAACAGCGCAAACACCCTGTCGGAATTTTCCGTCACACTGCACGACGGTATTCCGGAACGGTCGTACGAAAACACCCATGGCTGCCCCTCCCGCACAAGACCTTTAGGCGATCCCTTTGAGCCGTATTCGTTCCCGTTGTACATCACGCACGGAATCAAGTACCTCTCCGGTTTGAAATCAGTTTCGGCCTCTATGACAAGCTTGAAGCGCATGCGCCTGTCCGCATTATTTACCGCCTTTGCCGCTATTTCAAATAGTCCGTCCGACACGCGACGCACCGTGCACGAAGTTTCTATTCCAACGCCCTTCCCGTCTTCCGCCAGATGGCGCACGCGCACGTTTCCAATATCCGCAAGCTCCCCCGCGCAAACGCACGGGAACAGGGCGCACAAAAGTAGTTTCAGAATATGCATATTAGAAAGATGCTCCCAACCATCACCATACTTTGCCAAACAAAAAGACCTGCCAAGGCTGCGCATACGAGCGCCCTCAGTTCCTTCCGCACGCCCCCTGGCGCCGCCTTTCCCGCAAATACGCCACGGCGCAGAGCGCGGCCGCCGCCGCAACTGCCGCCGAAGCCGCCGGCTCGGGAACTGCCACATAAGAAACGTACAAGCCGTCTTGCGCCGCATGCGCTTGAAAGGCGTATATCTGCCCTGTCTGAGGGTCAATCCAATGCTCCATTCCTTCGGCAGCCACAAACTGGGCGTCTGCGGCGGCGCTTATATTCCACGATATAATCTTTATTCCGTCAAGGCCGTACTCGCTAACGAGAGACTTCATTGCGAGTTCCGAAAGCCCCCCTTCAACCGGATCGCAAAATTCTATGGCGAGGGTTCCCCCTCCGCCAACTTCGCCGTCAAAATGAAGCTTGTCATACAGCAATTCGCCTCCGGAGGAGTCGAGGCGCACCACCAGCTCGCCGCCCCCCTCCACGCGGAGATCACCAAAAACATAGGTATTGCCAACATCGCCCGTGGAGCCGAACTTGGCGCACGGCGCCCCCTCGGCCCTGTCGAACACAAGCGCGCCCTTGACCGAAAAATCATTCTCTTTTCCCCCGATATACACAACCTCGCGCGAATTTCCATAGCCGCCGTAATTTATGAATAGGCCCCCGCTTTCCAGCCTAACGTCGCCGGATATCACGGAATAGGCCCCGCTGAAAGACTGGAGTTTATCTGAATAATTTCCGTCGGAGTCCATGCTGCGCATTACATAGTTGACCCTTGCCCCGCGCGTCGTCATCGGGTTATCCGAAATAAATCCGCTGGAGACATCCCCCCGCATCTGAACAAGATTTCCCCCGCTCGACGAATCTTGGGAATTTACAAAAATATACGTCTCGCTTCCGGTGCTCTGCTCTCCCGCACGTCCCATTCCCAATCCCGCATTTCCGTCAACCTCGCCAATCTGGACATAGGAATGCGTCTCCAGAATCCCCTCAACCGTCTGGAAACTTGAATTCGCAAAAAGCAGATTGCTGGACATATAGGATGTATCAATAGACGTTGTCAGTCTGCCTATTTTAACGTCCGGATTCCGGCTATCGCGGCCGTCTCCCCCGAAAGCGGCAATATAAGACGCCCTTGTATTGTTCCCCATATAAAGCGTCATTTCTCCTATTTCAATGCGGTTTAAAGGTTCGTCTAAGCTCCCCAGATTGTATGCGGCATTTACAAAGTTATCTATTTTAAGCACGGTTTGCGCCCCGCAAAAACCTATGCGCTGCGAATTTCTGTACGGGACATAGGCGCCTATGCAGATTGTGTTACTTGCAGACTCGCCCTTTAAAAATGCGTTTTCCGAACCAATCCAAGTGTCCGTCTTGGACGATACAATCTCCTTTACGTTCACCGTATGGCTGCCGTCTATCACAAGGCGGCGTCCTTTCAAGCCGGATATCTGGTCGTCTATCCCGCCCCCGAAAACCACGGTGTTTGACGGGTCGTTTAAGAATGAAAACGACAAGTCCGCAATATCTCCCGAGAACTCTCCCGTTGCGGCGTCGTACGAGGAATACCAGTAGGTTTTCGGGGCATCGCCGCCGACGATTGTCTCGGAAAGCGACAATTCCTGCCCGGCATCCGTATCGGAAATCATGCTTTTTATGTCAAAGTACACCGTATCCGCGGCACACCATGGCGACCTCGCGAAAAACGGCGCAATCAAAACTGCGCAAAAAAACAAATAAGACGTAATTGTGTTTTTCATAACTCTCCCTCACTCCAGTTTAACAACCCAGCCCGTTCATCTTTCATTATAGGAGAAACTTGACAGTCAGGCAATCAAAAATAAAGATATTCATATTAGAAAAAAAGATATGCAAAAAAACCGCCCAAAAGATGAGAAATACCTTTGGACATTCGTCGACGAGAACGACATGGTATTCTGGTCGCACGATTCCCAAAGCGTCTACATGGCTGGCCCGGCCGAATTCATGCCGCGGAGCTTTATAGACAAGCAGAATAACATATTAAAGTCCCCCTGCGCTTTTAACCCCTTTAAAAAATCCGATATAGTTGCCGGAGGCATTTCAACGAAGGGAAAAAACTATTATCAAAGCATAGGACGGCACGACTACTTTAGCCTAATAATTGTCGCAAACGGGCGCATTGCGCTGTCCTGCGAGGGCGCAAAACAAATCCTAAATAAAGGCGCTTTCATTCTTGTGCCGCCAAGTGCCGCTTGCAGTTTCTACGTTAAATCAGCCCCGGCGCCGATACTATGGTTCAACCTTGGGCTGAAATGGGGAAAACTTATAGGGAATTGCGAAAGCATTTACATCTCAGAATGCGCGCATTTGGATTTTCTGGTGTCGATTTCCGAAGCCTACATTTCAGAGCTGTTCTCTGAAGTTCCCGACATGCAAATATTGTCGGAATGCTCAGACTTGATAATGCGCGCGCTCAGGCGGGAACTGCCGCAGCGCCGCTCCGCATTGAAGGGATTTGAAAGGGCGGAAGCCTGCATATCGCGCATAGAGAGGGGCAGCGTTGGAAAGTTTCGCGCAGCGGATTTTGCAAGGAAACTTGGAGTATCCCTTTACAAGCTCAACGAATACGCATTGAGGACAAGAAATATGACTATTTCAAAAATAGTCCACAAGAGGCGAATGGAACTTGCCCAGCAAATGCTTTCAGGAGGAAATGCAACGTGCGCCGAGATTTCCAAAAAGCTCGGCTTTTCCAGCCAGTTTGCGTTTTCAAAGTCGTACAAGGTCTACTATGGCACCTCCCCAAGCCTGCATTCTGCTCGCGCGATCAGAGGCAATATCTGATACGCCGCAAAAGTTCAATCCCGCGCGGGCAAGCCTGCCCTTGCTTCGCTGTTGGAGCATTGCTTTTTACAAGCAAAATACATCTGCCAAAATATTTCCAACCCATACAAATGGCGGCCCGCGCGCCATGGAATATACAGCCTAAAAAATATTAGGGAAAAATTTTTGCGCATAACCCCATAAGCCCGCAAAGGTTCGCGCCCGAATAGCGCAACCGGTTTACTCGTCTGCAACTGCGCAAACGCCAACCCCAAAAAATTATGCCTGCAACACCGTTTCGCTTGCGACTTTTGCAGTCCAAAAATGCCAAAACTTTCTGTTTTTTCAAAAGTTCCAAAAGTAAATTTGGCGATTTAAAATTTAATGATAAACTGGGCCGCATGGAAACACGCATAAAGACCCAATTTGGACACATAAGGTATGATCGTTCAACAAACTTCCCCTTGCAGGAAGGCGCATTTTTAAGCCAGTCTCTTAAGGAGGCGTTTATTTATCTGAACTCCTCTTTGTCAAAACTGAAAAAAGGAGATGTCGACGAAAGTTTAGTAAATTCTCTTTTCAATGGCAGCGAAGAAGTTTTGGGAATATTGGGAAACCTGATAGAAAAGTTTAAAAATAAGGCCCTAATATGCAAAAGGGAACGCGCCTATTCAGACTCCGAAGGCAACGCAGACACCTCCATTTTGGCGAGCGTATCGGAAGAAGGCGAAATAAAAATCTACGACGCCTTCTTTAACACAAGAGAAATAAAAGATAATAGAGCCGGAGTGATCATACACGAGGCGGCCCACCTTGCAGGTTTGGAAGGGGAATCAAACGCAAATGAAACAACCGCTAACCCCGAAAGCGCCGAAGCCGTAAAAAACTTCTGTCTTTGCGCATGCGGCAAACTTTCGCT
>CASEFZ010000019.1 GCA_949287395.1 uncultured Verrucomicrobiota bacterium
CGTTGTCGGAGGCGTATTTTACATACGGACGGTTGCCGTCGCAGGGCGTTTTTTGGGGTTAGCAGGATTAACCTTCCAATACAAGAATCTTCCGCCGCAATTGAGCGCATTTGCGGAATCGTCGGAATAGTACCGGTTGGGGTTGACCCCGTACGAGCGCGGAAAATTGTATATGCGCCCGCCCTCAGCCCCAAGCCTGGGCAGGTTGTTGTAGCGGCCGTCTGAAGGATAGAATTAAACCGCGTTCCACTCTAAAAAGCCGGCCTGCCCGGATGCTGTGGAATAAAACATTGCGCCGTTGTTTTTCTTGACGGGCGCGTTGCCATGGCTGCTCCATGCGGAAAGCACGCTTCCGTCGGGCAGCTCAAGAAGGGCGGCAACGGCGTGGTCGTCGGCGTTGAAATTTTTTGCCAGCGTGCGCGTTTGCACGGAGCCGGTTGGGATATCCCACACGGAAACGTCCATGTCGGCCTGGGGAATTTTTACTGAACAAAAAACAATTTTGTTTCCTATAAAAAGAGCCCGCTCGTCCTGAAACCAGCACCAGCCGCCGTTTTCTTTCAAAATGCGCCCTGGAAACACCCCAGCCTGCTTGGAAAGATTCTCTCCAGCCCCCAAAACGCCAACGCCCGAAAGCAACGCCAAAAACAATATCCCCTTCATCGCCGCAATTCTCAACCGGGCAAAAGCCGCCATCAAAACAAATGGGGAGCATGTGTCCAAATGCGGACAACCTATGGAAAATTCCGCGGCAAAAAGCGCCCGCAATCTATTCCGCCTGGCGCTGCGACAACATCAACTTCAAGACGTTTTCCGGAACAAACTTTTTGACGCGCTCAGGAGAGTATGCCGAAACTTGTTTAATTATGGTGGAACTTGTGTAAAAATATTTCGGGGACGGCATGAGCAAAACCGTCTCAATGTCGGCGTCAAGATGCCTGTTCATCTGCGCCAACTGAAACTCGAACTCGAAATCCGAGACCGCCCGAAGCCCGCGAATAAGAGCCACCGCGCCCATCTGGCGCGCCAAATCAACAGTCAGACCGCGCATGGGAACAACGCTCACCCTCGGGATATTTGCAACGCACTCTTCCACAACGCGCGTGCGCGTTTCAAAGTCGAACATGGGGTTCTTTCCCGGATTTGCCGCAACGGCAACCACAACCTTGTCGAACATGCGCAAAGCCCTGTTGAGAATGTCGAGATGCCCGAGCGTTATTGGGTCAAACGTTCCGGGATAAATAGCTATTTTCTCCTGCCTCATTTGAAAAGTTGCAAATAGTCTTGTAAAATAGGCAATTTTGGCAACACTTTTCGGACGATGAACATACCCAATATCATCACGCTGGCGCGCACGCTTTTGGCGTTCGCGGGCATTGTAATGCTTTGCTTTGATTCCGTCCCCTTCATGGCTACGGCGGCTTTTTTTACGTATGTAATAGCCGGCGTCTCAGACTTCTTCGACGGGTATATAGCCCGGCGCTGCGGCATAGTGACAACCTTTGGGAAATACATGGACAGCCTGTGCGACAAAATAATGGTTGTCGCATTCTTTATGGCGCTCTTTGCGTTTGGCATGTTCGGAGATTTTACAATAGCGGCGCTGTTTTGCGCGATAATTTCAATAACAAGGGAGTTTGCCGTCAGCGGAATACGCATGATAGCGTCGGTGAAAGGAGTTGTGATCGCGGCGGAAATTGTGGGCAAGTATAAATCGGCCTTTCAGATGTACTCCCTGGGCGCGTTTATATGCGCGCGCGCGGTGGCGCTTGACTTCCCGCCAAGCTTTTCGCCGCTGGAAGCCTTTGCCTATTGGAGCGGCGTGGCCACGCTTGTGCTTTCAACTTTCCTCTCAGTATGTTCTGGGGTCGGATATGCGATTAAATACTCAAACCTGCTAAAAGAATAGGAAGTTCAAACTATGCTAAAAGAGAAATTCTACCCGTGGGCCGACAAAATCTCCCCCGATGTCTCGGTTTGTTGGGCAACGCTGTGGGGGCTTGGAACGCTGCGCGCACCCGGAACATGGGGGTCGGCGTTCGGAATTCTGTTTTACTGCATGTTCTTCTCCACGCTCAACATTGTGGCGTTTCTAATTTTTGTGGCGCTCTTTGCCTATTTGGCGGCGGGGGTATGCGACGCCGCTGAAAGCGCCCTCGGAGAAAAGGATCCCGGAATGATAAATCTGGACGAATTTGTGGCAATGCCGCTTTGCTTTATGCCGATATGCCACACCTCGTACAATGCGCTCTGGCTGCTTCTCGGCTTTGCGATATTCCGCTTTTTGGACATACGCAAACCCGCTTTTGTGGCGCGCCTCCAGGAGGCTGAAGGCGGCGCTGGAATTGTTCTGGACGACCTCGCCTGCGCCGCAATTACAGGCCTTATAGTCAACGCGCTATACTACGTGGTTGAATCGTTTGCAAAATAGTTAAAAAAAAGACTTGATTTGACTTTGGGCTGTTGTAGCTTATCCGCCTTTGTTGTACAGGGCCGCTAGCTCAACGGTAGAGCAGTTGCCTTTTAAGCAATTGGTTCGGGGTTCAAATCCCCGGCGGCCTATGTACATAAAATAAAAAAGTCTTCCTTCGGGAGGGCTTTTTTTTGTCCGAATTAGAAACGCCGACCAAAAAATATTTTACGGGAACAGGCAATGTTTTCCTTATCCGATCTCGAATGCCGCTCCAATTGAATGGAAAATTAGACAATGGGTTGAAAACACTAAAAATGTTATCTAAACCTTATATTTTCTTGCTTGAAAAAATCAACAACCTTACACTTCCGAGTATGAAAACCCCATCCATGTATAACTCAGGAGTGAGGGCGCCTACGGGTGCCCGGCCGAGAAAGGCGTTTGCGCTGGTGTTGGCGCTGTCGCTGATGGGGTTCATGATGCTTTTGGTGATAACGCTGGCGGC
>CASEFZ010000020.1 GCA_949287395.1 uncultured Verrucomicrobiota bacterium
CCGCTGGAAACCACCACGCTCGCGGGGCGTATTAGGCGCCCGTTGTATGTATAACCCCGCCTTACCACTTTCACCACTTTGTTCTCCGGCACGCTTTTGCTCGGCTCGTGCGATACGCAATCCTCCAAGTTCGGGTCAAAATCCTGCCCGTCGGCCTTTATTTCCTCTATGCCGTATTTCTCAAGCAGCTTTTTAATTTGGGAGCTGACCATTTCCACTCCAACTATCAAGTTTTTCGACTCGCCGGATGTTTTTGAGGCCTCTATCGCCATTTCAAGATGGTCGATTGAAGGAAGGAGCTCCTCCACAAAGGGCTGAAGCGCGAATTTTGAAAGCTCCTGCTTTTCGCGCTGAACCTTCCTTCTATATGTGTCCAAATCCGCTACGGCGCGCAAATAGAGATCCCTGTTCTTGTCGGCTTCCACTATGGCCTCGTCGAGCTTCAGGTTTAATTCGGAAATATTGAGGGCCTGTTCTTCGTGGCACATGTCGTCGGCCGACCTCTCGGCATTTGCAACAATTTGATCTTCGGAGAAGGCCTCTTTTATCTGCCCGTCCGAAAGGTTTTCTGAGTCTGGTTTCGTCTTGTTCTTGCTCATGGTTAAAAATATTTTAGCTGAATCGGAATAAAATGCAGGTGTTTTAGCGTATATTGCTACTTTCAAGGGATTATCCGCCGGAAAATGGCGGTTTATCGAGGCGGAGTTTCCCTCTATGAAAGAAATAAAAATCCTCTCACACTCCGGAGCAATTTTCAAGTATCTTGTTCAAATATTGCATGGCCCCCGCCAAATCTGAAAATTTTCCGTCGAGCTGCGCCTCGTAGGCTTCCGACAAAATTCTTCCGAATGCGGGGCCGGGGGAAATTCCGCGCTCTTTTAAATGGCGCCCCATCAGTATTGGGGCTGGAGCGGAATCCTTTACCCGCAACGCTTCAGACCTTTCAAGTATCCATAGGGCCTGCGGCGACGGCCCGGGATTTTCGGGCGGGCGCCCGTTTCTGTCGGCGTTGTCGAGGCGCACAAGCCTGTCTATTCTGCGGACTTTTCCCGCAAGGCGCCTGATTGCCGAGTCTCCGGCTTTGTTGCGCCAGAGGTCGAGAATGGCCATGTGCCGCTCCACCAGCGGCAGGACCTCTTCTATGAGGGATTTTTCACGCGTCATGGATTCCAAAAAAGACCTCGCCGGTTTTACCCCCAAGGTGTCGTGGCCGTAGGAGTGGATTTTGCCGTCGTCGCCCGTGCGCGTGCACAGCGGCTTGCCAAAATCGTGGCACAGCACGGCCAGCCCTACAACCAGATCCTCGCGTTCAGACTGTGTCCTTTCAAGGGCGAATGCGTCCATGCAGTATGCCGTGTGGGCAAACACGTCGCCTTCCGGATGCCATTTCGGATCCTGTGGGCACCCTGACGTTGCTGCAAGTTCGGGAAAGTATTTCAGCCAGCCGCAATCCCTTAGAAAGAACAGCCCCTTGGATATCTTTTTCCCCTTTAGAATCAGTTTTTTCCACTCTTCAAAAACGCGCTCCATTGGGAGGTTTTCAAAGGGTGTTCGGGAACATATCTCCACGGTTTCGGGCGCAACCTTCAAATCAAACCGCGCGCAAAATTGCATTGCGCGCAACACCCGAAGCGGGTCTTCGAGAAAACGCTCCGAGGTGTGGCGCAAAATTCCCCTCTTTAAATCCTCCCGCCCTCCGAAAGGATCGTATATCTCGCCGCTCAAGGCGTCCATTAGAATGGAATTTATTGTAAAATCGCGCCTGGAGCAGGCTTGCAGCGGAGATAAAAAGGGATCGCACTCTATCTCGAAAGCTTTGTGCCCCTCGCCGGTCTTGCGTTCGCGGCGGGGCGCGCTGACATCTATGTTGAAGCCCTTGAGTATCCAGACTCCGAAGCTCTTGCCGACTATCTCAACGCGGAATTTCCTCTTCAAGATTTCTTCAATCTTTTCCGGTTGCAGGCCGTAAATCTCAATATCGAAATCTTTTTGCTTTATGCCGAGAATTTTGTCGCGGACACACCCGCCTACAAGCCACGCCCTTCCCCCGGCGTCGCGTACAGCCGTACTTACATATTTGCAGGCTTGCGCATCCGTCATTTTTACGAAAGCATGTTATTTGATGTCGTATACTTCAATTTTTCCCCCGGCGGGCTTGAGGTAGTTTTCGACAAAATTTACATGTATGGGGTGTTCCGAATAGCGCTTGAGCCCGGCCTCGTCGTCTTCAAAGGCCACGACCAGGGCATAGTCAAAGAAATCGTCCACAACAGGCCTCTGGCTTGGAACGGGCTCTCCTATTTTCATAAAGGCGACCCCCTCTATGGCTTTTAGCGTTTCGAGCCCCTCGCGTATCAAATGGCGCTTTTGGGCGTTGCGCGTTCTAAATATCACAACATGAGTCAGCATATTTTTCCTTTTCC
>CASEFZ010000021.1 GCA_949287395.1 uncultured Verrucomicrobiota bacterium
CATAAAGCCCGGAAACTCTTGGCAGAATATTTCCAAAACCATGCGCATTCAGGAGGACATAAAGAGCCCTGTCGGCATTTTTATAATTTTAAAAGGCGAAGGAGATGTAGACTTTAAAAGCGTAAAAATAGACAGGTGCCCAGGCCCCAACGACGGAGACGATGTTTTGTTGGATGTCGACTTTACTAAGAACACCCGCGACCGCACAAGAAGCGATGTGGGGAAATTCAGAGGCGTCCTCCCGTCCGCCTGGGACCAAAATTTCACCAATTTCATGAAGGCCGACACCTCCACGGAAATCGCGGAAGAGGGCGGGAAGACCTTTATGCGCTTCAATGTGCATAAGGGCGCCCCGCAGTTTTGCGCCCAGTTGAAGAATATTGAGGCCGGGGAAAACTACCGCCTTACGGCCAACGTGAGAAATCGCACCGGCGGCGCGGTAAAAATGAGCCTGCGCATTATGCCCCCGCCCTATACGACCCTTACTGCCGGTCCCATACAGCCAACCGAGAAATGGACGAAGCAGACAATTCACTTTAAAGTGCCGGAAAACAAGCCGGAGCTTCCCGTGGCCCTAATGATGAACTTTGAAGAGGACGGCGTGTTTGAGATAACCAACATGAAGCTTGAGAAGAGCGAGGGCGCCACCGAGATAATCAGGCGGCCTGCGGCAACTTCGCGTAATTATTTCAAAAGCACGCGCCTTCCATTTGGCCTTCAGAGCGGATGGACGCTTCACAGAAATTATACTTATGGCGATGTTGCTCCGGCTGAAGGCATCAAGGGCCCGTCGGGAGAGGCGCCGTTAAAACTGCAATCCCTGCAGGGAAAAAAGATAGGCATATGCAGCGAACCCTTTAACGTTGCAAATCCGAAACTTAGAAACGCCGTATCTTTCGACTACCGATCCGACGGGAAATATACCGCTCAGATATGGACACAAAACCGCCAAATAGCCTCAATCAACCTTCCCGCAACGGATTCCTGGAAGAGGGCCACGCTGCCGTTTAGGGCGCCGAAAGATTCTTGGGCGCTAACCTTGCGCATAGACGGCACAGGCACCATATTTTTGGATAGGTTCCGCGCGTCGAAAAATGACGGCGGCGGATACTCAACCGACGGCGAATGCGAAGTTGCGCTTTCAATTCCGAAGACTGAGACAAGCTGCGCGCGCATACAATTTACGGACGAAGCGCCCGAAGTGCTGTGCCGAGTTTTGGGTAACACTGACGGCGTAAAACTGAAGGCAAAAGTTGTCAACATATACGGGGAAAGCAAAGATATTCCCGACATTGAAATTTCAAAAGCCGACCCTACCGCCCGAATAAGCTATCTCCTATTCCCGGAAAGGCCGCTCGGGCAATTTAGGGTGGAAGTGCAGGCTTTTAAAAACGCAACTGCGGTGTCGCCGGTAAACGAAATTATCGTAACGCGCCTGGAGCGCCCAAGATACTGGGGCAAAGACGCCCCCGATTCCCCATTCGGCATACACGTAATGGCCTCCAATGCCTCTCTAAAGGCGGTTAAGGCCGCCGGGGTGAATTGGGCGCGCCTTCACGACGCCGGCGCGGAGTACATCGGCTGGTTCTGGCTCGAGCCGAAAAAAGGGAAATGGGAATTCCGCGACGACGACATCAATGCGTACCGCAAAAACCACTTAAAGATTTTCGGCCAGTTTGGCACTGCCCCAAAATGGGCAAGTTACCTTTCAAAAGTCGATACCGGCAGAAATTACATCACCTACCACGACCGCTATTTTAGGCCGGTGAACATGGAGGATTTCCAAAATTATGTCCGCACTGTCGCGTCGCGCTACAAGGGCGTCATAGACGACTGGTTCGTTTGGAACGAACCGTGGAATATTGAGTGGTGGGCGGTGGATTTCGACAAGAATTCCGACAGGTCGCACGGATACATCACAAGTAAAAATCCCCAAGCCGATTTTGCGGGGATAATGAAGGCTGCCTATGAGGCTGCAAAAGAGGTCAATCCAAATGCGAAGATATCTGGGTTTAACACGACATCCGGCCTTGGGGGAGAGCGCTGGACAAAGGGCGTTTACGACGCCGGCGGGCTCAATTTCTGCGACATTGTTGACTTCCACTTCTACACTCCGCGAACGACAGGATATCCCGACGACGCATGCGAGAACTCCTATGCCGAAGCTACGGGGTACATTGTCAAAAAGAACGGTTCAATAGGCAAGCCCGTCTATATGTCCGAAGGCCAAGGCGCCTGCACGGGCGGCGCCAGCGGAGACGATACGATGCGCTATGCCGGCATGTACAAGCACACCCTCCCGTGGAACAACACTGAAAACTACACTATCCTTGCCGACAAGACCGTCCGCTACATAGTTTCCATGCTAAGCTGCGGTGTTAAGAAAGTTTTCCTCTACACATCGCACGGCTACGGAGACTTTTCGACCGCCCCAAATTACCTTGTCATGTTCTGTGCAGACGGATATGCGCACCCGATGCTTGTGGCGCACTCCGCCATGGCTTTTAGGCTTGAGGGCCTGCAATTTAGCCATCGCAAGAAGCTTGCGGAAGGGCTGTGGGCCTATATATTCTCGGACGGGAAGAGGTCCGTGGCCGTCATTTCCGGCAGGCGCGAGGCAAAAGGCACAAAGTTGAATTGCTCCATAGGCGGCGCCAAGGTTTACGATTTGTACGGCAATGCCCAAAAGCTTCCCGCAACATTTAATGCGACGGTGTGCTACGTGGAGGCACCTGTCGGCGCCGACAAGCTTGGGGAATCTCTGTCGGCAAAAAAATAGCGGCCAAGGCGCCGGCATTTGCCGGCGTCTTCTGTTAACGTGCGCCCAGAAGGGGCGCGTTTTGGCGGCGGATAAATTTCAAAATGCCCCTTTAAAATTGGCATAAGACACGCGGGTTTGGCAGCCATGGCGAAGCTTTGCCGCGCAGCCCACTCAGTATTGGCGGGCGCAGCTTTCGCGCGCAAGCCGCAAAGAAAGAGTTTCGGCCGCGCAAAACGCTTTTTTGTTGCGGCAGGGAAAATATTGAAATATTGACTTTTCAAATTTTATGAAGTCGGAAAACTGGAGTTCACGTGTTGGGGTAATACTCGCCGTGGCGGGAAGCGCCGTTGGGCTGGGAAACTTTTTGAAGTTCCCCGGTCAGGTTGCCCTTTACGGAGGCGCGGCGTTTATGATAGCGTACGTAATCTCCTTCTTTATGGTGGGGATTCCGATTTCCATACTGGAGTGGACTATGGGGCGTTACGGCGGCGCGGCAGGATACAATTCCGCACCCGGAATATTGGGATATGTCTGCTCCAGCAAGAAAATGGCCTATTTCGGCATTCTCGGCGTGACGCTTACGCTGGTGATATATTGCTATTACGTATACGCTGAGGCGTGGTGCCTGGGATACGCATTCAACTTTCTGTTGGGCAACCTAAACTTTTCCAGCGTAGAAGAATCCGGCAAGTTTTTTGGAAACTTCATAGGCGCCGGCGAAAATGGATCAGCCATAAAATTCGGCATAAGCGGCGTCTTGATATTTTTGGTGTTCTCTTTCCTGCTGAACTTCTGGATGATTTACAGGGGGGTTTCAAAGGGCATAGAATTTTTTTGCAAGTATGCGATGCCAACGCTCATCATAATAGCGTTGATAATGGTGGTCAGAGTGTTGACATTGGGGAATATCTCGCCGGAGCACCCTGACAGGTCGGTTCAGCAGGGGCTCGGGTTTATGTGGAATCCCGAGAAGGTCATTCTGGAGAGAATGGACCAAAATAGCGGAGAGTGGGTATTTGAAAAAAGGCTGGTTGGCAACGACGAAATAAAGCGCGCGGAGGAAAACATTCAAATAAAGGCCTCCGCATGCGACGGCTCGGATCCGTTGAGAATAAAGCGCATAGGGCTGGGGGAACAATTGGCTAACCCCTCAATTTGGATCGCGGCAGCCGGACAGGTGTTTTTCAGCCTCACAATAGGCTTTGGGCTGATAATGACCTACGCAAGCTACCTGCGAAAGCGCGACGACATTGTATTAAGTTCGCTTACCTCGTGTAGCGCGAACGAATTTTGCGAAGTGTGCCTCGGCGGACTGATAACCGTACCGCCGGCGGTTGCGCTGTTCGGGGTGTCGGGGGTTGTGGGCGCGGGGCTGAGCCTTTTCGACCTCGGGTTTAAAGTGCTTCCGATGTTCTTTTTGTCGCTTCCTCTGGGGTGGCTGTTCGGCTTCCTGTTCTTTATTTTGCTGTATTTGGGAGCGGTGACGAGCTCGCTGTCAATGCTTCAGCCAAGCCTGGCGTTTTTGGAGGAGGCAACAAACATGCGCAGAAGCCTTGCAACCATAATACTTGGCATGATGGCAACTTTTCTAACTGGGTTTGTCGTGTATTTTTCGGCCGACCTGAAGGCCATGGACACATTCGATTTCTGGATGGGGCAAGTTGCCATATACATTTTCGCAATGGTTTCCACCATAGCATTCGCGTGGAAGTTCGGCGCGGACAGGGGAATTAAAATGGCCAACGAAGGCTCTCTTATAAAGGCCCCAAAAATTCTCGGATGGGTGATAAAGTATATTACTCCGGCATTTCTGCTGACAATTTTTCTGCTGTGGATATGCAAAGACGTCCTTGGCATCATGGGCGACGGAAAGGTGAGTGTGTACATACTCGATTTAATCGGCAGCCCCGAACATCCCGTAAACAAGGTGTCGGTTGTTTCGGTTGCAGCCATGGCTGGCATTTACGCATTCTATGCGCTAATTTTGTCAAAGTCTAAAAAGTACGATAAATTCAAGCGCGAAAGGAAGGCAGGTTGACATGACTATCGGCGGCTGGATAACATTCTCCCTCTCTGTGGGCGCTTTTACCGCGCTCTTTGTCTGGTGCATATATATGGTAATAACGGCCAAGAAAAACCCGGACGACAAAATGGTGGGGTTTTCCGATATAAACTCTGAAATGGACATGAAAATAGAGCGCGAAGACACACGCGTCAGATAGGCGCCTTTTTTCCCGCGCGGCGAATCTTAGTTTTTGCTAAAAAAACGCATAGCCGCAACCACATAAAAAATTTCCGGGGTCCGAAAGACCCGCATAAATGCGCAAACAGAGGCAAAATTTTTTTCGATTTTTCAAAAAGCCTGTGTTTATGCGCGTATTTAACGCGAAGAAACACAAAGGAAAGTTTGTCTCTGGCAAGGTATAACGCGAAAAAACACAATGGAAAATTTAGCCATGACAATCTTTAGCCAGACGCCGACCCGCCCAATCTGCACGCAGGCTTTCAAGGCTATCGCCCATGGCTTTTAAGGAATGCAGATGGTAAATTCTTATCCGCCCAACACGACGATAATCGGCAGGCATGGCGCACCCGCGCACCGCCAAAGTTTGGCAATTTTCAAATAAGGCCGCCAAAGAAAAATTAAAAAATTCCCCTTGCGCCCTGAATTTCCCGAAGTTGTGGGCGGAAAGCAACACAAGTGCCCCGCGCGCGCAGCGCAAATATTCCGCCGGCATAAGTCAAAAATTAGACGCACACCACAAAGCACGCCACAACTGGAGACAGGCCCTATGAGAGTCTTCAAACCGCCGCACCAAAAACTCCAACCCGCCCGGCAAGTTTATTTTTTGGGCGCCGCAGATTTCCCCGAAGATTTATCAGGGCGCGTTTTCCTCGCAAATTCAAAAGATATGCTTCCGCGAGGATCCAACACCAAAGAAGCCGAAAATTTCTTGTTAGTACGCTTTGAGACAAAGTCGTCTATAACCGGCGTCTTCCCTATATTTATAAGAGAGTCTATCTCTGCCCGCGTTATTGCGTGGGAAAGCATCACCTTCCCGAACCTGAAAGAGCACTTGTGCCCGGACTTGTTGCGGCATACATAGGCGTTTTCCGTGGCAACAAGCTCTCCGTCTTTGCACTCGCACAAGCCCATAGCCGACCTCGGGCAGCGCCCCACAACCTCGGCATCGTCGAGATTCTCCGGGGCGCGGCGCGCCTCCGTATCGCCTTCGCCAAACTGAAATTTGATCGCAAAATTTTCGTCAAGCTTAAGAGACGCCGAATACGGCCTTCCAAGCTTGCTCTTGAAGCCGTCTAAAGGACCAACCTTGCCCTTTGTCACAAGCTCCCTGACCTCCTGCTCGCTGATCTTTCTGTTCCCTATTGTTTTATATACCGTAAACTTTCCGTCCTTAGACTTGTAGGCCCTAAAAGTTTCCAGCAGATTGCTTCCGTCTATGGGGCTTGGAATATCGGTCTCGCGGGTCTCAACGGAGTCTTCCTTGAAGTCCCGCGCCTTCTCTACTATTTCGCGCGTCAGGCCCGCTATGCCCTTCATAAATTCACCTCTTGAGAGCTCGTTGCGCTCTATGCGGCGAAGCTTTTGCTCCCACTCGCCCGTCATGACGGGGCTTGTCAGCGCGTCCACAGACAACACCTTCAGAAATTTTATCAGGCTGTCCGCGCGCGTTGTGGGAACAAGATCCCTACGGTCCCTCTCTATAAACTTGTGGGAAATTAAAGTCTCTATAATCTGTGCTCGCGTAGCCGGCGTTCCAAGGCCATTTTCTTTCATGGCCTCGGCAAGTTCTTCGTCGTCCAAAAGCTTCCCCGCCCCTTCCATAGCGGAAAGCAAGGTTGCCTCAGTATAGCGCGCCGGAGGCTTTGTGGCCTCCTCCTTAAGCTTTACATCTACAATCTTCGCCTGCTCCTGGGGAA
The DNA here is from genome assembly GCA_949287395.1 of uncultured Verrucomicrobiota bacterium. Lineage (GTDB taxonomy): Bacteria > Verrucomicrobiota > Verrucomicrobiia > Opitutales > Intestinicryptomonadaceae > Merdousia. The sequence continues at coordinate 6,704 of CASEFZ010000021.1, forward strand.
ATGCCAGCGGCGGTATCAAATCTTTGTCGGCAGCCTCCTTGTCATACACGTCAAGCCAGCCAGGAACACGCAACACCTTGCCTTCGGTGCGGAAAACATGGGGCCCAACAGCGGTTATGCGTACCGTGACACTATACTGCGCCTCTGGATAAAATGCCGCTATGAAACGACGCACAACCATGTCGTATATCTTGCGCTCGTCGTCATTGAGGTGCTTCGGCTTCATGCCAGTTGGAATTATGGCAAAGTGGTCGCTTACCTGCTTATTGTCAAAAACCCTCTTGGTGGCCTTCTGCACATATCCCTGCGATACCGCCCTTTCAGCATGAGGCCCATAGACGCCGTCCAAGTCACCCAAAGTGGATAAGACCGTCTGTCGGTAATCCTCCGGAAGAGCCCTGCTGTCGGTTCGCGGATAGGTTATAAGCTTGTGCTTTTCGTACAATGATTGAGCCAAGCTTAAGGTTCTTCCGGCGCTGTATCCAAATTTATTGTTTGCCTCGCGCTGAAGAGTCGTCAAATCGTAAAGCCTGGGCGCCGTCTGCTTGGAAACGGTATTTTTGTCGCTAACCTTTGCGGTATCAACCTTGCGGACATCCAACAAAACCGCCTCGGCGTCAGGGTGCTTCCAAATTCTGTCGGCCTTGTCCAATGGAGACTTCTCAGACTGCTTGAAATCCGGCCTCTGGTATACCCCTTCATACTCGCCGTTCTCTATCTTGAAGCGCGATATAATCTTCCAGTAAGGCTTCGATTTGAAACTCTGAATCTCGCGCTCGCGCTCCACTATCATAGACAAAGTCGGCGTCTGAACCCTGCCTACCGACGCTAAATTCTTGCCGCGTGCACCGTACATTCTGCTGGTTATTGCGCGCGTGCCGTTTATCCCCACAAGCCAGTCAGACTCGCTCCGGCAACGCGCCGCGTCCTGAAGCGACGCCATCTGCTCCTGGCTGCGGAGATTCTCAAACGCGTTCAATATAGACGCCGGCGTCATCGACGAAACCCACAACCTAAATCTCGGAAGTTTGCACTTTGTGATTTCGTAAATATATGTGAAAATCAATTCGCCCTCGCGCCCGGCATCGCAGGCGTTTATAACGGCGTCCACATCCTTGCGCCCCATCAGCTTCTTGAGGTCCGCCAGCTTCTTCTTTGTTTTTTCTATCGGCTTTAACTCAAATTTCTCCGGTATTATCGGAAGGGTTGAAAGAGACCACCTGGCGTATTTTTTGTCTATGTCGGCCGGCATCGCAAGCTCCACAAGGTGCCCCACCGCCGACGTTATGACGTATCCGTCGTTCTCGTAGAATTCGCCGTTCTTTTTTGCCCCGCCCAAAACGCGGGCTATATCGGCGGCAACTGACGGCTTCTCCGCTATGATTAGTTTCTTCATCCCAAAAGCTCAATACCCAGGTTAAAAAAAAGCGCGCACGCGCACGGCGCGCACGCCACGTCCAAACGCTACTTACCCAAGTAATTTGGAAGTATCCCGTCTATGTTGTCGAGAAGCTCGCGCATTGTGTCGGGAGTTTCGTCGCCCATATTCGATATGCGGAATGTCTTGCCCTTCAGCTTGCCGTACCCGCCGTCGAACACCATGTGGCACTTCTGCTTGAGCTCCGCCAACAGCCCGGGAAGGTCTACATTCAAATTGTTCTGGAAACAATTCAAAGATACCGAACCGTACTTCTCCTCGGGGAACAATTTAAACCCGTGACCGTAGGCCCACTGGCGGACAATCCTGTTGTTCTCAAGATGGCGCGCATACCTGTTCTCCAAACCTTCCGAAAAGATGTCGTCAAGCTTGCTCTGCAACGCGTATATCAGCGATATTACCGGCGTGGACGGAGTCATCGACTTCTCCATATTCTTCTTGAATTCCAAAAAGTCGAAATAATAGCCCCTTCCCGAAACCGACTCAGCGCGCTCCAACGCCCGCTGGGAAACCGCCAAGAACGACAATCCCGGAGGTATGGCCAAAGCCTTCTGGCAGCCGGTCACCATCACGTCTATGCCAAGCTCGTCCTTCTTTATCGGAAGCGCGGAAAACGAACTGACCGTGTCTACTATGCTTATAACCTCCGGATACTTCCTTATCACAGACATCAGAGCAGATATGTCGCTCATCGTTCCGGTGGAGGTCTCGTTGTGTATTATTGTGACGGCGTCGTACTTCCCGGTGGAAAGCTCTTTGTCAAGAGCTTCCGGATCCACCGGCTTGCCCCAGTCAAACTTCAGCTCCGCGGCCTCTTTGCCGCAGCGCTTGGAAACGTCGTACCACTTGTCGGAAAACGAACCGTTGCAGCAGTTTAATACCGCCTTGTTGCAAACGTTGCGTATGGCGCCCTCCATTATCCCCCAAGATGAGCTCGTGCTCAAATATACGTCGCCTTCCGTGTAGAAAAGCTGCTTTAGGCGCGGCATGACATCATCGACAAGGTTTGTGAAGTCTTTGCTCCTGTGTCCAACAATGTGGGCAGACATCGCCTTGTACGTTTTTTCTGAAACCTCTATCGGTCCCGGTATGAACAGTTTGTATGACATAGCTAACTATTTTGTTAAAATATTGTTTAAAAGGTAAAAAAAACGCCAACCCTCAAAAGCCAACGCACTATATATCAACATTCTGAGACTTGATTATCTTAGTGTTCCTCTCCGACAATGTTATTGTGCGGGGCAATACGCTCGGCGCCTTTTCAAGCTCTACACTCGCAAAGCTCATTATCACAAGAAGATCCCCAACATTTCCAAGGTGAGCCGCCGCTCCTCGTATCGAAAACATGCCGCTGCCACGCGGCGCAGGTATGGCGTAAGTCTCAAAACGCTCTCCGTTGGCTATATTACCAACCAAGATCTTCTCATAGCGCAACAGGCCAACCTTGTCCATAAGATCCTCATCTATAGCAAGGGAACCTTCGTAGTCTATGCGGCAATCGGTCGTTTCGGCTCTCAATATCTTTGATTTTAAAACTTGTACCAACATGGGATTATCCCCCTTAGTAATATCAAAAGCCGCCACAAATAACCACATTGCCGCCCGCGTCAACATTTATTTTTTTGCTCCAAATAACGAAATTTGACCGCAATCAAATTGCATGGCGACTTTTCCTTATAAAAGCAAGCCACAAAATTACGCTTTAACATAATTACCAACAAGTTAAAATTACAGCATCTCAAGCAAGTCAGCCCTACCTCAAAAAAAATCGCGCCGGATGCCGGCGCGATTTTAAAAACGTTCCAAACTCTTATGCTAGCCGAAAATCTTCTTTACAGTCTCTTGCTCCTCAACAAGTTCGGCATTGGTTTTGTCAATCATCTGCCTGGAAAATTCATTAATCTCCAGGCCCTGCACAACTTCCCAATTCGTGCCGTCGGAACGTATCGGCAAAGATGTTATGATGCCCTTCGGCGTCCCGTAACTTCCGTCCGAGCAAACGCCCACACTGAAGAAATCTCCCGGCTTCGTGGGAGTGACAAGAGAACGAACCGTCTCTATGGCGGCGTTGGCCGCGCTCGCCGCGCTCGACAAACCGCGCGCCGCAATTATGGCCGAACCCCTCTTCTGGACGACCGGTATGAACGTATCCTTCAACCAAACTTCGTCGCCTATCACTTCAGCTGCAGGCTTCCCGCCAATCTTTGCATTGTAGAAATCCGGATACTGCGTGGAGGAATGGTTGCCCCACACAACCATATTGCTGACCTCGTTCACATGAACTCCGGCCTTCTGGGCAAGCTGCGCCTTCGCGCGAAGCTCGTCAAGACGCATCATCGAGAACCAACGGTTCGACGGTATATCCGTGGCATGCGTCATAGCTATCCAGCAGTTCGTATTGCAAGGATTGCCCACAACAAGCACGCGAACATCCGAGGCCGCATTGTCCTGTATAGCCTTGCCCTGCCCGACAAATATCTTGCCGTTTATGCCAAGCAAATCTGCGCGCTCCATGCCCTGCTTGCGCGGGACGCTACCCACCAACAATGCCCAGTTCACGCCCCTGAAACCCTCCGACAAATCGCACGTAAGGGTTATTTTGTCGAGCAGCGGGAAAGCGCAATCGTCCAGTTCCATCTTCACGCCCTCCAAAGCCTTCATCGCCGGCTCTATCTCTATGAGATTCAACTCGACCGGCTGGTCGGGTCCAAAAATTGCCCCGCTTGCTATGCGGAACAAGAGTGAATAACCTATCTGACCGGCCGCGCCGGTTACCGCTATCTTTATGGGCTTTTTCATAATCTTTACTCTGTGTTTTATAAATCAGTTCTTCCAGTTAAAGGGAAATTCAAACGAAAGCGTCAGTATTTGTTCAGACTTCTGAGCTTCGGTCGCATTTATGGAATCGTATATATACGAATAGCGCAAAGCTATGTCCATAACCTCGGTCACGCTCATGATCAGAGCCAACTTAAAATTGAAAGTATAGTTGTCGGGGCGCTCCAAATCAAAGCCCGTATATATATTCTGCTCCAGCCTCATGAAGGAATGGAATTTCCAAACCAAGTCTTCCGACAAGACCGCCATAGCCACCCAATGCGTGTCGTAATTTTCCGCATTGATGTACCTTACAGCAGGACCGGGCGCTATGTCTATAACCAAATCGTACCTGTCAAAATCAAACCTGTAGCCAAACGTCGCGGCCTCATCAACCTGGTTCTTTATGCCGCGAACCATGTCCACCTTATAGTTTAAAATGTTGTTGAAATACCAATGCTTGGTCTGGTCGAAATCAACCCTGTATGAAGTGTCCAAACCGTATTTGTCAACCGTGACGTTGTCTCCGCCGCCCTCCGGCCTCTCGTTGGCGTAGTCGTAATACAGCGTCGACTTAAATGTCTGAAACTCGCTGAAATTCTCGACTATGTCAAGCGCCAGCCCCACGGAAAAATTCTTCGACGAAGTCTGGTAGTATTGCACACCGCCGCGCAAACGCATGTGAAAATCCTCTGGAAGGGTATTTTTTATGAAGCCTCTATAGTCTTCCACCCACTCAATCTTTCGCGGCTTAGCCTCCGGCGCGGCAGGATCCGGTTCAGACTTCGCCACCTCTTCTGCCGCCCCTTTTGAAGACCCACCCGACGAGTTGTCCGCAGCCGTCTCCGGCGCGGCATCTCCGGCCTGCGCATCCTTCTGCGCCGCTATTGAAACAACCTTGCTTCTCGGTATCGTGACAGTTCCAAAGTCTGTCTGCAAAACCAATTGCGCATCCGTAGAGCTGACAATGCTTCCGGTAATTCTGTCTCCATTCGACAAGCCAACAACTTCAGCAAGGCATGTCTGTGCAAGCGCGAACACAAGCACTACAAACTGCAATCTTATAACTCTAGCCAAAACCATCTTTTTTACGCTTGCAAATAAACCACAGAAGGCAACTGCACACTGCCCTCGCAGACCCGCAACTACGAATCCCTATCCCCGCATACTGACATTCCCCCGCCTTTCTACAAGCATTTTTTAAGCATCCATTTAATATTGTGGCTCCGCATATGAAATCTGCCGCAGGATTTTCAATGGGGCTGGCTAGCCCAAGTTTGAACAAAAAATCAAAAACATTGTCGACTTACACTGTGGACTACTGTGTAACATTCGGCCTGTGCTGTATTTGCCTAAAGCTTAAGGAAAGGGAAATCCGCTTCAGGAAGGCAAACTTTTCAAATATTGCGAAGCTTGACGCTGTAAGCGCGTTCGAGAAATTGCAAGAAATATGGCTTCATAACGCGAGGGTCCTAAAAGAAACCGCTGAGTTTTGCGTAAAAAGCGGCTTTGCCAACTACAGGATAAGCTCCGACATATTTCCGCTTGCCACGCACCCAAAACTCAAAAACGCATTTTTTGAATCCGTCAGTTTCCCTGCGATAAAAAGACTTCTTAAAGAGACGGGATTGCTTGCAAAAAACAACGGGCTTGGATTTTCTTTTCACCCCTCCCAATTTGTGGTGCTTGCGTCTGGAAATCCGGCCGTAAGGACATCAGCCGCAAGCGAAATAAATTTTAATTCGGAAATTTTAGACATGCTTGGAGCCCCAGTCTCCCCGTCGGCCCCCATAAATGTGCACCTAAACACCCGTCCCAGAAACGACCTTGCACGCGACTTTGAAAACGGCTTGGACCTTCTTTCGCCGAATGCCCGCGCCCGCCTGACGGTCGAAAACGAGGACCGCGGTTTTTGGAATGTCGCCAACCTTTTGCCCTTTCTAAGGAGATTCGACATACCTTTAACGCTCGACTTTTTACACCACAAATGCAACAATATGGGCGAAGTTTTGTCTGACGTATTCGATGCGGCGGCAAAAACTTGGGGCGGGAATATTCCGGTTTTTCACTATTCGGAAAGCAGAAGCCCCCGATGCCCGCGCGCCCACTCGGATTATTGCAAGAAACTTCCACCCTACTTTGGAGCTGCATACATATGCCAAATAGAAGCGAAAATGAAAGACCTTGCCATACTGAGGCTGATGCGCAAATTGCAAAAGGCGCAAATGCAATAGCCCGCATATCAAAATATGCCCGCGCATGCGCCTGCACAATTTTATGCTCAGTATTTGCCTCATGCGCGGGAACGCCGCAAAAAGAAATAAAGACCGCTGAAAACATAGACATAGCTAGATACGCCGGGCGGTGGTACGAGATTGCCCGCCTTCCCAACAGCTTCCAAAACGACAATGAAGGCGCGCTTGCCGAATATACCGCGCTTGCAAATGGGCGCCTAAAAATAGAGAATTCGGCTCTCGATGCCAACGGCAGGATAATTAGGGTTGCCAAAGCAACCGCCTACGTTCCCGACATCTCCGACAGCTCAAAGCTGAGGGTTGCGTTCTTTTGGCCGTTTTACGCCGATTATTATATATTGGAAATAGGCAAGAACTACGAGTGGGCGCTTGTTGGCGGCAGCTCAAGCAAATATTTATGGATACTTTCAAGAACGCCAGCCCTTGATAAGGAAGTTTTGGCGCATATATTGGACAGCGCAAAGGCGCGCGGATACGATATTTCCAAGCTAAAATTCAACGCGGCAGCCAAGTGACGCATACCGAAAACTCCGAAGAAAATGCAAACGGGCCCTTCTCTGCGGGTGCCGCTTCAGAGGGCATGGAGCGCGGCCGCTTTAAAGCCGGGAAGGTTTTGATTGCCGGGGCCGGAGGGTTTGTGGGTAAGGCCCTTGCGGAGGAATTTTCGCGCTCGGGTTGGCAGGTTTCCGCATTATCGCGCGACCTTAATGCCGGAGGAATCTTTTGGGACCCTGAAAAACAGACCGCCGACCTTTCCAAAATGGAAGGATTTGACGCCTTCGTATGCCTGAGCGGCGAAAGCATATTTGGCAGATGGACTAAAGCCAAAAAAGATGCAATTTTATCAAGCAGGCTGAAAAGCGCCGGCCTGCTTGTCGGCTGCATACGCAAATTGCAAAAGCCGCCAAGAGTATTCTTATGCGCCTCGGCGGTCGGATTCTACGGCAATAACCCCTCTTGCGACGAGGCTTCCCCCAAGGGCGAAGGGTTCCTTTCGGACGTCTGTGACAAGTGGGAGCGCGCCGCGCAAAATGCCTCCGGGCAAAAAACGCGCGTGGTGAATGCGAGATTCGGGATTGTCCTCGACAGGTCTGGAGGTTTTTGGACGGAGGCCGCAAAAGGCTGCGTATTTGGTTTTCCCATTGTTGCGGGTTCCCCTGTCAGAAATGTGTCTTGGATAAGCCTCCAAGATCTTGCGCGGGCGGCGGTGTTCGCATGCGTAACACCTTCGCTTTCAGGCCCGGTGAACTTTTGCGCCCCGAGCGTTGCAACCGCCGCGGAGCTGGCAAAAAAAGTCGCCCCGAACGGCGGAAGAAACGGGATAATACCGCTGCCGGCTTTTCTATTCAGGCTGGTTTTCGGTGAAATGGCCGACGACCTTTTGTTGTCCGACTGCGCCGCCTTTCCCGAAAAGCTTGCAAAAGCCAATTTTCACTTCAAGCATCCCGGCCTAAAATTTCTCTGACGGATACTCGGCGGCAAAATGGACAAACTTTTATTGCCGCGCGCAAATTTCGGGAAAGGCCCGCACCGCACTTTTTTGAATGCCCCGTTCCGCATTTTTAGAAAAAATGCCGGAACTGTAAAAAATGCTTTTTCTTTTTCGAATAGAGGGTAAAGTTGTCCGGGTATGAAAATAGTGATAGTTGGCGCGGGCGATGTGGGGCATTTTCTGTGCCAGGTTCTGAGCGAAGACGGGCACAACGTCACCCTGATAGAGCAAAACGACGAAATTGCCGACGAGATAGGCGACAACTTGGACGTGGTGGTTATACGCGGCAACGGGGCGTCGGCCAAGTGCCTATTAAAGGCTGGAGCTGCTGATGCGGACTTTCTTTTGGCGATGACAGCGCACGACCAGCTAAACATAGTGGCCTGTTCGCTGGCCGCGAAGCTCGGCGCAAAGACCACCATAGCGCGCGTGCACGACGCGGTATACGCGGACAACTCCGTCATAAACTACAAAAAGCATTTCAATATAGACGTGCTCATAAACCCCGAGGCCCTTACCGCCGTGGAGCTGGCAAAGCATGCGCGCAATCCCGAACGCATGGCGATAGAGGATTTCGCACGCGGGCAGGTGGAGCTTCAGGAGGTTCGGGTGGCTGAAGACTCGCGCGTAATAGGCGTGCCGCTAAAAAATTTGAAACTTCCCCCGGGGATAAAAATAGCCTATTTGGAGCGCGGCTGTGAGCTTGTGGTTCCAACGGCAAACACAGAATTAAATGCCGGGGACAACATTACCATAATAGGCACCCCCGATACAATACTTTCGGCGCGCCGCCTCTTTTCTAATGAAGACGCGTCAATTGTGCGCGTTGTGCTATACGGGGCAACCGAAACAAGCACCGCCATAATAAGGAGGCTCTCAAGCAAGCGGTTCAAGATAAGGGTGATAGAGCCGGACCTTGAAAAATGCAGGGCCTTTGCCGAAACTTTCCCATATGTGACGGTAATTAACGGCAGCGCCACATCGCTGCGGCTATTGGAGGAGGAACAGATAGGAAGCGCCGACTACTTCATGGCCTGCACAAAAGACGACGAAGAAAACGTCATGACCTGCCTACAGACAAAAAAACTTGGCGTAAAACACGTGGAGCTGGTAATAAACAAGCCCGATTACGAGCAGGTTTTGCAAAACATAAGCGGATTTCTCGACATAGGGGCAATAGCCTCTCCGAGGAAGGTCACCGCCATGGAGATAAAAAAATACCTAACCGACAAGAATTTTATGGTTGTCGGCAGGCTCAGGGACGGAAAGGTGGAATTCATAGAGCTAAAGGTTGGCCCAAACAGCGAGGCCGCCGGAAAGCTTGTGCGCGATTTGCACCTGCCTGCGGAATGCATGATTGCCGCCCTGATGAACGACGACGGCACCGCAAGGGTTCCGGGTGCCGACGATGTAATACACGCCTCCGACAGGCTCATAATAATATTGAACCGCGACAAATCGGCGGATGTCGCAAAGATTTTCATATAGCCGCAAAGCGCTTAACCGCCCTGTCAGATGAATTATTCGATAGTGTTTAAACTGGTTTCCGTGTTGACGGGCGTCATGTGCGTTGCGTTTTCGCTGTGCGCTGCGGTGTCGGCGGTCTTCGCTTCGGAGGCCGGAGACGCGGAGGCTTTTCCGTCGTGGGTATGCATAATAGCCCTCACCATCACGGCGGCGCTGTCGCTGTACCTTCCAAGCAGAAACGCGCCGAAGCGCATATTCAGGAAAGAGGCCTTATGCGCGGTTGGCGTGGTTTGGATTCTCGCGGTGCTTTTGGGTGCGCTGCCGTACATGTTCATTTTGGGCTGCGGATTTTCAAACGCGCTGTTTGAATCGGCAAGCGGACTTACGTCAACGGGCGCGTCCGTTTTTGGGGACGTGGAGTGCATGCCTAAAAGTCTGCTGTTCTGGAGATCATTTTCGCAATGGATAGGCGGCTTGGGTGTGGTGGTATTTTTCGTGGCGATATTGTCGTTTATAGGGTCGGGGGCCAAGATGATGTACTCGCACGAAGCCAGCGCCAATGCCAACGGAAGCATAGAGACGGAGCGCATAAAGAGCGCGATATTTAAAATTTTTGTGATATATTCGGCGATATCTACGGCGTGTTGGGTGTCGTTTGTGGCGTGCGGAATGGGCTGGTTTGACGGCCTGTGCCACATGTGTTCCACGGTTTCAACGGGCGGATTCAGCGTTTATAACGATAGCATAGCCCACTATGAAAGCAATCTGATTGCCTGGATTGTCACCGTGTTCATGTTCATAGGCGGTATAAGTTTCTTTACTATGCTGAATTTATTTAGGGGCAAATTTATCAAATTTGCAACGAACTCAGAGCTTATAACTTACATAGCAATTTTGCTTATAGCCACCCTCGCAACAACGGTTATAGTTTTGAAAGACGCCAATCTGGCTGATATAGACACTTGGGGGAAGGCAATAACAAAAAGTTGCTTTCAGTGCGTCTCAATAATGACAAGCACCGGATTTATCACGGCAGACTACCAGACGTGGCTTCCAGCGGCGCATGCGATTTTATTTGCCCTAATGGTCATAGGGGGTTGCGCGGGGTCTACCTCCGGTGGATTGAAAGTTTCAAGGGCGCTTGCCGGAATCAAATTGTTGAGGCGCGAATTGGAGAGGGTTTTAAGGCCGAGGGTTGTGCGCAATGTCCGCATAGACGGAAAAACCTTCGACGAATCGGAAACAACAGGGTTGTTCTCATTTATAACGCTCTATTCATTTTGCGTCTTGCTTGGGACGCTGTGCCTGTCGTTGTCGGAGCCCCAGATGAGCCTCATAGCCTCCATGAGCGCGTGCGTTAGCGCGTTGAGCAACGTAGGCCCCGGCTTTAACGAAACTGGGCCGGTTCAAAATTACGGATTTATGTCCGACATTTCAAAAACCCTGCTGTCTATTTTAATGGTTATGGGAAGACTTGAATTTTATTCAATTTTGATATTGTTTATGCCATCTTTGTGGAAGAAATTTCAGTGAGGAATATATGACTAAATTGGGTGTTAACATAGACCACTGTGCCACCCTAAGGCAGGCGCGGTACAGATTTTCAGACGCCGAAAAGGTTGTTGTGGAACCCGACATAATGGAAGCCGCAAGGCTTGCCGAAAGCGGCGGGGCCGATTCCATAACGGCGCATTTAAGGGAAGACAGGCGCCACATGCAGGATTCTGACATGTTTGCCCTGCGCCGGGGCATATCTGGGAAATTGAATATGGAAATGGCGTGCAATGAAGACGTCATATCCGTGGCCTTGAAAGTTCTTCCCGACTACGTATGTCTTGTTCCCGAGAACAGGCAGGAGGTCACAACGGAAGGAGGCTTAGACCTTCGCGCAAACGAGGCAAAAGCTGAAAGCGCGGTGGCGCGCCTTTCGGCGGCCGGAATAAGATGTTCTATGTTCATAGATCCCGATATTTCGCAAGTTGAGCTTGCCCGAAAGATTGGGGCCAACACTGTGGAACTGCATACCGGGGCCTACGCAAATGCGTGGAGGAACCCGTCGGAGCGCGCCGTCCAGCTTGGGCGGCTAAAGGCTGCGGCGGAACGCGCGGCGGAATTGGGCCTTACGGTGAATTCCGGGCACGGGATAAACTACGAAAACGTCTGCCAACTTTTAGAAACTTTTGCCTTTGACGAACTAAACATTGGGCACACCATAGTATCAAAGGCGTTGAGCGTTGGAATGAAGGCCGCCGTTGAGGAGATGAAAAGACTCATAGCCGGGGTTGGGAAATGACGGATTTGCCGCACATAGCCGGGGTTGGAATAGATTTATGCGACGTTGCGCGCATAGAAAGAATGTTAAAGACCCACGGCGACGCGTTCTTAAAGAGGATATTTACCGACGACGAAATTGCCTATTGCAGCGCGCGCGCCGATTCCGCCCAATGCTACGCTGCGCGATTTGCGGCCAAAGAGGCGATGTCCAAGGCTTTGGGCACCGGCTTTTCCGGAGGGGTCACGCCGAAGGGGCTGTCGGTTGGGCACGGAGAAATGGGGGAGCCAACGGCGGTGCTTGATTCCGCCGCAAAAGCCGTAATGCAAAAGCTTGGCGCAAAGAAGATGCTAATAAGCCTCACACACATAAAGGACAGTGCCGAAGCCATTGCCGTGCTATCGAGATGAAAGAGATTTTTCCAATATTGACATGCGAAGACGCATGGAGGGTGGAGTCGGAAATTCTAACCGACGAAGCCAAAAATTACGCGGCAATAGAGGCCGTTGGAGCCGGCGTTGCAAGGCGCTTTTTGGCCGAGTGCGCCCCGCAGCTTCCAGAAGAGCCAAACATTTTGGTATTGGCCGGCAAGGGCCACAACGGAGCGGACGCTTTATCTGCGGCGCGTAGAATATGCGCAAAATTTCCCGGCGCAAAGCTTGCCGTTGCCCTGCCCGATGTCGCAGAGATGAAAAAGCTTACCCTTAAAGCGCTCGAGGAATTGAGAAATAGTGCCGCATCCATGCGGGAGATTCCCCTCGGCGACATCAGGAGGCAATGCGCCTCAAACGGAAAAGCTTTCGACCTGCTTATAGAGGGGCTTACTGGAATGAACTTTAGCCCTCCGGCAAAAGATTTTTTGAAAGAATGCATAGACGCCGCAAACTCGGTGGATGCGGCAATAAAAATAGCCATGGACATGCCCGCCGGAATTTCCGACTGGCGCCGTCCCGACATCGCATTCAAGGCAGACATAACATATTCAAACGGCATAGCGAAGGCCGCGATATTCAGGGATTTCAACAGGGAATATGTGGGGCGGATCAGGCATGTTGACATAGGCTTTTTTAATTTTGAATCCGCGCTTGAAGCCGCGCGCGGGGCAAGCGAGTACGTTGCCGGGGCGAAGGTTCTAAAGCCCCTTTTGAAACTGAGGAAAGCACTAACCGACAAGCGGGACTATGGGCACCTGCTTGTCGTGGCGGGTTCCGAGCGCTACCCCGGAGCGGCGCTGTTAAATGTTTCGGCGGCGCTCAGAACGGGCGTGGGAATAGTTACGGCGCTTGTTCCAAAGAGTCTTGCGCCAAGTTTTGCGGCGGCGCAGCCGTCGGCGATATGGCTTGGGGGTGAAACCGACAAAGATGGAACAATGCGCCCGGAAAACGTGTCGAAGATTGCGGAAATGAAGCCTCCGACGGCCATATTGGCGGGGTCGGGTCTTGGTTCGTCTGCCGGCGCAAGAAAACTCGTGGCGGAAACGTTGAAGTTACATGCGGACGTTGCGCGCGTTCTCGATGCCGACGCGATATGTCCGGAACTTGCGGGAATTGGAAGGGCGGCCGATCTTGCACTTACGCCGCATGCGGGTGAATTCTTGAGAATAGCCCCCCAGACAAGCGATTCAGAGCTTAGAGCGGCGTGCAAAAAGTACGGCGCCTCAATAGCCTTGAAAGGCCCGGTGACGAGCGTATGCGGGGAAAAATCCGGTATAGTGCGGTGTGTGGAAGGCGGGCCTGCGCTTTCAAGGGGCGGCAGCGGAGACGTGCTTGCGGGGATTTGCGCAGGCCTAATGGCGCGGCAAGACCTTGGGCAGACAACTGAGCAAAAGCTGGCCATGGCCTCTGTTTGGATGTCAATGGCGTCGGAACTTCTGTTTGCAAAGTTTTCGGAAAACTGTGCGCCGTCAAGCTGCCTGCCGGACATGATGCCCGATGCTCTGAAGAACATTTAGCGCAAACTTTTTTAGAATACTTTTTAACCGGAAATTACATTGGAAAAGACTGCCGCTTACATAAAGCTTTCGATGCTGCCTGAAGTTGGCGCGGCTACCGCAAGAAGGCTGCTGGATAAATTCGGCTCTCCGGAGGCGGTTTTTGAGGCAGACAAATCTGCGCTGATGTCCGTGGATAAAATAGGCGAAAAAACGGCCGATACCATAATGCAGGCAAGGGAAGAAATCGACCCGTCGGTGCCTATGGAAAAGATGCGGAAGATTGGGGCTGAATTTATACATCTTGAAAGCCCCAAATACCCCGAACGCCTCAAACAGCTTGATGACAAGCCGACGGGTTTTTTCAAACTGGGCAAGGCGCCCTTAGACCGACCGAGCGTGGCGATAGTGGGTTCGAGAAGGTGCAGCGCATACGGATTGTCGGCGGCGCGGAGGTTTGCAATGTGCTTGGCGAGGGCGGGAATAACAATCATCAGCGGCCTTGCGCGCGGAATAGACACAGCCGCCCACGAGGCCGCCCTTGAAGTTAAAGGCACAACCGTCGCAGTATTGGGCTGCGGAATAGACGTGGTGTACCCTCCAGAAAATGCCGGGTTGTATAAAAGGATAGTGGAGGGCGGAGGGGCCTTGATATCCGAATTTCCGATGTCGTCACATGCAGACAGGCAGAATTTCCCGATAAGGAACAGGATAATTTCGGGATTGTCGTCGGCGGTTGTGGTAATAGAGTCGGATTTGCGCGGGGGCAGCATGATTACGGCGCGGGTCGCCGGCGAACAGGGCCGCGACGTATTCGCCGTTCCGGGGAGGATAGACAGCCCTTATAGCCGCGGCTGCCATGCGCTCATACGCGACGGCGTCAGGCTTGCATCATCGCCCGAAGACATAATAGACGACCTCGCATTTTCAGGCCAGCTTGAGCTTTTCCCTTCAAATGGAGACAATGCGGGCGGAAAAACGGCGGATACGTCGAATTTGTCCGCCGATGAAATAAGGGTTTTGCAATCGTTCAGCGACGGCGACGAGCTTTCCATGGACGACATCTTGTACAAGACTTCCCTTCCCGTATTTTCGTGCATGTCGGCACTGACAATTCTGGAAATAAAAAAATTTCTGAAGAAGACGCCCTCTGGTTTGTGGATAAGAAGGAACGCCTGAATTTTCCGCGCAGGCCCCAATCTTATTCCGCTTGTGCGCGCAAGTTGCCTGCAATTTTGCAAGTACGCGCATAAGCAAGGCCTTTTAACTGCTTAAGATTGAGAGTTGGAACGGTCGAAACGGGGTCGGATGCGGCGCAAATTTTAAAGGGCGCGGCGCAAATTTTCAGATAAAAAGAGGTTACATTTTGCGTTGGCGCCCATTCTGTCCGCGATGGAGGAGACCTGATGCGAAATAAAAATCAAGCGCTGCCGCGCGCGCCATGGCGCGCGCGGCAGTTTTATGTTGAAAAGGCCAGCGCGCGCAATAGCATTTGCGGCATGAAAACTTTGCGCATGGCAGCATGCTTTTTTATATTGGCAATATTCGCGGCGGGCCAATCTTTTGGTGCCGAATTAAAAGACGCAACACCGCGAATTGAAAGCCATTGGAAGGGCAAGAAAGTCGCCTTCTTGGGAGACTCTATAACTGATAAAAGGCACATAGGAACTAAGAAAAACTACTGGCAGTTCCTTGAGGAATCCATGGGAATATATCCGCTTGTCTACGGCATAAACGGGCACACTTTCCAAAATATTCTCGGACAGGCGGAAAAGCTGAAGAAAGACGTTTCCAACGATGTCGACGCAATAATCATCTTCGCCGGCACAAACGACTTTAACGCCGCAATACCCCTCGGCGAATGGTACGTTTACGAGGACGTTAAAACTGAGGTTTCAGGCGGGGGCACGGAAGTTAGAAAGAGAAGGCTGCCCTCCATGGACACAACGACCTTTCGCGGAAGGATAAACGCCGCCATGTCGTTTCTGAAAGAGAATTTTCCCGAAAAGCAGGTAATTCTTTTGACGCCCATACACCGCGGATACGCCAAGTTCGGCAAAAACAACGTTCAGCCGGACGAGTCTTTTCCCAACCGCATAGGCGAATATGTCGACGCGTATGTAAACGCTGTAAAAGAGGCCGCAAACGTCTGGGCTGTTCCGGTTATAGACCTAAACAGCGCGTCCGGCCTGTATCCCTGCAAGGCCTCGCACGCGCGCTACTTCAGCAATAAAGATTCCGATATGCTCCACCCAAACGCAAAAGGCCACTTTAGAATGGCCGAGGCAATAGCCAGACAGCTTGTTTGCATTCCGTCGAGTTTTGATTTGCAATGAGGCAGCACTTGAAATTTTTGGAAAACGAATAAAATTTTTTTTTGGGGGAGGCAAAGCGTGTTTAAAAAATTTTTTCTGCTTGCGTATGCATGCGTCTTGGGCGCGTGCGTGACGGTTTCCGGAGAGCCCAAGCCAAACGCCCCCGCGGAGCTTTTCCCGCACGGGTATGCCTTAAACGAAAGCTTTAGCGACGAGTTTGAAAACGGTTTCGACGGCTCCCGGTGGCACGATTTTTACCCGACTTGGAGCGGGCGCGCAGGCATGTTCCACTTCGCGCGCAAAAATGTTTCAGTTCGAGGCGGCGCGCTTGTCCTCACCGCGCGCGCCGAAAATCCCGAAGATGTTTCGCCAGAACTTATAGCCGAGGGCAAAGAAAAATTCTCCACGGCCGCATTTAGGAGCAAAAAGCGCATCCTCTACGGGTATTTTGAGGTTAAATTCAAATCGATGAACGCATGCGTATGCAACGCGTTCTGGCTGAACGATCCTCTTGACCCGCCCGAAAAATACAGGCCCGGCAACTTTACCGAAGAGATAGACATATTCGAGGTTTTCGGCAAGAGCACCTTGCGCCCTAAAGATTCCCAAACCCCTCCAAACGACAGAATTTATTTCACCACCACACACCGTGCGGAAACCCCGTATGTAGAATCAAAAGTTTGGCTGGGAAGAAAAATCAGCGGCAAGAAAACCCCCGTGAAGGAATCTTTCTCCAAACGCTACCATACGGGCGGGTTCCTTTGGACTCCGGAAAAGCTCGTGTGGCTTTTAGACGGCAAAATTGTAGACGAGCGCCCAAACGAATATTTCCACCGCCCGATGTACATCAACATAGACTGCGAAGTCATGAAAACCTGGGCGGGAGAACCCGATGTGAAAGATTTGCCTGCCGAGTTTATTGTTGAATATTTGCGCGTTTGGAAATTAGGCTCCAATAAGTAGTAAAGCCCGCAATACACGGCTGCGCAAAAAACTAAAAGCCGCCAAAACCGCCCCTGCGCGGCTGTGTTGCGCGCGCAGCGCAAAATTTTGCAACCTTTTTGAATGCGCGCCGCGTAAAAGCCGGAAACATATTTTTCATATTTTCCCACAAAAAAGAGCGTCCTTCCCCGCCGAAAGCCCAATAATAAAAAATACTTATTTTTAACTATTTTTTGTAAATTTTCATATACGCCCCCATTCCCGCCTCCATGGGCGCAAAGATAAAAATTTTACCCGCCCTCCAACTTGTATCTTGGAAAGCGCAAAAAAACACATTAAAATTTCAGCCAAACTTCCCAAAATTTTGCAACCGCCCGCCTGGAATTTTCCAAAAAAAAAAGCGAATAGGGCTCCAAGCGCATAAAAAAAGAGCGCGGTAAAAACCGCGCCCTAAAAATACATTCTTACAATCTACTTCTTTGTCTTTTTAACAACCTGGCTCTTCAGCGCCGCCTGGGCCGCCGCAAGCCTTGCTACAGGAACGCGCGGCGGAGAGCAGCTTACGTAGTTCAAGCCAACATCGTTGAAGAAGCATATTGAATCAGGATCGCCGCCGTGTTCGCCGCATATCCCTATCTTCAGGTCCTTGCGGGTGCCGCGGCCCTTGGAAACGCCTATTTCAACAAGCTGGCCCACGCCGCCAACATCTATCGACGCAAACGGATTCTGCGGAAGTATGTCAAGCTCTTTATACCTGCCAAGGAACGAACCGGAATCGTCTCTGCTCATGCCCAAGCCCGTTTGGGTAAGGTCGTTGGTGCCAAAGGAGAAGAACTCCGCCTCCTGGGCGATTTCATCGGCAGTCAAGGCTCCGCGCGGAACTTCTATCATGGTTCCGACCATGTAGTCTATCTTTACCTTTTTCTCCTTCATCACAGACTCGGCAACCTCGCGTATCACCGCTATCTGGCAGGAAAGCTCCTGCTTAAAGCCCACCAGCGGAACCATTATCTCGGGCTTGATTTTAATCTTCGCCGACTTCATCACATTTGCGGCCGCCTCAAAGATTGCGCGCGCCTGCATGCGCGTTATTTCCGGGTAGCTATTGCCCAAGCGGCATCCGCGGTGCCCAAGCATCGGGTTCTGCTCCTCAAGAGACTTGCAGCGCTCCGACACAATTTCCGAAGATATGTTCATTTTCTCCGCAAGCGCATTGCGCGCGGCGCTGTCGTTGGGCAGGAACTCATGCAGCGGCGGATCAAGCAAACGTATCGTCACCGGCAGGGACTTCATTGCCTTGAATATTCCCTCAAAGTCTTTGCGCTGGTAGGGAAGAATTTTCGCAAGGGCCTCCTCCCTCTCGGAGGTGTCGGCCGACAGTATCATCTGGCGAACCGCATCTATTCTGTCACCCTCAAAGAACATGTGCTCTGTTCTGCAAAGGCCTATGCCCTCCGCGCCAAGCTCCACGGCCATTTTGGCCTGTTCGGGAGTGTCGGCATTTGTGCGCACGCCCAACTTGCGATACTTGTCTGCCCACTTCATGACGGTCTTGAAGAGCTGGTAGGTGTAGCTCTTCTTCGGATCCATCTTTCCGGAAAGAACCCTTATGACCTCGCTGGGGGCGTTCTTGATCTCGCCCAAGAATATCTCGCCGGTGGTGCCGTCTATCGATATGCAGTCGCCTTCGCGCACGACTATTCCGCCAACGCTCATTATACCCTTGGAGGCGTCTATCGTTATGTCGGAAGCCCCGCAAATGCACACTTTGCCCATCTGGCGGGCAACCAGCGCCGCATGCGAACTCACGCCGCCGCGGGACGTCAATATGCCCTCGGCCGCTATCATTCCGCGCAAATCTTCAGGCGAAGTTTCCTCGCGGCACAATATCACCTTTTTGCCCTTGGCATTAAGCATTTCAGCTTGCGAAGCCGTAAACGCAACCTCTCCGGAAGCCGCTCCCGGACCAGCAGGCAACCCGCGGGCAAGCACCTTTGCCTTCTTTGCCGACGCGCTGTCGAAAACGGGCACCAACAAAGTTGATATGGAATCCGCAGGTATCTTCAGCAGGGCGGTTTTCTCCGACATAAATCCCTGCTTGTTCATCTCCACTGCTATGCGAACGGCGGAAAGCCCCGTGCGCTTGCCGTTTCTGGTCTGAAGCATGTACAGCTTGTTCTCCTCAATGGTGAACTCGAAGTCCTGCATGTCGCAAAAATGCTTCTCCAACTTCTTGCGTATGGCCAAAAGTTCCCTATAGGCCTTGGGCATTTCCTTCTCAAGATAAGATATCTTGTGCGGAGTGCGCACGCCGGCAACAACATCCTCGCCCTGGGCGTTTATAAGATACTCGCCGTAAAATTCATTGGCGCCGTTTGCTGGGTCTCGCGTGAAGGCAACGCCCGTGGCGCTGGTCTCGCCCTTGTTGCCGAACACCATAGTCTGCACGTTCACAGCCGTGCCCCACGAAGCGGGTATGCCGTACTTCTGCCTGTATATTATCGCGCGCTCGTTCATCCAAGAATTGAACACCGCGCCTATTGCGCCCCAAAGCTGCTCATTTACATCCTGGGGGAAATTCCTGCCGGCGCGCTCCTTTATGAGAACCTTGTAGCGCTTGACCAGCTCCTGTAAATCTTCAACGGAAAGCTCTGTATCCAAGCTCTTGCCCACTTCCGACTTCAACGTTTCCATCACCTGGTGGAAAGGATCGCTTTCAGCCTCGTTGCGCGCCTGCACACACATTACAACGTCGCCGTACATCTGTATGAAACGGCGGTAGCAGTCCCACGCAAAACGGGCGTTCTGCGTCTTTTGGGCAAGCCCCACAACAGTTTTGTCGTTCAAGCCGAGATTCAATATCGTGTCCATCATGCCGGGCATAGACTCGCGGGCCCCGGAACGAACAGAGAACAGCAGAGGGTCATTTTCGTCGCCGAACTTTTTGCCCATCTGCTTCTCAACCGACTCCACCCCAAGCTTTACCTCGGCCGCCAAAGAGGCCGGATACTTCTTGCCGTGCGTATAGAAATACGTGCAAACCTCCGTAGTTATCGTAAATCCCGGAGGAACCGGAAGACCTATGCGCGCCATTTCGGCCAGGTTTGCGCCTTTGCCTCCCAAAAGATTCCTCATCTTCGCGTCCCCGTCCGTCTTCTTGCCGAACAGATACGTGTATTTCACCTTCTTTGCCCCTTTTGAGGCAACCTTCTTTGAAACGGCTTTTACCGCGGGCTTCTTCGCCGCGGCCTTCTTCGTCTTAGCAACTTTTTTTGCCATACCTTGTATTCTATTATTTTTAACCGAACTTTCCTTCTTTTAAACGGCCGAAACTTCGACCTTGGCAGCTGTTTCTCACGCCGGAAAACAACATCTCCCGCCGCGGCTAAAAAAACGCCTGCGACAAAAAACGCCAAAACCGGCGCGACGAAAACACACGTCCGCCATTCCGCCAAACACATAGGACAACTTTTAACAGATATCCTCCCAAAAAAGCGGAAGAAACGCACACGGCCACCTTTTTGTCAGGCCGGACCTGCACGCCACACACCGCAGAAACGCAAACAAACGCCTCCACCCGGGGTGTCATTTTCGCGTGAAGCTTGTTCATTGACCCCTGAAAGTCAAGCTTTTATTTCAGCCGCATGCCGAACTTCCGCGCCAGCAAAGAAAATCAAAAAATATCCGCCGCAAGGTTTACTAAAAAACGCGCGCCTCGCCGAAATATTGCATTCCGCTTCAGCCGCAAAAAATAGCCCTGGCCCGCTTAAAAAAACAAATCATACCCCTTTAAGTTTAACCAACTTCCCGCCGGATAAATCCGCAATAACACATTCAACCTCTGCCCCGGGAAACATGTCCTTGGCGGCCTTTGCATACACCCGCATCTGGCCGGCATACTTTTCTGACAAAATTTCCGCTGTCTCACCAGACGCGCCGGTCTTAAAATCCACAACAGTCAACTTTTTCACATTGCCAGAAGTGTCCCTATATATGTTCAACCTGTCTATTCTTCCCGACGCAATTTTTCCGGAATACCCGCAAACGAAAGGATATTCGCACTTGACTTGAAGTCCGTCGGCGCGCCTAAACAGGGCCGCTATTTCCGGAATTCCAAGAGCCCTTTCAGCCGCCGCGCGCGCCGAATCCGAAGATTCGTCCCTCAAACCGGCCGCATCCGCAGCGCGGCGCACCGTCTGGGGAATGTCTCCACCAATATAATCAATGCGGGCAAGAATGGCGTGGACTTCCGTCCCAAAATCACGGCCGCCCTTACCTTCGGAAACACCCGCTGTTTTTGACGGGGCAATCCAAACGTTAATTCCCCCGTACTGTTTTGGGTTTTCAAGGATTTCAATTTTCCTATCAACCAAATCCAGGCCCTTCATATTTCCGCGCGGTCTTTTTTCGTACCACTTAAGATCTCCAAAGGCCGCGCATACTTGCATGCCTGCATATTCCGCCACGTCGGATTCATCAAACAAAACTCCGTATGCGTGCCGCTCAAAGCTGTATTTCCCCGAAGATTTCTCCCCGGCCTCGGGCCATTTAGAAACTAAATACAGCGCTTTCTTCGCCCGCGTGGCCGCCACATAAAATTTGCATATCTGTGAAAGCGCGTCGTCGGAAAGCATTTTTTCAAATTCGGCATTCAGGTTTTTGTCCATCCGGCATATTGGCTCTGCGGGCATGTTTACAACAACTTTGCCCCCGTCCAAAGCGTCTATCATTCGCAGGCGCAGTGAGCCGTCGTGCCCCCGCACGTTCCCAAGCTGGGCAAGCACCACAACTTCAAAATCCAAGCCCTTCGACTTGTGTATGGTCATTACCTTCACCTGGCTCGCGCCGGAAACTTCGCGCACTTTATAGGTTTTTACAAACGCTATAAACTCGTCCACTCCGCCCCTGTCGGCAAACTTTGCTGCCGCATCGGCAAGCTGACTCAGCCTGAATTTTGAAAATGCGTCTATTCCGTTTTCGCCAGATTCCAAAAGCTTCAAGACCCCGCGCACAAAAGCTTCAAAGCCGCCATAGGAAATCTTGTGCAAAACCCCGTCACGCCAATTTTCATCTGCGGCAAGTACTGATAGGGGCGTCATGAGCACATACGCCTCAGACGCGCTGTCGCCGGGATGGGCGGCAGCCTGCAAAAGTTTTAACACCGCGGGCACAGCCATATTGTCTTCGGCAATCGCGCAGTCCGCGTCTCCGGAAACGGACACGTCGGAGTGTTCAGCTTTAAAAAGCTCCCTAAGCCCTACGGAAAAATTTTCCACCTCAGAGTTTGTCTGTACAAGCACCGCACACGACAAAGCCTTTCCCCCGCTGCCCTTAAATATTTGGCTCAACAACGCATGCACCTTCTCAATGCGGTCGTCATCGCCGCAGCGCACAAGCGCCGCGCACCCGTCCGCTCCCAAACTTTCGTGCGAAAGATGTTTTGTCCAGCCCGACAGCCATCTATTTGCCGCATCGCTGTTGAAAGCGCTCAAAGCCTCCGTTCCGAACAAGGCGTTGACTGCGTCTATGACGGGCTCTACAGACCTTCGCGAAACGTTTAACTTTTCCCCGTCTCTAATCAGGCCTTTGTACTTCTGAAATATTTCGTCGAACAGTTCCGGCGCCCCGCCGCGCCACGCGTAAATAGACTGTTTGGGATCTCCAACATAATAAAAAGTTCTCCCATGCTCGCCATCGAATATCAACTCCCCCACCAGATTTTCCATTACCGCCCACTGCGCCCGCGACGTATCCTGAAACTCGTCAACCAGCCAATGGTTGAAGCGCGAATCAAGACGGTATTCGACAAGCTCTCGCTCCATGCCGAAATTTGCGTCGGAAATTAGCGCCGACAAATCGTCGAACGCAAGGCTTCCCCTCAGCCTTATTTCGCGGCGGTAGAGTTTTTCGTATTCACGCGATATCTCGCCAACGGCCTTCGCGCTCTCGAAGGCCGAGGAAAGCGACGCCCCAAAGAGCATGGACAACATGCTTCCGGCCGTCTCGGCGGCCCCGCTCGGAAGTTTCCAAGCTCCAAAATCGAAATCTCCCAGATGTCCGCCCCTGCGCAAAAAGCACCAAAGATTGTCGGTTAGCTTCGAGCCTTTGTATATCTTGCCCAAGCGCGAATTTTTTAAAAACGTGTACAGCTGCATCGCCTTTTTTGGGAAACGCGCCCTCTCGGCCTCCTCTTTAAACGCGGCAAGCATTGCCTCGTATTTGTCGGGCTCCCACTTCGCAAATTTTGCCCTCGAGGCAAACTTTGATCCGTTTCCCCAGCGTTCCGCGCGCGGGAACTCCAAGAACAGCCTTCTCGATATTTTCAGATACCCGTCCATCTTCTCGAACGCGTTTTTCTGCGTCCGCCCAAGCGAGGCTATATTCACCAGTTCAGCAAAGCGCGAAAGTTTTTTAGTATCGGAAGACATCTCAGCCAAAAGAGCGTTTAATACAAACTTGCGCGCCCTCGCATTTTCAAAATCGTCCATGATTTTTATGTCGCCAACTATCCCAAGTTCGGACGCAAACGCCCCCACAAACCTCGCTTCAAAAGCGTCTATGGTCGACAAGCTAAGCCGCGGCGCAACCCTCACAATATCCTTTAAAATTCTCAAGAAATCCTCTTTGGACAGGACGGCCCCCCCCGTAATTGCCGATATCTGCGCCCCCAAATCTTTGGCAAAAACGCCGTCTTTTGAGGCTCTGGCAAGTTTGGTTAAAATTCCGTCTATAAACTCCCCCGCGGCGGCCCGCGTAAAGGTGAGTGCGCATACGCTTAGGGGGTCGCATATTGACGCAAGCGCTATGAACCTATTTGTCAGCGAATAGGTTTTACCCGAACCCGCGGACGCCACGCTGCGCTCGTTGGAAAACACCGACGGCCTATCCATTTCTGCCTCCCAAAAATTCCAAATAATCCGCCAAGTCCGCGTCCGCGAAAGGGAAAAATTCTTTCCACGCATCGTGCGAAGGCATTTTTTTGGAAGGCGCAAAATCGCGCGCCCTTATTCTGCCGACTATTTCAGAAGCCTTACCCATTGCCGAATCCATCGTGTCGGCATCTATATCCCACCTGCATATCCCCGACAAATCCCCGTCGGACGGAAGTGCAAAATACGCGCAGCAGACCTCTTTTGACGGATACTTCAACTCTATTGCCCTTTTATATATGGGCAGTTGCAAATCTATCCATTCCAACGCTTGCCCGGATTCCCCATTCCTTGCCCTTTTTCTGTGGTAGGATTCCGGCACCGACATTCCGCTCTTTGTCGAAAAAGAGTTTTTAACTTTATAGTCCACCGCCATCAGTGTCCCGTCGGGATGCTCGTCTACCCTGTCCACGCGCATTTTCACAGGATAAGAGTTTATTTCCATTTCCATTTCCAGCTCCGTATCCAATATGCGCCAGCCCTCCAACGCATGTTCAGCCTGCGCCCTGGCCGCCGAAGCCAAAATTTCCCTTGCAGATTCCCTCTGGAACAGCAGCGGAGCCGACACATCACGCCCGAAGAGTGCCCCAAAACGCTCGTCCAATATCTCAAAAAAGCTTCTTTTTATTTCCGATTCGTCCGTGGAATCCGCCTTTTCAGACTTCCCGAAATTCTCCAAAACCGAATGTATCAGCGTTCCGAAATCGGCCGCATTCAGTTCCATCTCGGACGCCTCGAACATTTTTAGCCCCAGCACGCGCTCAAGATAGAAGCGGAACGGGCATGTCAAATACGCCTTAAACGCGCTTGGGGAAAGATGCTTAGGAAGCTCCGCATACGGCACCTTCAGTTTCCAGGCTGCCTCATACACGGGAGCATCCTTGTCAAAAAACCCACCCGAATAAATGCGCTCTACCCTCCCGGCAAGCTTCTCGTCGCAGCACTGCGAAAGCAGCGGTGACGGCTGCACCGCAGAGCCGTCTCCCCTCGTTCTCGGAACAAACGCCGTGCATTTTCCCCAGCCTTTGCGTGACTCCAACATCGCGTAAAACATATACGCGTCCCTGCGCCTCCGCTGGGCCGAATTCGAAATTCCAAGCCTTCCGCTCAATCCGTCGGTCAATATGAACGCCCCAAAATTCGCCGACGGCACAATCCCCGCGTTCATATCGCAAAAGAACACGTGCGCCTGCTGCGCCCAAAATATATCCATCCAATCGAGAAGCTGTAACCGCCCCCCGGCAAATTCTTCCGCTCGGTATTCCCTTTCAGAGATGCGCGCCACCTCTTCAAAAGCCTCCGTACAATCCAGTTTCAGCCCTTTCGCATCCGCCGACTCAAACATCTGCAGGCAGCTCTTAAAAAAGTCTTCCACATCCTGTTGCGCATCGCCGTTTGCGAATACAAAATTCTCGCAAAACGCCCCAAGCGCCAAGGCCGCAGATACGGAATTTCTCAATCTGTCAATTATCGACTCAAACAGCCCGAATATTTCCCATTCCTGCGTTCCGCGCCTCGCAACCGAAAGCGCGGCCTCCGGCGAAATTGGAAATTTTCTCGACACAAACGCGTCGTAGCTTTTCAAGATGTCGCTTTCCGAGCAATTCAACTTGCGCGCCGCCCACGATAGCACCGACGAATTTCTCAATAACTCAGAAAAATCTTCCATATCCGACGTGCGCATATACCGCGCAAGAGTCCTCAGCGCCCCCAGCTGGGAACTTTTTGAAACCGGAACCGCCGCCCCCATCTCAACCGACACCCCCAGGTCTTCCAGCCTGCCCGCCAAAATTGGCGCCGAATCATCTTCCGCACATGCTACGCAAACCTTTCTTTCCGGATTTTCCCCGTAATCTGCCACGGCCCGGGCAATCATGTTCGCCTGCATGTCTATGTCTTTTCCCACAAATATGTCCTCATCTGAAATCGGCATTTCAAATGAATCCCAAAATTCGTTTGGCCGCCCCACATCGTCGAATCCCGCCCCGCACTTCCGGCAATCGGCAAATATCCCAACAAAAACTTCCGTTCCGGCAGACTCGACCGCCCTAAGCACATCCTCAAAAATTTTTGAAACTTCGCAAAGCCCGAAAACGAAGAGCTCCTTCAGTCCGTCGAAAGCTCCGTTCCCCTTTTTAAAATCCTCCAAAGCCGCCGCAACCGCCCCTTCTGGAGGTATGAGCCCCGCCATCTTTAAACGTTCTTTGTAGGCGCCCTCAAGGCGCGCCGCCTGCCGCCACTTTTCGGCGTCAAAAGATTCGGCCACGCAGCTTTCTTCCAAAACAGAATTTATATCGTGCCCTATCTCAGCCAAAGCGCGGCGCAATTTTGAAAATGAATGCGCCAGGCTTAAATAGTCGCGCCTGTCGGGCTTGCCCAGCGGAAACAACGCCGACATGTCAGCGTCTCCTGCCGCGGAAAATACCTCAATCCACGCCGACACAGACTCTATTTGGTTTGCAGCCTTGCGCCCGCCTATAAATTCCGAAAGGAAGGACTCTGGCGTATATACGGAAAGCCCAAATACCCCTTTTGCCCCGCATTCCCTTGACAATCTGAAAAGTTCGCAATTCAGCGCCCTGCCTGCTGAGCGCGTAGGAAGTATCGCCCCGCAACCGGAAAGATCAAATCCCCTCGGTTTACCGAATTCAAAAAGTCTGCGCGCCGCAAGTCTAATCGGCGCGTCGGCGGGCAATATAAATTCCCTATTCAAACCCATACAAAACCTCTGCAATCCTAATAAAATTTCCCAGCAATACAAATAAAATTCCGCCCACCAAGAAAGGCTTTTTTTAATTAAAAATATCTTCCCATTTTACAATCAAGCCGCAAAAATTCCCGAACAAAAAAATAAACCCGCCTCTTAATAAGAAAAATTTTTTGGAAAAAAATTGGCAAATGTATCGGCGGTAAAAATCGCGCCGCCAAATGCAAGGCACAAAGCATGCGCCACTAAAATACAACCAACATATTGCCTAATCAAAGCAGACACTTCACGCACCGCCATTTCCCGCTCGCAAAGCGCCAACGCAAAAACAAAAAAAACAATTACACCAAACCCCGCCCTAAAAGTACACCCGCAAAAAAAACCTAAACGCGCAACGCAAACTTTGAGGGGGAGTTTTGGTCAATACATCTTGCTAAGAATCTTGGAAAGCTTGCGCTCAAATGCAGGCATATCGTCCTGCGGCGGCTTTTTCTGGGGATCCGACGGTATCAAAACAAGCTGCCCAATGCGGTCTATGCGCCATTCCGCTTTAGATCCGTCGGAAAATTCAACATCGCCAAAAGCCAAAGAATCGGGCCTTTGAAGCGGGCTTAGCGTCACCTTTATTTTTGAATCCGAGGCGTCGTCGCAGCCCGAAGAACTTCCGCGCCACATTATCTCCCTAAGCTTGTTTTCAAATTCGCCTATGTCCTGGGCCGGCGGCATGTATCCGTCAACCTCCGGGGCAAAATCAAGCCCGCCGTCGCGGCGCACAGCCCACTTTGCGCTTCCTCCGTCCGAAAATACAACCGATCCGCTCGCAACACAGCCGCTCTTCGGCAGCTCGTCAACAGAAATGTTCACGCCTTCCGCGCGCCCTTCGGAAAGGTTTTCACCGCCGTCAAAATGCCCGCCGGCGCCGACCCTTCCAACATCCGCACCTTCCCCGCTCAGCGAATCGCCAGCAACATCTCCCGAAGCGGAACCTCCCAGCCCCTCCTGCAGCGCATCGGCCGCATCGGGCAGCGCATCGGCATTTTGCAAAGCGCCGCTTAAATCCGCTTTTTTTTCAGGCTCCTTAATCTCGGCGCCAATGTCGTCTATCAGAAAGCGTACGTCCATGTACGTCATAGAAATCCCAAACTCTTTCTCAAGTTTGGTTTGCACGCCCCCTATTCCAAGTCCGGAAGCAACCCAGCCCCGCACCTGTTCTTCCTGCAAATCGGTAAGCTTCACCGGCTACTCCTGAATCGGATTTATAACAAAATGTATCCTGCGCGTGACAGTGCTGCCGTGCATCAAAACCAAATCCTTAAACAATTCCTCCGTAAGCCTGTTCGTGCGCATGAGAGAACGCATCTCCTTCGCGCCGGCCTCGGATATTATCGTTATGGAAACATCTGCAAAAGACAGCTCTCCGTCTTCAAGCTCCGTCACGTCTATCTCCGACGTCCCGCCCGCCCCGCTAAATTCAAAAGCCTTGGCCGTGCCGCCGTCAAAAAGTATTTTGCGCCCTATCGTAAAGGCAACGCCGGGCGGAATTATCGCCAGCCTTTTGGCATCGGGATCGTCGCTCGAATTGTCGGGATACAACACCCCGAAACTTATCCGAAAATCCACCACATTCTGCGCCAGCAAATTTTCCGGATCAAGCGCCCACGTGCGCAAATTCTGCCCCGGCCGCTCTATGCCCTCCTCGTCAACTATCGTGCACATCCTGTTCCACAAGTTGGACGAAAGCGCATACTTGTAGTCTGTCGAATCCAAATCTTTCGCATACCCCTGTATGCGGTTCCCGGTGGCCTCCAACGCGGTGGAGCGCGGGTCTATAACAGCCCTGTAAAAGCCGTAGAACGCATTCAACTGCTTCTCGTTTTCGCCATTAGATGCCGCAGATTTCAGGAAGGGGCTCTTCAGCCCTATCGAATATTTCACAGCGCATATGCTTCCAGGAATCAATCTGACAGGATTTTCTCCGTTGCCCGTTGCGGTCTTCAAGTCGTCGCGCGAATAGCGCGGCCTGAGAACCGAAGACGAATAGAACATCACGTGCGGCGGCTTTAGCGGGGTTGTTCCCCTGTAGTCGGACCCCTTCAAAAAACCTATCTCGTCCGGGTAGCTAACCTCAAACCACGCGCGGCCGTCGTTCTTTATCTTTATCCCCTCCAAGTCGTCCTGTATGACCGACGCTATCACATTCGCGTCAAAATAGTTTCTCAGCTGCCCGCTCGACCTATTCCAAGTGTTCAACAAATTCGTTGTCACACTCAACACCACCAAAACAATTATCGTCATTATCGAGCTGGCGGCCATTATCTCGATTAACGTAAAACCTTTTCTGTTTCGCAATTTCATTTCCGCGCCACCTTCGATTTAACGGGTTTTGTACAAAATGTCCTCGTATACTTTGCGCTGTTCGTTTATTTCAGCGTTGCCCTGCCCGTTCGTTATGTCAGAACGCGGCTCTACAAAAATATCTACCTTTATGGGCAGATACCCAAGCGCATACTCGGTGGAAGCACCGGTAAGAGCCCCGCCGCTATACAGCGACGAATCGCCTATCCGCACGCGCTCCCCTTTCAAAGCCGCCTGGTACAGCGACATGTTCACCCTGAAAATTTCACCGTACGAACGCTCCAAACTCAGCTTGTCCGGCGGCATATTCTGTTTGAACCCGCTCAACTCCGAATTCAGCGTCATTAAGCTCGAGTTGTCAGGATCGCTCGGGTTCTGGTATTCGTCCCAAAAATATATCACATACGCCCCGCTTGCAGGCGCCACCCAGGAAAAAACCTCGTCAAAAGTCTTCATCTTAAGGACTGTCTCAAGGTTTGCCAGCAAAGACACCGCCTTTGTCTGATAGCGTATCTGGTTCACATTGCTCGTAATCGAGGCCAGCAAGCCTATCATGGCTGTCAACGTCAACGCTATCACGCCCACCGCAAGCATAACCTCCACCAAGGTGAAGGCGCCGCGGGCACCACTACTGCGCTTTGAAAACATCTTCATATCCCAAAATCTACATACGTTTTAGTTTGAGGCCGCGGGCTGCGCGGCTGCCGCCCCGCCCTCAGTTGTATTATCGGCATTTCCAGACTTGGCTTGATTATCCTTCTTGGAATCTTTCTTGTCCTTGTCTTCGTCCTTCTTCTTGTCTTCGTCCTTGTCCTCGTCGTCAGAAGGCGCTTTCCCGGTAAAGGCCGCCTTTATTTCCTCATAGCTGGTAAACGGTATCGTATTTCCTATGCGGTGAATTACAAACCCAAGCTCCCCGTAGGCGGAATCCATCTTGTATTTGCCCTTTGCGTCCAAGCGCCCCTGCCCTATTATGACCCGCGCTCCGGGATTCATGGACATGCCGTCGGACGAAAAATGGTAGCTGTAAAAATCCCCGTTGCCCTCCGACAGATTCGACGGCTTAATGCTCGGGAAATCCTGCATTCCAACCACAGTGTACGACCCCGTGTACCCGTTGTTGAAAGTGCTCTTGTAAACTTCGTCCTCCTTGACATCAGGGCCAAGCACCACAAAGTCTTTAAAATCGGCCGAAGGGGGAACAAAGAATGTGCCCTCCGGCAATATTGTCCCCTCGTTTAGGGAGGCCCAACCCATCGATATGTCATCGTCTCCGGTGGCAAGGTATATCACCCCGACCTGGCGCAAACGCCGCGCGTCGTCCTTGCCCTTGTATATGACAACGCGCGTCTCGGTGTGGCGCGTCAGAGAAACCGTCTTCGCCTCAAAGAACGCCCCTACCATTATCTGCTGCGCCGTGTATATAGACTGCGACCCGCCGCCGAAATTTACCATCGATATGCCCGCCGCCATTATGGCTATTACGCCTATGACGACAAGCATCTCTATCAGTGTGAAAGCCGACCTTCTCCTGTGCATACCCGTCCCGAACGCCTATAACTTTTACTGTACCCAGCTGAATATGTCCTCAGACCCGAATGTCGCATTCGCGGCAAGAGAATCTTTCTTCAAAGTGAATATCAAAACACTTGCCCTTACGCCAACCTTGTCGTTCTTTACGGCCTCCTGCAAGTCTATCGGGTTTACACCGTCGGTGGCGGTGGGAAAGCCCTTCTTTATCAGACCGTCGCCGTCGTTGTCGACGCATACGTATATATTGGGGTTCCCAAACGAATCCACTATCCTCCATTCCTTCTTCTTGGTTGTGGGGTTCATTACCTCCTTGAGGTTTGAATCGTCAAAGTCCAATACGCGTATCTTGTTCTTGTTTACCGCCGTCCGCTCCGCGTTGGACATCGCCGTACCGTCGGGATTCTTACCGGTAAGCGCCCTTATCATATTCTCTGAATTGTTGGCGTCGTTCAAATTAACCCTGTCCTTCTCCGCCAAAAAATTCGGGAAATACCCGTACTCGTCCTTGTAGCGGTTGAGCCCCGCTACCATGTTCGCGAAAAGCGTCTTTGTCTTTGCCTTGTATGTGGCGCTTCTCGCCCCGGTTATCATCGGAAGCAACAGCGACGCAAGCACACCTATAATGGTGATTACTATCATCAACTCTATCAACGTAAACGCCCTCTTAAATTTCATAATCAAACCCTTCTTTCTCTTTTTAAATTCCAAACTATCCTAACCAAAATTAAAATATTTACGCAAAAAAAACACCCTCTATTTCATTCTGCCGTAAACTATGTTGTCTATGTTTTCGTCCTTTTCAAAATAGTCGTTTTCATCGGGGAACAAGCCCGTCCCATACATGTTCTTTATCTCGACA
>CASEFZ010000022.1 GCA_949287395.1 uncultured Verrucomicrobiota bacterium
TATTGCAGTATGCCGCGCAAATTCAATATAGGATAACTGAAAACTACCGCGTTTACGCCAGATGGAATTACGACTATAAGAATTCCACCCTTACAGATCAGACTTACGGCCTGACGACACGTTTGGGAAATACGTGGATAATTGAGTATTACTTGTCATACAGGACTGACTCTCTGCGCCAGAACGGGTTGTCTTTCGGGGCGCGCGTTAATATGGCAATTTATTAAAGCGTGCGGAACTTTGGTGTTTGGCTGGTACCGCGTTTCCGTTTAGGTTTGGAGTGGGTTGTTTCGCTTCAAAGAGGGCATGGGCTTGTTCCCGGAGGGGGAGGCATGTGCCGATATTAAAAGAGAATTTGTGGGCTTTGCGAGTTTTGGTTGATTTGGGCGTTTTTTTGCCGTCGGGAAGGGGCGGTGTGCTTAGGCTGGCTTTCAGAAGTGTTTACGGGAGGCATTCCCTCAAAAAAAAATCCCGGCGATTGTTTAGGCGGGGTAAGCGCACAAAAAACGTCGTCGGAGTGCGCGGCTTTGCCATTTTGTCGCCGCTGCTATATTGTGCTGGGAAGCGGGAAATAAGTGGGTTTTAAAACTTGCAAAGATTGGCGATATTGGAGAGAGTTAAACGGTCCGTTTCACTATGTGTGGCGCGGGTGTTAACTTTTAATATTTTTGGGGTATAGATGGACTCTCTTATAATAAACGGCGGTGTAAAACTGAAGGGCGAAGTCAAGGTTTCGGGCGCCAAGAACGCATGCTTGCCGATGTTTGCGGCGGCGCTTCTTACTTCGCAGAAGTGCATATTAAGGAATGTGCCGAATTTAAGCGATGTCCGCTTTATGGCGGAGATAGTTGGGGCGCTTGGGGCGAAGGTTGAGAATGTTGCCGAAGGCGTTTGGGAGATAACGGCAAAGAAAATATCGCATGTGGCGCCCTATGAGCTTGTCAGAAAAATGCGTGCCAGCATATGCGTTTTGGGCCCCTTAACCGGAAGGCTGAAGAAGGCGGAGGTATCTTTGCCTGGCGGTTGCGTCATAGGCGCGCGCCCGGTGGATTTGCACATAAAGGGGCTTAAGGCGCTTGGGTGCGATGTCAAGATAGATGCCGGATACATAAAGGTGGACGCACATAAGATGCGCGGTGGCCAGCTGTATCTGGGCGGGCGTTTTGGCAGCACTGTCACGGGAACTGCTAATGTTTTGATGGCCGCCGTTCTTGCACCGGGGCTGACCATGATTGAAAACGCGGCCTGTGAGCCCGAGATAGAGGATTTGTGCAACATGCTTGTATCCATGGGTGCAAAAATTGGAGGCATAGGTTCGCCGATGCTTTCGATAGAGGGGGTGAAAGCTCTGCACGGCACAGAGCATACGGTAATTCCCGACAGGATTGAAGCGGGCACTTGGATAATAGCGGCATTGGCGACGCGCGGAAAAATTACTGTAAAGGGTGCATTGAAGCGCCACCTGGGGTCTTTGCTTGATTTGCTTGAGCGCGCGAATTGCAAGATTGAATACAAGGGAAACGACACCGTGTGTGTTGATGCGTCGCGTTTGAAGTTGCGCCCCATGGAGGCCGTCACGCTCCCGTATCCGGGGTTCCCAACCGATTTGCAGGCGCAGCTGTGCGCGCTTATGACTATGGCCGACGGCATTTCCATTGTGACGGAGAGGATATATCCGGAGCGTTTCATGCATGTGCCCGAGCTTTCCCGAATGGGCGCGGAGATAAGCAGGGAGGGCCCGAGCGCCATTATTGTAGGTAACACGAAGCTTTCGGGGGCGCCGGTTATGGCGTCGGATTTGCGCGCGTCGGCGGCGCTTGTAATAGCGGCGCTTGCTGCAAAGGGGAGAACTAAAATTCAGAGAATATACCACCTCGACAGGGGATACGATTCTATGGACAAAAAGTTGCGCCGGCTTGGCGCGGATGTATTGAGGGTAAGGGACGAGTAGTCTCCGGCCAACAATCCGGGAGGCGTTTGCGCTTTTTGGGCGCGCGATTAAAAAAATTGTTGCAGTTTTTTGGCGGCGATATTTGCTTAGTGTGCAACTTCAATAATATTATACTACTTAATGGCAACCAACAAACCATTCAACGGCGGTGGGGACAGGCGTCCCTTTGGCAGAGGAGGAAAGAATTTCGGGCCGCGCAGAAACGAGAGGATACGCGCTCCCAAAATCAGAGTGATAGGGGCTGACGGCCATCAGCTTGGTATAATGTCTCCATACGAGGCTCTCGGAATAGCCAGGCGCAGCGGGCTTGATCTTTTGGAAGTTTCGCCGAACGCCGAGCCGCCGGTTTGCCGCATATTGGACTACGGCAAATATATGTATGAGGAGGCAAAAAAGCAGAAGTCGCACAAGGCGGTCACTGTTAAGACCAAGGAGATTAAGCTGCGCCCGGCAATTGAGGCGAACGACTTTATGACGAAAATCCGCAATGCGGAAAAATTTTTATTTCAGGGAAACAAGTTGAAGATTACCCTGATGATGCGCGGGCGCGAAATGGAATACAAGGAGAAGGGTTTTGAAACTGTCAACAGGGCCGTTTCTGAACTCGGCCACGTGGGGCGCGCGGACGCAGAGCCGAAAATGATGGGAAGAAACATTTCTCTTACGATGTCGCCTCTCCCGAAAAACCAAAGAAAACTGAAATATTCCGGAGAATTGGACGATATCCCGGAAGACGATTCGGGAGATTCGGACGAAGTTTGATGTAGGCAAATGTTATTGTCCAGGCGCAGTTTTTTGTTCCTGCTTTTGAACCTGATTGGAGCGTCGAGGCTGCATGCGCTCAGCGTAAAGGGCGTTGAATATATGTCAATGCGGGAGTTGGCCCGCGCGTGCGGCATGAGGTCGTCGCTTTCCAAAGACGGGAAAACCCAGATTGTTTACAGCAAGTTTTCCAGAATGGAGTTTAGGCTCCATTCACGGCAGATTGAACTGAACGGGGTTGCGGTTTGGCTCGGGTTCCCCGTGGTTTCAAACAGGGGCGCGTTGTACATAGCCAAGCGCGACTACCTTAAAACCATAGTTCCCATACTGTTCCCGCAGCGCATTGGGAAATACCCAAAGGTCTTTCATGTGTTTCTCGATGCCGGGCACGGAGGCAAAGACGTAGGGGCGCAGAATAAGGCGTACAGGCTGTACGAGAAATCCATAGCGCTCGATGTAGTAAAGCGGCTTGGCACAATATTGAGAAGAAATGGGTATAGGGTATCGTTTTCGCGCACGTCGGACAAATTTGTGGAGCTTTCGGACAGGGCGGAGGCGGCGGTGAAGTCGCGGGCAGACTTGTTCCTAAGCGTGCATTGCAACGCGGCCTCTCCAAGCGTTTCCGGAGTGGAAACTTTTGCAATGACGCCCCGCTATATGCCGTCAACTTCGGCGAAGGGAACGTCGCCGTCCGACAATATTGGGCATGCCGGAAATGCCTCGGACGGCTGGAGCCAGCTGTTCTCATATTATGTCCAGCGCGACCTTTTGGCTGCCACGCGCTCGGACGACCGCGGGGTCAAGCGCGCGCGCTTTGCGGGTTTGAGGGGCGCGTCCATGCCGTCGTCTCTTGTTGAGATAGGTTTTCTTTCCAACAATGCAGAGGCACGCAAGCTTGCTTCGGCCTCCTACAGGCAAAGCATTGCGCAGTCTTTGGCCAACTCCATAATGAAATACCACTCCACGATAAGGCGCCTTCAAAAGTCGTGATTGCCGTTTTTTTGCCGGAAAAATGTTTCGGGGAGGCATGGTTTATTTTTGGGGTTCGGGCGGCAGACTGTTTTATTGCGCAAAGGCGGGCGGAGAAATTTTTGATTTTTTAGGGAAGATGTAATATTCCATATTTCATCGTCCCTTGCGGCGAAAGGCCTTTCCTTTGGCGGCAAATGTGTAAAATTTCGTTTTTTGCGAAGAGTTGCCTGCATGTTTGAACTTATTTTGCAGGTCGTGTAAAAAATTTTTATGCGCACTAAAAGTGTTATAGGCTAAAGCGCAGCTTTGTTTGTTATAATTTTTCGGGCGGATTGTAAGTGGGTCAGGCTAAAAGTTTCGCCAATATTTTGCATTTAGCCTGAAGGGAAGAAGCCGTGCTTATAAGCCGGGTCCTTAAGGCCGTCTGCGAATTTTACAGACTGGGCGCACCTGCAAGTAGCGTCGATAAAAAATTCCCTATTTCTTGGAGCTTATATCCAAGTTGTTCCGCTAAATTAGTTGCGGCGCCACTTAAATGCGCGCCGAGAAATTTAGTTTTTTTAGGAGATGTTTTTTTAGAACATTTTTCTTACAAAGGAGCCCGCCGAAAAACTTTTCGGCGGGCCTTTGAAAAGAGCGCAACTGCGCAAATTTTAGCGCGAAACAAGCTTGCCCTTAAATATTTTTCGTATCACAAAATAGAATATAGGGGTGAATATGCACCCCGCAACTGTCACGCCTATCATGCCGAAGAATACCGAAGTTCCCAAACTTTGGCGCAATTCGAAACCCGAACCCGTGCCGAAGGCCAAGGGAACAACACCAAATATGAAGGCCAGGGAAGTCCTGGCAATGGGCCTCAGCCTGTTTTTTGAGGCGTTACTCACCGCGCTTACAAGCTCCTCTCCGTGCTCCTCTCTCTGCTTTGCGAACTCCACTATCAATATCGCATTTTTGCAAGCCAGGCCTATCAAGACAATGAATCCTATCTGCGTCATTATGTTGTTGTCCATTCCGCGCGCATGCACGCCGGAAATAGCGAAGAACAACACCAGAGGCACAATCAATATAACCGCCAATGGGATAGTCCAGCTTTCGTACAAGGCCGACAACATCAGGAATACGAAAACCACGCACACGAAGAATACTATCAGCGACATATTTCCGGCGCGCTTCTGCTGGAAGGCTATGTCCGTCCACTCTATTCCCATTCCCTGAGGCAGAATCTTCAAAGCCAATTCGTCTATGGCTTTTATGGCCTCTCCTGAACTGTATCCCTTCGCAAGGTTACCCTGTATTTCGGCACTCTGGTACATGTTGTACCGAACCGTTCTGTCCGGACCAATTATGCGATTTATGCTTATGAGCGAGCCAAGCGGAACATTCTCGCCGAGAGAATTTGGAACCTTCAAATTGTATATATCCCTCAAGTCTTTTCGGTTCACGCTTTCGGCCTGCGCAACAACGCGGTAAACTCGGCCCAAGATGTTGAAGTCGTTGACGTACACAGACCCTAAATTATACTGCAGCGTGGTGAATATAGAGTCTAAAGGAACATTCAATTTTTGCGCGCGCTCTCTGTCTATGTCGATGTAGAGCTGCGGGTTGGAAACCCTGAAACCGGTAAACGCCTGCGAGACGCAATCAAGCTTGTTAATCTCGTCGACAAGTATCTGAAGCTGCTTGGAAAGCTCCTCCAAGCCGTATCCTACGCGGTCTTGCAGCTGCATTTTAAAGTCGCTTCCGCTTCCTATGCCGCGCACGGGAGCAGGAGTTAACATGTATATTGCCCCTTCAGGGCAGGCGTCCTCAAGAATATCGCGAACCTCCTCAAGTATAACGGTGGCTCCGCGCCCGGTGGCGTCGCGGGTTTTTCTGTCTGTCAGGTTGATGGAAATATTTCCGGCGTTCGAGCCCGCCATCCCGGATATGCCGTTTCTGCCCGCCACGGCGTTTGTGTACTTGACACCCTCTACGTTCATTATCAGCTCTCCGGCCCTCTTGACAACCTCCTCCGTCCGCCCAAACGACGCGCCGTCTGGAAGCAGAATTGTGGCGTTGAAATACCCCTGGTCCTGCTTTGGTATAAAGCCCTTCGGCGTTTCCTCGAAGGTGTGTTTAGTCGCCCACAGCAATCCCCCGTACAGGGCGAGAACAAGCACGGAAACCCTCGTCAACTTTGACACAAACCATCCGTATTTTCCAGATATCCAGTCGAAGCAATTATTAAATAGATGGAAGAGCCCGCCTATGGAATAGTCCCAAATTTTGGACATTATCCCCTTTGGCTTGTTCGACGGATCCTTCAAAAGCAGCGCGCACAGCGCGGGCGTAAGCGTCAGCGAAACCAGCGCTGACAGTATTGTGGAGGCCGCTATGGTCAAGGCAAACTGCTTGTAAAACTCACCCGATATGCCGCCCATGAACGCCGTCGGGACAAACACGCAGCTGAGAACCAAGGCTATCGCTATGACTGCCCCCTGCACCTGCGTCATCGCCTGTTCGGTCGCCTCTTTGACCTTCAGGCCAAGGCGCATGTTTCGCTCTACATTTTCAACCACAACTATTGCGTCGTCGACAACTATGCCTATCGCCAAGACCAGCCCGAAAAGCGACAGGTTGTTTATTGAAAACCCGAATAAATACATCACCGCAAATGTTCCGACAAGCGACACAGGAATGGCAAACAACGGTATGATTGCAGCCCGCCAATTTTGCAGGAACAGCAACACCACCAGCACAACCAGCAATATTGCCTCGCCTATTGTGCGGTAAACCGCGCTTATTGATTCTGAAATGAACTCCGTTGCGTCGTAGCCTATGACGTAGTCCACGTCGGGCGGGAAACTTTTTTTCATTTCCTCAAGCTCTTGCTTGACCTTTTTCGACAACTCTATCGCATTGGCATTGGGAAGCTGGTAGGCGCCCATGGTCACGGCACTCTTGTTGTTTATGTAAGACTCGTTGCCGTATACGTACGACCCCAACTCTATGCGCGCAACATCACGCAAATATATTATCCTGCCGTCGGGGAGATATTTTATTATTATGTTTCCGAATTCCCTTTCCGTCTCCAACCTGCCTTGGGCGTTTATGATGAGCTCAAAGGCGGCGTCGGAATCGAGCGGCGGCGCGTTAAGCATGCCGGCGGCTATCTGCTTGTTCTGCTCTTGAAGGGCGTCTATTACCTGCTTGGGAGTCACGTCGAGCGCCGACAGCCTGTCCGGGTCAAGCCATATTCGCATGCAGTACTCCTTTGCGCCCCATACGCCGAATTCGCTTATGCCGTATATTCGGGACAGCCTGTCCTGCATTTGGGTGATTGCGTAGTTTGTCAGGTACAGCTTGTCGCGGGTTCCCTTCGGAGAGTACAGGTTTATCCATATCAGCAGGTCGGGGGAACGCTTCCTTACCGTAACTCCCGTGTCCCTTACCTCTTTTGGCAGGCGTGAAAGCGTTTCCGAAACGCGGTTTTGCACGCGCACTTGCGCCATGTCGATGTCCGTTCCCGTCTCAAATGTCACCATCACCTGCGCAGTGCCGTCCGAACCCGTCTGGCTCTGCATGTATATCATTCCCTCCACCCCGTTGAGAGCCTGTTCTATGGGGGCGACAACCGAGTTCATCACAACCTCTGGGGAGGCGCCTATGTACTTGGTGTAAACGTACACCATCGGCGGGGCGACATTCGGATATTGCGCCACCGGCAAAGCTATGTATGCTCCAACACCAAGCAGGAATATCACAATGGATATTACGCTGGCAAATATAGGGCGGTTTATGAAATAGTGCGAAAATTTCATTTCTTTTCTTCCGCCTCAAAAACTGGTTTGACCTCTGTGTCTGGACGCGCGCGCTGTATGCCCTTGACAACCACCATTTCCGTCCCGTCGAGACCCTCTTCAATTATCTGCATTTTGCCGATTTTGTCGCCTATCTTTACGGGCCTGTACTCCACTATGTTCTTGTTGTTCACAACCAAAACATAACGCCCAATCAAATCCGTCCCGACAGCC
Source organism: uncultured Verrucomicrobiota bacterium (assembly GCA_949287395.1). Classification (GTDB taxonomy): domain Bacteria; phylum Verrucomicrobiota; class Verrucomicrobiia; order Opitutales; family Intestinicryptomonadaceae; genus Merdousia. The sequence goes on from CASEFZ010000022.1 coordinate 7,702, forward strand.
AGCTCAGGCACCAGTATTTTCTCGACAGGCTCTCCAGCCCTGAGGCTTATTTTTGCAAACATGCCCGGGAACAGAGAGCCGCTCTTGTTGTCTATTTCGGCTCTAAGCTCTATGCTTGCGGCATTGAGCTTGTTGTCGACGTAGGTCAGAATACCTTCGTGGGTGTAGTCTGTGTCGTCCATCAATTTCAGCTTGACGGGCGGCCCCTTCCTGTTTTGGACATCTATGGTCTTGAAGAGGTTTATCTTGCCGTAGCGTATGACGTCGCGTTCGCTTATCTCAAAATAAGCGTAAATTGTATCGCGGCTGACGAGCGTTGCCATCAGAGTGTTTGCGTTTGATACAAGGTTGCCCACGTCAACGCGCCTCTTTCCTATGTATCCTGATATGGGCGCAAGTATCTTGGTAAACTCAAGGTTCAGGTTTGCCTCCTTCAGTTTAGCCTGGGCGCTCAACATGACCGCCTTGGCCGACAACAATTCGCTGTTTCTTGTTTCCAACACCTCTTTGGAAATGGCGTTTTCCTGATAAAGCTGCTTGGCCCTGTCAAGGTTGCTCTTGGCAAGCTCTATCTTCGCGGCTATTTCGGCAACGGAGGCATTGCAGGCGTCGACAACCGCCTCAAAAGGGGCGGGATCTATTTGGAAGAGTATATCGCCCTCCTTTACAAAGTCGCCGTCCTCGAAAAATATTTTATCGAGGTATCCGTTTACCCGCGAACGAATCTCAACGGATTTCTCCCCCTCCAGGCGCGCGGTGTAATCGTCCCATATCTCAACCTTCCGCTTTTCGGGCTTGGAGACGAACACCGTGTTGTTCTCCTTCTTAGAATTTCCCTTTCCATCATTACTGTCGCATGCCGTCACGCCAAACAACGTTGCCGCGCACGCTGCAAATGCAAAAAATTTCCTCATGCCATTTTTCCCCACGTTATACAATAATACCGAAGCGAACACACGCACGCCTCATATTAACCTCGCTAAAGTTTTCGTTAGTTCAAGCTTTTCTCAAGCAAATTTGCACGGGAATGGACGTTTTTTTTTAAGTTTGGAAAAAAATCGTTGACGAATTTCAAAAAAAAAGCCACTGTTGCGCCTCGTTTAAGGGGATGTAGCTCAGTTGGAAGAGCACCACAATGGCATTGTGGGGGTCGTCGGTTCGAACCCGATCATCTCCATTTTTTTTTATTCCCCGATGGTGTAATGGTAGCACAGAGGTTTTTGGTACCTTTAGTTGGAGTTCGAATCTCTATCGGGGAACTTCTTTTGCGGCGGGCCTTAAGCCGGTAGTTGAGCGTTTTTTTGCCGGATTTTTGGCAAAGTAGTTTTGCGTATTGCGACTTCTCCAAGGGAGTGGTTGTTAAAATTTTTTCCTCGCTTTGGGCAAAGAGCTAAAATTTCGCTTCCCTCTGTTTTTATGAAATCTACGTTGGGGGAATATGAAGGTTGTTTCGGCGAGGAACAAATAAATCCAGCATGCGTTTGCATGAAAAATCAATGGGCGCAGGTCTGTTAAAGGCAATTGCCACATTGTTTTCGTCGGGGAGTTTTTCCCATAAACAGGCAGAACAGTAAAGCTGCATTCTGAAAATTATGGGAAATTTGCAATCAGGCCGCCGCAAAGGAAGTTTTTTGCATATTTTTAACACGTACCGCATTGCTGGATAAACACGGGAAAGTTGGTGTTTTATTGCCCTTATTCGGGGCGGTTGGATTTTTTTTCACCGAAAGGGCAGTGGAAATGCAGAAAAATTTTTTTAATTAAAAATATGGCAAAAGTTTTGTTTTAACTGTCAATTTGCCGTCAGCAGACACGTAAAAATTTCGGTCCGAAGTTCGCAAAATTCTTTCTAGGGCATGCAAAAGGTCCGCCACATGCGCGCCCGGTTTAAAAAAGAGTTGAAATGCATTTGGGATTGTACGAGACTGGACGACTATGATGAGAAGATTTTTGGCAGGAGTTGCGCTTGTCGCCGTGGGGGCGTGCGCGTGCGCGCAAACCGACATATTGGACGCGGGCAGGGTGGTTAAAGACTCCGGAGAATTGAGCGTTCCGGTTTACAGGGTTG
>CASEFZ010000023.1 GCA_949287395.1 uncultured Verrucomicrobiota bacterium
TGCGTAAATCCCGACGGACGCGGTCCGGCATGGGCGAATTCGCTCTTCGAGGACAACGCTGAGTTCGGGTATGGGTTCAGGATTTCCCTCGACATGAAGACCCACATGGCCAAGGAGCTGGTGAAGACTTTCGCCCCGAAGCTGGGCGACGATTTTGTGGGCGCGATTTTGGACGCCGACCAGTCCACAGAGGCGGGCATAGCCGCGCAGCGCGAAAGGGTAGCGGCTCTCAAGCAAAAGATAGCCGGAGACAATTCCTATGCGGCGCGCTCGCTTGCCATGTTGGCGGACGACCTCGTCAAGAAGACTGTGTGGATTGTCGGCGGCGACGGCTGGGCGTACGATATCGGATACGGCGGCCTCGACCACGTTTTGGCGAGCGGCAAGAATGTAAATGTTCTTGTGCTTGACACTGAGGTCTATTCCAACACGGGCGGACAGATGAGCAAATCCACGCCGGTTGGCGCGGTTGCGAAGTTTGCGTCGGAGGGCAAGGGCAATTTCAAGAAGGATCTTGGAATGCTGGCCATGACCTACGGAAATGTCTATGTTGCGCAGATAGCCATAGGCGCTAAGGACACGCAGGCGATACAGGCGTTCACGGAGGCGAACAGCTATGACGGGGCGTCGTTGATAATAGCGTATTCGCACTGCATTTCGCACGGGTACAACCTTGTAAACGGTCCCGACCAGCAGAAGGCGGCGGTAAATTCCGGCTATTGGCCGCTGTACCGCTACGACCCGCGCAGGGCGGCGAAGGGCGAAAATCCGTTCAAGCTTGATTCGGCCGACCCGAAGATTCCGGTGGCGCAGTACATGGGCGTGGAAAACCGCTTCAAGATGTTGAAGATGTCGAATCCGGAGCGCGCGGCGATGTTGGAGGCCGAAGCTCAGGAGTTCGTGAACGCGCGCTGGGCAAAATACAAGTATTTGGCGGAAAGAGCGTAGGCTGAATATTCCGTTTTTGCGAAAGCCGGAGGGGTGTTCCTCCGGCTTTTTTATTTGCGCATGTTTGTTGCGGTGGGGGGAAGCTTTTGCGGTTGCGGCGTTCTTGGGGAGGTTAGAATTTGTCCGGGAAGAATTTGTTGCATGGCGGTGCGGGTGGGCGCAAATTTACGTTGGGAAGTTGGGGTAAATGTGTTTGAACATGGGGCAAATTCTGCGGTTGCGGATTGCTGGGTTAAAAAAAAGTATTTTCTTGGTGACTATTTTAGTTAAACTGTATTTTTTACGATAAAGGAAAAATATATGACTTTTTTAGTTTTGATAGTGGTACCGCTGATAATAGGCTTGTATGCGCAGATGAGGGTGACAAGCTCTTACGGACGTTTTAAGGAGGTGGCGTCGCGCTCCGGGATTACGGGCAGGGACGCCGCGGAGGCCGTCATGCGCTCGGCCGGGATAAACGATGTTGAGATAGAGTGCATAGAGGGGCATTTGACAGACCATTACGACCCCTCCAGGAAGGTGTTGTCGCTGAGCAGAGAAAATTATTTTGGCAGCTCTATTGCGGCTCTTGGTGTGGCGGCCCACGAGGCCGGGCACGCCATACAGCACAAAGTTGGCTATGCTCCGCTAAATTTGCGCATGGCGCTGGTTCCGATTACAACCTTTGCAAGCCAGCTGTTGCCGATAGTAATGATAGGCGGTTTCTTTCTGTTTCACAGCATCGCGACTCTTTACATAGGGGTGGCAATATATCTTATATTGGCGGTATTCCAGCTGGTCACGCTGCCCGTTGAATTTAACGCCTCAACGCGGGCAAAGGCGCACTTGAGCGCGTTGGGAATTGTGGGCTCGGACGAGGCCAAAGGAGTTGAAAATGTCTTGGATTCCGCAGCGTTTACGTATGTGGCGGCCTTTGTAAGCTCTTTGGGGTGGCTTTTGTACATGCTTGCGGCGGCCAGCGGCAGGCGCGATTAGCCGCCCATTAGGCGGGTCGCTTTGGCGCGCCTTGCAAGGTGGAAGATATTGGGGAATTTTGTAGGACGGGCTTTTTTTGCCCGTCTTTTTTATGTTTATGCATAGGGCGCATGTTCCCCGTGGCATAAAGGAAAAATAGGGGAATGTTGCTGCTTTCACATTGGAAATGGAACACTAAAGTTAAGTTGCAGGCGGGGAATTTTTGAGTGCCGGTTTTAGTTTATTTGTGGAATTTTATAAGGGTACGCATGCGGGCGTTGAGAAGTTTTGGCGGGTTATTTGTTTGACCTTATTCCTGGGGCTAATAGTTTGCATAAATTGGGTTTGCCTTGGGCAGGAGGGAATATGGGAAGATTATTTTTTGCAGTTTTAGTTTTTGCGTTCGGATTTGCAAATGCGCAAGAGTCTGGGAGCGAGCTTATGAAAAGGTATGCGTATACCTTCAACTCTCCCGGAAAATCGGCGGCTGACAGCATGCCCATCGGCAACGGAGACATAGCGGCCAATGTTTATACGCAAGGAGATTCGCTCTATTTGCTTTTAAGCAAAAACGACGCCTATGACGGCGTTGGAGATTCCCTGAAAACGGGGCGCGTAAAAATTGCGTTTTCAAAAAATCCTTTTGCGGGAGCGGATTTTAAACAGAGGCTGGACATAGACGACGGGTGCGTAAGAATTTCGGCGGGCGGGGTGAAAATAAAAATTTGGGCGGACGCGAATAATCCGGTGTACACGGTGGAAATAAAGTCCGAGTCTGAATTGGGCGTTTCCGTAGAAAGGCAGTCGTGGGAAAGAAGGCTATCCCAGGACGTTTCCGCAAACACCGAAAACGCGATAGTGTGGTATCACAAAAATGCGGAGAGCGCGTTTGCGGAAAATATGAATTTGTACAGGATTGCCCATGAGATAATCGACCTCGAGAAGGTGCCCGACCCGCTTTTGCACCACGCATTTGTCGGAAGGGTTGAGGCCGACGGGTTGAAGCTTGATGGGGGAGAACTAAAGGGCAGCGGGAAAAACTTTGAAATCAGGATAGGCGTAGTTTCGGGCTATGCGAAAAACTCCGCGGAGATGGACGGGCTTTTGAAAAGGTGCGCGGAAGCCGTTTCAAAAGGATCCGATTTTCCGGCGCATAAAAAGTGGTGGGCCGGTTTTTGGGACAGAAGCTACATTTGCGCCACAAGCACCGACATTCCCGAAAACTTGCGCTGCAAGCAAACTGCGCACAAGAAGTTCGGCCACAGGAACGAGCCCGACACGGGGTACATTGTTTCCCAGCACTACAACGTCCAGCGCTACATGATGGCCTGCCAGTCGCGCGGGCCGAGGCAGGTCAAATTCAACGGAGGGCTTTTCACATTCCCGATGAAATACAGGGGAAAGGATTTTAGCGAGGACACCCGCAACTGGGGCCGCCGGCACACGTTCCAAAACCAGAGGCTGCTTTATTGGCCCATGCTCCAGGCCGGAGACTACGATTTAATGCGCCCGTTCTTCGACCATTACGCCAGGCTTTTGCCAATACGGCGCGCTATAACCAAGATGTGGTTTGGAATCGACGGCGCGTACTTTCGGGAAAATTGCGAGATAGCGGGCGACGAAATAGGCGACGGCGGCGCATTCAAATTTAGACGCAACGCCGAAGGCCTTTATGAGATGGATACCGCCGCCGGCAAGGTGGAGCGCGCGCATTTGATGCCGCCTGTTGCCGCCAACGGCTCACAACAGGCGCGCCCGCAGGAATACATAAACGGCGACATGTTGCCCACGCGCGTGCAGATTGGAGATTACAAGTGGATGGGATACCACAACACCCACTTCAACAGCGGCCTTGAGCTTTGCTATATGGCGATAAAATATTATCGCCACACCGGCGACGAAAAATTTTTCAAAGAGACAATGCTGCCGTTTTGCCGGCAGGTGTTGCTGTTTTATGCTTTGCACTTTCCACGGGAATCGGACGGGAAGTTGAACATAGAGCCCAGCCAGGCGCTTGAGACCTATTGGTACACAAAGAACAATATGCCCGACGTGGCTGGCTTGCGCGCGGTGCTGGACGAGCTTCTGGATATGGGGGGCGTCCCTTCCGAATATCTTTCCGACTGGCGCCAGCTTCGGGCAATTTTGCCGGAACTGCCCAAGCGCGTGGCGGAGAACGGGCGCGAGGTTTTGGCCTTTGGCGAGAAGGTGATGACAGTTTCCCTCAACAGCGAAAATCCCGAACTGTATGCGGCATTTCCCTACGATATTTTTGGTGTGGCGAAGGGGAACGAGGCGATATTGAAAGATACGGTTGCGGCCAGAAAATTCAAGGGCGGGTTTTGCTGGAATCAAGACGAAATATTTTTTGCCCATGCAGGCATGGCCGCCGACGCAAAGAATTTGCTGATTCGTCGTTTCAGCCAATACGGCGAGGGCGGCACAGCTTTCCCCATGTTTGCAAGGGGTTACAACGACTATATACCCGACTTCGACAACAACGGGTCAGGCAGCGTTGCGCTTCAGCGAATGCTAATTCAGGAAAACGGCGACAAAATAGTTCTCTTGCCTGCTTGGCCCAAAGATTGGGATTGCGAATTTAAGCTGCGCGCGGCTAAAAATACGGTTTTGATTGGCTCGGTAAAGGGCGGGAAGTTGGCGGATTTCCGCGTGTGGCCCGCCTCGCGAAGGAAGGATGTATCCGTGCGCGAGCCGATGTGAGGGAAGTTTTGTACGCTCTCTAAAAGGGAATTATGGGGGAATAATTATTTTGCATTTTCTGGGGGATATTGGCAAAATGCGCCCTATGCGAAAATATTACATGGCGTTTTTTCTCGGGGTTGCGCTTGCATTGGCCGGGTGTTCAGATCCGGATAAGGAGGCGAACAAGAGGTTTGTTGGCGCGTCGATAAAAGTGTCGGAGGCGGCTTCAAAATTTGATGCGGCAGACTATGTTTCAGCGAAAGCCATGTGCGAAGAGGCAAAGGCCGAAGTGGACGAGATAGTGCGCCAGTACCCAGAATCCCAGGTGGCTCTGATGCTGGTGAGCAGGCCCGACACGCAGATTGGTCCGTGTTCGTTTAAAGTGCTTGCGGGCGACATGCTTAAAAAGCTGGAGCTCTACAATGCGCCAAATACCGGGGAGTTTTCCGTGGCGTGGGCAATTGCTGCAAGCCGCCCCGACGCGGAGTCGAGACAGGGCGCGTTTGCGGCGCTTGCGGAATGCATACTTGACAAGTGCGCGCGCGGCGAAAGCAATTTCTTTAAAGATCCAAAAGCGGCGGTTGCGGCTTGCATGGCTAATGTCCTTAACACTTCCGACAGGGTGAAAATAACGCAAAAGTATGCAAAGCTGTGGGGCGATAAGGCTGAAAAAGGCGCCGCAGAAAATAAAAAGGCTTCCGCAGCGAAGCCGCTCCAAAGAATAAAAGACGAGGCGGCGTTTCTTTCCCAGGCGCGCACAAACGCGGCTCTTGTGAGCTATGACTTGCGCGCGATAGACGCCCTTGATAAAAAGGCGGATATTGCAAGGTCTCTTTCGAACCCGGGGGAATTCCTAAAGGTGCTCGATTCCGCCATAAAGACTTCCCAGAATATCACCATGCAGAATGTGAGAGATTTGGCAATGGGGAGGATAGCTGCCGTATATGTCAAGTTTGGAGCCGTAAAAGAGGCCATAGGCATAGCGGACGGGATAAAAACCCAGGGGCCCCTGGTGAACATAATGGGAATTGTTTCCAAGAATATTAAAAATGCTGACGATTTTGACGCGGCCATGCGCGTTGGGGCAAAGATTGCAAACGCTGCGGCTAAGGACGCCTTTTATGCGTCCCTGGCGGAAAACGCGACTGGCGCGGTTGGCTCTAAGGCCATAAATGCGGCGCTGTCGGTGGAAGATAAGAATTTGCGGAGGGCGGCTTTGTTGAGGCTTGGGGAGAATTCGGGCGACGATTCCGTATTCGCATCGGCGATTTCAAAGATAGACCTTGGGGGCGGAGATTCTTGGATGGCAGAGTATCGCGGCGCCGACGGCAAGGACGGCATGGATTTTGTGCGCAACATGGAAAAATTTGCGGAACTGTCGAACAGATTGTTGAAAATAGACGCAAAACTTGCCGACAAAATAAACCGAAAGGTGCTGACTACGGAGGTGCCGGCGTCTTTGTCTGTAAAATCGCGCGCGGAGCTCGCGCGTGTATATTTATTGGCGGCTTCGAACATGGTTGCCCTGGGAGACGAGGTTGGGGCTCTGAATTTCCTGTCGGGGAAACTGACGAAACTGAATTCTTCCCAGGACAGAATGCTGGCGCTGAGCATTGGGGATTATTTTCCCCGCTACGTAAAAATAGCGTCGGCGGCGTACTTAAAAGATAAGACTGTTGCCCTGAAAGAGCTTAAAGAGTGCGCGGAGATTTGCCGCATTATGGAGGCGCGCCGCGGGGCCGAAAATTTGGTAAGGCTTGCGTTTTCGATGCAGGAAAACGGGATCCCGCGAGAGGATATTGTTGGGGTGCTCTCGAAATTTTTGCCGAAATTCGGCAAGTAGTGGCTGGGCATGCGTGTGACAAAAGGTGCCTGGGGTGTGAATTTTTGTCACTCTTGGAACAATGCGACGCGCGCAAATGTCGTATTATAGCGCTGTGTGAAACTGGCACGCTACGTGCTGGAGAAAGGTGTTATGAGCAATATAGATCCTGATAAATTTACCGAAAAGAGCGTCGAGGCGATAAACGGCGCGAGGGAAATAGCCAAGAATAGGGGAAATACCGAAATTAGGCCGATTCATCTACTCGCCAGCCTTGTTGCTCAAGAGGGCGGAATTGTGGGGCTTGTATTAAACAGGCTTGGTTCCGACAAGCGCGCGGCGCTTGAGCTTGGGATACGCAGGGCGTTGGATTCGCTCCCAAAGGTCAGCGGAGACGCGGGCGATGTCTATGTGAGCTCGGCGTTGTCGAATGTGTTTGATGAAGCCGCGAAGTTGGCAAAGGGCATGGGAGACGAATACGTTTCCACAGAGCACCTGTTTATGGCGATAATTGATCGCCCTGATGCAGAGGACATAGCGGCGCTTTTGAGAAGCCTTAAGATAACTGTGGACAGCGTCAAGGACGTTGTAAGGTCTATGCGCGGCAATGCGCGCGTCGACACAAAGACGCCCGAGGCAACTTACGAAGTTTTGGAAAAATACGGCGCCGATCTTGTAAAGCTTGCTCGCGAGGGAAAGCTTGACCCGGTCATAGGGCGCGACGACGAGATCAACAGGGTTATACGCATACTTTCAAGGAAGACGAAGAACAACCCCGTTTTGATAGGCGAGCCCGGCGTCGGGAAGACGGCCATAGCCGAAGGACTGGCGCAGCGGATAGTGCGCGAAGACGTCCCGGAAGGCCTGAAGGACAAGAGTGTGTTTGCGCTGGATATGGGTTCTCTAATTGCCGGAGCGAAATACCGCGGAGAGTTTGAAGAGCGCCTTAAGGCGGTTCTTAATAAGATACGCGAGAGCGACGGTAAGATAATCCTTTTCATAGACGAGCTTCACACCATTGTTGGGGCCGGGCGCACAGAGGGGTCTTTGGACGCCTCGAATATGCTAAAGCCGATGCTTGCGCGCGGCGAGCTGCGCTGCGTGGGCGCGACAACGCTGGACGAATACCGCCAGTACATAGAAAAGGATCCCGCTCTTGAACGCCGGTTCCAAAGCGTCTATGTAGGTGAGCCTGACGTCGAGAACACAATAGCAATATTGCGCGGCCTCAAGGAGAGGTTTGAGACTTACCACGGGGTTCGGATACAAGACAGGGCTCTTGTGGAGGCGGCTGTCCTAAGCAATAGGTACATATC